>NZ_CP025113.1:1246250-1557812 GCF_002831585.1 Bradyrhizobium sp. SK17 | reverse complement strand
GCCGTGACGCTGGCCTTCACGCCCTACGGTGCCGACCCCGGCAAGCTCGCGGAACGCGCCCGGGCGCAGCGCCACGAGATCCTGCTGCAAATCCCGATGGAGCCGTTCGACTATCCGGACAACGATCCGGGGCCGCAGACCCTGCTGACCACGCTCGGCAGCGAGCAGAACCTCGACCGCTTCTATTGGCACCTGAGCCGCTTGCAGGGCTATGCCGGGATCGCCAATTTCATGGGCGCCCGGTTCGTCGCGACCGATCCGGTGATGCAACCCATCATCCGCGAAGCGGCCAAGCGGGGCCTGAGCTATTTCGACGACGGTTCCACCCCACGCAGCGTCGCGCAGACCCTGTCTGCGGGCCAGTCGCTGCCGTTCGCCAAGGCCGACTTCGCCATCGACGCGGTTCCGACGTCGGCGGAGATCGACCGCGCGCTGGTCAAGCTGGAAACGATCGCCAAGGAACGCGGCACGGCCGTGGGCGTGGCGTCCGCCCTGCCGGTCTCGATCGAGCGGCTCGGCGCCTGGCTCAAGACACTGGACTCCAAGGGCATCATGCTTGTGCCATTGACAACGGCGATGCTGAAATCAAAATCGGGCTAAAGATCAATCCGTTGGTGCAGCTTGAGACCTTGCCGGGGGGCCGGGTCCGGCGGCTCCAGAACTGTGTGAGGTAGCGGCAGCATGGCACGTTATGAAGACCTGCCCTATCGAACCTGCGTCGGCATCATGCTGCTGAATGCTGCCGGACTGGTCTTCATCGGACGCCGCGCGGGCGGCATCGAGCATGTCGACGACACCCATGTCTGGCAGATGCCGCAGGGCGGCGTCGATCCCGGCGAGGACACCTTTCAGGCCGCCCGGCGCGAACTCTATGAGGAGACCAGCGTCAAATCGGTGGAGAAGCTCGGCGAGGTCTCGGACTGGCTGATCTATGACATCCCGCGCACCGTCGCGGGCCGCGCCTGGAAGGGCCGCTATCGCGGCCAGCGGCAAAAGTGGTTCGCGTTGCGCTTCACCGGCAGCGAGAACGAGATCAACGTCGCCAACCCCGGCGGCGGCCACAAGGCCGAGTTCATCACTTGGCGCTGGGAGCCGATGAAGAATCTGCCGGAACTGATTGTGCCGTTCAAGCGCCCGGTCTATGAGCGCGTCGTGAAGGAATTCGCCGGCCTGGCGGCGAAATAGACCTGCGACGTACCGATCGAGATGTCATCAGAGAAGCCTTATCGCCCCAACGTTGGCATCGCGCTGTTCAACGCCGACGGGCGCGTGTTGATCGGCCACCGGATCAAGGACGACGGTCCGGAGATCGTGCTGCCCGGCCTCGAATGGCAGATGCCGCAAGGCGGCATCGACGCGGGCGAGGATCCGCGCCAGGCCGTGATGCGCGAATTATGGGAAGAGACCGGGGCGGTCAGCGCCGACTATCTCGGCGAGACCGACTGGATGACCTACGAATTCCCGGCCTATGACGGGCCGGCCTCGCACCGGCTGGCGAAATTCCGTGGCCAGCGCCAGAAATGGTTTGCGCTGCGCTTCACCGGACGCGACGCCGAGATCGATCCGTTGACGCCGCGCAACGGCCAGCCCGCGGAGTTCGATCAATGGCGCTGGGAGCGCCTCGACCGCGTCGCCGATCTCGTGGTGCCGTTCCGGCGCGAGGTCTATCGCGCGGTTGCGACCCGGTTCGCGGAATTCGCCGGCTGAATCCGCCGCGCATCGCCCGGCGTCATGCCATAGGTCGCGCGGAAGACGCGGTAGAACGTCGCGATGCTGTCGAAGCCGCACGCGAACGCGACCTCGTCGATGCCGCGCTCCTGCGCGGCATGGAGCAGCCGCCGCGCCTGCTTCAGCCGCGCCGCCGTCAAGGTCCGCGCGAACGACAGGCCGGTCGGCTCGAACAGCGCATGCAATTGCCGCAGCGAGATGCCGAGCTCGGCGGCGACCGCGGCCGGCGTCAGCGAGGCACGGTGCAGATCGCGCCGCAGGATTTCGCGCGCCGCGTGGAGATAGCCCGCATGCAGCGCGGCGCGGATTTCATCCTGGCGCGGCCGCAGGCGTCCGCGCGCGAGCAGCGCCAGGCGCACCATATGGGTGACTTCCACGGCGAACTGCCCGGCCTGCGCCGGATCGCGCGTCATGGCGCGGAACATGGCGCCGACCAGCCGGGTCAGGCTGGCATCTCGAGCCAGCGCGACCGGCGGCGCATCTTCGATCCTCGTGCCGAGCACAAGCTCGTCGGTGACCGGGATCTTGAGGCTGAAGAAATGAAAACCGTCGGTCCGTTCGGGCGTCGAGAAGAACGGCAGATTGGAGTGGCCGAACACCAGGTCTCCGTTGCGCACGAACTGAACACGATCGCGACCGATATTGAGGTGGCCGGGGCCGCGCACCTGCCACGCGAGTTGCAGGCTGTTGCTCGGCACACGGGCGATGTCCGACGAGGTCCGGCTGACGCGATAGGACGACGCCGACATTTCGGCGAGCACCGCATCGCCCACCGGCGTCGCGGAAAAGTGCCCGCGGAAATCCGGGCGCTTGTCGCGGTCGAGCTCGATCGTGACGCCGAACAGGCTTTTGCCGCGCACGTCGCACCAGTGCTCGAAACGGTCCTGCGGGCGGAGAGCATCGGTGGAGAAAGTCAGCACGGCATCGTCCGTCATGTCCGGGGGGAAATCGCCAGGCGATTGGCCCGGCTCGTCAATGTGCCGCAGCTTGTCATATGTGCACAGGCCTTGCTGTAAACCGCATCACACCGTCCGGACCGCGCCCTTGCTTGTCATCGATCGCGCTCTGCACGTTCCCGGTATCGTTCGCGACGATCGCGGCAGCCTCGGGTTCATGAGTAGCAGCCCCCGAACCCGGAATGTGCGCGGCAGAATGCCGCCAGACCCGCGCCGGCACAACAAGCAACGGCGCACGCCGAAGCGGGGCGCACATTGAATCGTTCAATGTCCCTGGGGGATGATGACTGGAAAAGTGTGAGCTATTTCACGAGGGCTGCCGGCTCACCCGGCAAAGGCGCGATCGCGGGTCGGCAACCGCGCCTTAGTGCATGGCCGTGGCGTTGAGCTCGTGCTGGATGCTCTTGAAGTGGTCGAGCCGCTCGATCGCGTGGTCGAGCTCGGAGCCCTCCTTCTCGGAGAGCTTTTCCTGCATCTCGCTGATCGTCTCGGCGAACTTGGCACGATCGAGTTCGGCCAGCGCGGTCGCGACGTCGGCGAGCACGGTGAGGCCCTTGTCCGACACTTCGGCGAGACCGCCGAGCACGATCACCTTCTCCTTCTTGCCGGCAGCCGTGATCGTCAGGATACCCGGACGAATCGTGGCGACGACCGGCGCGTGTCCGGCGAGCACGCCGAAATCACCCTCCACGCCGGGGACGTCAACCTGATCAACCTCGCCGGAGAAGGCGAGCTTTTCGGGAGAGACGAGATCGAAGTGGAAGGTGGCCATGGTCTTTCCGTTCTTTGCGCTGTCACCCGCGGGCTCGACCCGCGGGTCCATCAGTCAAACTACTGCTGGTGCGATGGATCGCCGGATCAGGTCCGGCGATGACGACATCTCGAAGCTCAGGCCGCCTCGGCGGCGAGCTTCTTGCCCTTCTCGACGGCTTCTTCGATGGTGCCGACCATGTAGAACGCGGCTTCCGGCAGGTGATCGTACTTGCCCTGGCAGAGATCGCGGAAGCCCTTGATGGTGTCGGCGAGGTCGACGAACTTGCCCGGCGAGCCGGTGAAGATTTCGGCGACGTGGAACGGCTGCGACAGGAAGCGCTCGACCTTGCGGGCGCGGGCCACCGTCAGCTTGTCCTCCTCCGACAATTCGTCCATGCCGAGAATGGCGATGATGTCCTGCAACGACTTGTAGCGCTGGAGGATCTGCTGGACGAGGCGCGCGGTGTTGTAGTGCTCTTCACCGACCACCAGCGCGGAGAGCATGCGCGAGGTCGAGTCGAGCGGGTCCACCGCCGGATAGATGCCCTTTTCCGAGATCGCGCGCGACAGCACCGTGGTGGCGTCCAAGTGCGCGAACGAGGTGGCGGGCGCCGGGTCGGTCAAGTCGTCGGCCGGCACGTAGATCGCCTGCACCGAAGTGATCGAGCCCTTCTGGGTGGTGGTGATGCGCTCTTGCAGCGCGCCCATGTCGGTGGCGAGCGTCGGCTGATAACCCACGGCCGAAGGAATACGGCCGAGCAGCGCCGACACTTCCGAACCCGCCTGGGTGAAGCGGAAGATGTTGTCGACGAAGAACAGCACGTCCTGGCCCTGGTCGCGGAAGTGCTCGGCGACCGTCAGGCCGGTCAGGCCGACGCGGGCGCGGGCGCCCGGCGGCTCGTTCATCTGGCCGAACACCAGCGCGCACTTCGACTTCACGCTCGGATCCGGATTGTGCGGATCGGCGTTGACCTTGGATTCGATGAACTCGTGATAGAGGTCGTTGCCTTCACGGGTGCGCTCGCCGACGCCGGCGAACACCGAGTAACCGCCGTGCGCCTTCGCGACGTTGTTGATCAGCTCCTGGATCAGCACGGTCTTGCCGACGCCGGCGCCGCCGAACAGGCCGATCTTGCCGCCCTTGGCGTACGGAGCGAGCAGGTCGACGACCTTGATGCCGGTGACGAGAATTTCAGCCTCGGTGGACTGGTCGGTGTAGCTCGGCGCTTCCTGGTGGATGGGGCGCAGGCCGTCGGACTTGATCGGACCGGCTTCGTCGATCGGCTCGCCGATGACGTTGATGATGCGGCCGAGGGTGCCCTCGCCGACCGGCACCCGGATCGGCTCGCCGGTGTCGGTGACTTCCTGGCCACGCACCAGACCTTCGGTGATGTCCATCGCGATGGTGCGGACGGTCGATTCGCCGAGATGCTGTGCGACTTCGAGCACCAGGCGGTTACCGCCGTTCTTGGTCTCGAGCGCGTTCAGAATCGCCGGAAGGTGGCCTTCGAACTGCACGTCGACCACGGCGCCCGTGACCTGGGTAACGCGACCGATCTGGTTGGCTGCTGTAGCCATGGACTGTTCTCCTTCGAAATCTGCCTTAGACCGCCTCAGCGCCGGAGATGATTTCAATCAGCTCCTTCGTGATCTGGGCCTGACGGGTCCGGTTGTAAATCAGGGTTTGCTTGCGGATCATTTCGCCCGCGTTGCGCGTCGCGCTGTCCATCGCGCTCATCTGCGCGCCATAGAACGAGGCGTTGTTTTCCAGCAGCGCGCGGAAGATCTGCACCGCAAGGTTGCGCGGCAGCAGGGTGCCGAGAATCTGGTCTTCTTCCGGCTCGTACTCATAAGACGTGGACGGAGCCGCGTTGGCGGCGGGCGCGGCCACTTCGAGCGGGATGATCTGCTGCGCGGTCGGGATCTGCGCGATCACCGACTGGAAGCGCGAATAGAACAGCGTGCAGACGTCGAACTCGCCGGCTTCGAACCGCGCCAGCACCTTCTTGGCGATGTCCTCGGCATGGACGAAGCCGATCTGCCGCACCGAACGCAGGTCGAGGTGCTCGACGATCCGGCTCTCGAACGTCCGCCGCAATTGCTCGTAGCCCTTGCGGCCGACGCAGAAGAACTTGACGTCCTTGCCCTGCGCCAACAGCGACTGCGCCCGCTCGCGCGCCAGGCGCACGATGGCGGAGTTGAAGGCACCCGACAGGCCGCGCTCGCCGGTGCAGACCAGCAGCAGATGGACCTGGTCCTTGCCGGTGCCCGCGAGCAGCGCAGGCGCGCCGGGCGAGCCGTTGGCCGCGGCGGCGATGTTGGAAATCACCGCATCCATCTTGGTGGCATAGGGCCGCGCCGCCTCGGCGGCGTTCTGCGCGCGGCGCAGCTTGGAGGCTGCGACCATCTGCATGGCCTTGGTGATCTTCTGCGTCGCCTTGGTCGAGGCGATGCGGACCCGCATGTCTTTTAGTGACGCCATTCTTCGTTCACCCCGGCGATCCGACCATGATGGTCAGATCGCAAGCCTCCGTTCGTCACGCCCGGCGGTCGAGCCGGGCGGCGCCCCATTCGTTATGCAAACGTCTTGGCGAAGCCGTCGACCGCCGCCTTCAGCTTGGCGGCACTGTCGTCGGACAGGTCGCGGCTGTCGCGGATCGCGTTGAGGATCTCGGCGTGCTTGCCGCGCAGCAGCGACAGCAGGCCATCCTCGAAGGCCTTCACCTTGTTGAGCGGAAGCGCATCGAGATAGCCGTTGGTGCCGGCCCAGATCACGCAGACCTGCTCTTCCATCTTCAGCGGCGAGAACTGCGGCTGCTTCAAGAGCTCGGTCAGGCGCGAGCCGCGGTTCAGCAGGCGCTGGGTCGAGGCGTCGAGGTCGGAGCCGAACTGCGCGAACGCCGCCATTTCGCGGTACTGCGCGAGCTCGCCCTTGATCTTGCCGGCGACCTTCTTGGTGGCCTTGGTCTGCGCCGAGGAGCCGACGCGCGACACCGACAGACCGACGTTCACAGCGGGACGGATGCCCTGGAAGAACAGATCGGTCTCCAGGAAGATCTGGCCGTCGGTGATCGAAATCACGTTGGTCGGGATGTAGGCCGACACGTCGTTGGCCTGGGTTTCAATGACCGGCAGCGCCGTCAGCGAGCCCAAACCATGGTCCTTGCCGAGCTTGGCGGCGCGCTCGAGCAGGCGGGAGTGCAGATAGAACACGTCGCCCGGATAGGCTTCGCGGCCCGGCGGGCGGCGCAGCAGCAGCGACATCTGGCGGTAGGCGACGGCCTGCTTGGAAAGATCGTCATAGATGATCACGGCGTGCATGCCGTTGTCGCGGAAGTATTCGCCCATCGTGCAGCCGGTGAACGGCGCGATGTACTGCATCGGCGCCGGATCGGACGCGGTCGCGGCAACGACGATCGAGTATTCCAGCGCGCCCTGCTCTTCGAGCACCTTGACGAACTGCGCAACGGTGGAGCGCTTCTGACCGACCGCGACGTAGACGCAGTACAGCTTCTGGCTCTCGTCCGGCTGGGCGTTGAGCGGCTTCTGGTTCAGGATGGTGTCGAGCGCGATCGCGGTCTTGCCGGTCTGACGGTCACCGATGATCAGCTCGCGCTGGCCACGGCCGATCGGGATCAGCGCGTCGATCGCCTTGAGGCCGGTGGCCATCGGCTCGTTCACCGACTTGCGCGGAATGATGCCGGGCGCCTTGACGTCGACGCGCTTGCGCTCAGTCGCCTGGATCGGGCCCTTGCCGTCGATCGGATTGCCGAGCGCGTCGACGACGCGGCCGAGCAGACCCTTGCCGACCGGCGCGTCCACGATGGCGCGGGTGCGCTTGACGGTCTGGCCTTCCTTGATCTCGCGGTCGGCGCCGAAAATCACGATACCGACGTTGTCGGTTTCGAGGTTGAGCGCCATGCCGCGGGTGCCGTTCTCGAACTCGACCATTTCACCGGCCTGAACGTTGTCGAGACCGTAGACGCGGGCGATACCGTCACCGACCGACAACACCTGGCCAACTTCGGTGACCTCGGCTTCCTGGCCGAAATTCTTGATCTGGTCCTTGAGGATCGCAGAAATTTCTGCGGCGCGGATGTCCATCAGCCTGCCTCTTTCATCGCGTTCTTGATCGAATTGAGTTTGGTGCGAAGCGAGCTATCCACCATGCGGCTGCCGAGTTTGACCACCAGGCCACCGATGATGGAAGGATCGACCTTCACGTTGAGCGCGACGTCCTTGCCCGTCACCGATTTCAGTGCGGCCTTCAGCGCGTCGAGATTCTTGTCATTGAGCTGCTCGGCGACGGTGACTTCGGCAGTCGCCTCGCCCTTGAACTTCGCCACCAGCGCGCGATAGGCGCGGATCACATCGGATACCGCGAACAGCCGGCGGTTGGCGGTCAGCACCTTGAGAAACTTGGCCGTGGTGCCGGCGATGCCGGCCTTGTCGAGCACCGCGCTCAGCGCCTTGAGCTGGATGTCGGCGGCGAACACCGGGCTGCGCACCAGGCGCTTGAGGTCGGCACTGTCGTTGAGGATGGCCTCGAATTTGTCGAGATCGCCCCTCACCTGGTCGACGGAATTCTCGTCGCGCGCCAACTCGAACAGGGCCGTTGCATAACGACCGGAAACTCCCGAAACGGACGGATCTTCAGCAGCCACGAGCTCGCTCTTTTTTGCTGTCAAATTCGCAAGGGAAAAACCGTCGCCACCAAAGCAGCGCCTAGCGATCCAAGCCCTTGGAATTCAAGCGGGACTTCGATTTTCGACCGGCACAGGACGTGCCGGGATCGTTAAAATCGCGGCTTTGCTAACATAGCAATCGCGCAGGTGCAACATGACGGCATCGTGAGAGCCGCCTTGTCGCATGCGCTTTTTGGCGACCGTTGCGGGCGCTCAGGGAGCGACCGAGGCGAAAAATTCGAGGCGCGGAAATTCGGCACAACGGCCTCCATTCTCGCCGACCCGAATTTGTTCCATCGGAATCTGCATGGGCCCATGGCCGCGAATGCAAGGAACCCGGGACGGCCCGGCCGCTCCATTTGGCGAATACTTACCGAAAACTTACCGCAGCCTCGCTAATCAGTATTCGTGAGTATAGATATCGTTAAAGAGTGGTTAACGGACAAGATTTAAGAATCGCGGGTGAATAGCCTGAAGCGGTAACAAGATATTTCAGCGCGAGACAATTGGGATTTACTGCCCAATTCGTGCCTCATTGCGAAATCAAACGGCCTTGGTCAACGAAGGGACGGGGGTTCCACTTGCCACGCTCGTGGCAATACTGTCTGAGGGTCTTATCAATGCTGAATATCAAGAAGGCGGCGGGCAATGTAACCCGCTCGCGTACGGCGCTCGCGTTTGTCGCCGCAACTATCCTGGTCGGGGGCAGCGTGACGGAGGCGTCCGCGAAGTCCAGGCACCATCATCATTGCCACCACCATCATCACCACGCCCGCGCCGAAGGTTCGTCCTGGCGCGACGCCAATGCATCGATCCAGCCGTCCGGCGGCCACACGTTCTCGGGGATGGCCTCCTTCTACGGCAATGAGTCGGGCAGCCGCACCGCTTCCGGCCAGCGCTTCAACCAGAACGCCATGACCGCCGCCCACCGCTCGCTGCCGTTCGGCACCAAGCTGCGCGTCACCCATGGCGGCCGCAGCGTCGTCGTCACCATCAACGATCGTGGCCCGTTCATCCGCGGCCGCGTGCTCGACCTCTCCACCGGCGCAGCCCGCGCCATCGGCCTGACCGGTCGCGGCGTCGGCCGTGTCACCGCCGAGGTCGTTTCCTAAAGCTTTAGTAAGCGTTGCGTTGCGTAACGGCTGCGAGGCCCGCCTCGCGCCAGAAAGCCTGCCGTCGCCAATGACGGCAGGCTTTTTCTTTTCGTCTTTCCGGGGCGCGCGAAGCGCGCGCTCGGAAGGACGGGGCCAGACAACTACAAAAAGCTCTGCGGATCGACGTCGACCTCGAGCTTCAGATTGCCCTTGGTCTTGGGACCCGCCGCCAGCCAGTCGCGCAGATATTGTGACAAGTCGACATTGCGCAGCGACTTCACCAGCAGGCGGAAGCGGTAGCGGCCTTTGATGACGGCAAGCGGCGCCTCGGCGGGGCCGAGCACCTGGATCCGCTCGTCGAGCGGCGCCACCGCGGCGAGCTTGCGCGCAAAGCCCTCCGCCGTCGGACGGTCGCCGGCGGAGACGATCAGGCTCGCCAGCCGGCCGAACGGCGGATAGCCGGTGCGCTCGCGGATCTCGATCTCGCTGGCGTAGAACGCCTCGCGGTCGTTCGCGATCAGGGCCTTGATGACCGGATGCTCCGGCTGGTGGGTTTGCAGATAGCCGACGCCGCGGCCCTGCTCGCGCCCGGCGCGGCCAACCACCTGGTTCAGGAGCTGGAACGTGCGCTCGGCAGCGCGCGGATCGCCGTTGCTCAGGCCGAGATCGGCATCGATGACGCCGACCAGGTTGAGCCGCGGGAAATTGTGCCCCTTCGCCACCAGTTGGGTGCCGATGATGATATCGACGCGCCCCTCGGCGATCTCGTTGAGCTCGCTGCGCATGGTCTCGATCGAGGTGATGAGGTCACTCGACAGCACCATGGTACGGGCCTCGGGGAAAATGCTCGCGGCCTCCTCCTGCAATCGCTCGACGCCGGGACCGACCGCGACCAGCGATTCCTCGGCCGCGCAGTGCGGGCAGATGTTCGGGCGCGGCATCGAGAAGCCGCAATGATGACAGACCAGCCGCTGGCGAAAGCGATGGTCGACCAGCCAGGCGTCGCAGATCGTGCAGGCAAAGCGGTGGCCGCAGGCGCGGCACAGCGTCAGCGGCGCATAGCCGCGGCGGTTGAGGAACAACAGCGCCTGCTCGCGGCGCTCGATCGCGTGGCGAATCTGCTCGGCCAGAACCGGCGAGATGAACCGCCCGCGCGGCGGCGGCGCGCGCCGCATGTCGATCGCCTCGATATGCGGCATGTGCTGGCCGCCGAACCGCGACGGCAGTGCGACGCGCTGGTAGCGCCCCTTGCGCGCATTGACCTCGCTCTCGACCGACGGCGTCGCCGACGCCAGCACGATCGGGATCTTGGCAATATGGGCGCGGACCACCGCCATGTCGCGCGCGTGATAATGCGCGCCGTCCTCCTGCTTGTAGGCCTGGTCGTGTTCCTCATCGACGATGATCAGGCCGAGATCGGCATAGGGCAGGAACAGCGCCGAGCGGGCGCCGACCACGACCGGTGCCTTGCCTTCCGAGATCGCGGCCCAGTTGCGCGCACGGGTGCGCGGCGTCAGCTCCGAGTGCCATTCCAGCGGCCGCACGCCGAAGCGCTGCGCGAAGCGGTCCAGGAATTGGCCGGTCAGCGCGATTTCCGGCATCAGGATCAGCGTCTGCTTGCCGCGGCGGATATTCTCGGCGATCGCCTCGAAATAGACCTCGGTCTTGCCGGAGCCGGTGACGCCGTCGAGCAGCGCGACGTGAAAGCTGCCGCTCGCCGCCAGCGTCCGCAGCATGTCGACCGCGCTGCGCTGCTCGCGCGAGAAATCCGGCTGCGCAAAGGCGGGATCCGGCACCGGCGGCGCGGCCGGCGGCGGCATCACCTCGACCGTCAGCGTGCCCTCGTCGACCAGGCCATCGATCACGCCGGAGCTGACGCCGGCCTCGCGCGCCGCCTCCGACTTGCCATGCAGCAGGCGGTCCGACAGCACCTCGATCACGCGCTGGCGCGCCGGCGTCAGCCGCCGCGGCGGCTCCCCGACCAGGCGCACGCCGAGCCGCATCCGCTCCGGCCCGAGGTTCTCGCCCATCCGCAGCGTCATCCGCAGCACCATGCCGCGCGCTGACAGCGTGTAGTTGGAGACCCAGTCGACCAGTTGGCGCAGCTCCGCCCGGAGCGGCGGAACATCGAGCTTCTCGCTGACGTCCTTGAGCCGGTTATGCAACCGCGGATCGGGCCGGGCATTCTCGGCCCACACCACCGCGACCACCTCGCGCGGCCCGAGCGGAACAGAGATCACGTCGCCCGGCGCAAGCGCCATGCCGCGCGGCACGCGGTAGGAATAGGTCTGGTTCAGCGCCACAGGCACCAGCACATCGACGATTCCTGACGTCGATACCGAGGCTGGGTTGGGGCGCGTGGGATGGTCCATTGAATCAAACTTTGCGGCGGACTAGCACTGCTTCGCGGTCTTAGCGAACAGTAAACGAAGGCAGTGCGATATAATCAGGAGAATCGCAGCGCCAATAGCCCTTGAGATGGCCCGGACCGATCAGCCCATTGCACCGCTCGCACTCGACTGCGCCGATACGACGGTGACGCAGGAGATGACGCGTTGGCTGTCGCATCTGCGCGCCGAGCGGCGGCTGTCGCCGAAGACGCTCGAGGCCTATTCCCGCGACGTGCGGCAGTGCCTGGCGTTCCTCGCCGAGCACTGGGGCGCACGGGTGACGCTTGCGGCATTTTCCGCGCTCGAGGCGAGCGACGTCA
The DNA here is from genome assembly GCF_002831585.1 of Bradyrhizobium sp. SK17. Taxonomy (GTDB): domain Bacteria; phylum Pseudomonadota; class Alphaproteobacteria; order Rhizobiales; family Xanthobacteraceae; genus Bradyrhizobium. The sequence continues at coordinate 1,545,886 of NZ_CP025113.1, read as the reverse complement.
GAGCCTTCATGGCGATGCGGCGCGCGGACGAGATCGGCGGGCGATCGCTGATGCGGGCGCTGGCCGGGCTGCGCTCGTTCGGACGCTTCCTGGAGCGCGAGGGCAAGGGCAAGGTCGGCGCACTCTCGGCGATCCGCGCGCCGAAGATCGCCAAGAGCCTGCCGAAGCCGATCCATGTCGAGGCGGCGAGGCGTTTCGCCGACGCCGACGAGCGCGCCGGCGAGGAGCGCGAGACCTGGATCCTGGTGCGCGACGCCGCCGTGATGGCGCTGCTCTATGGTTCGGGCCTGCGCATCTCCGAGGCGCTCGGGCTGAAGCGCCGCGACGTGCCGAAGCCGGGCGAAGGCGACGTGCTGGTCGTCACCGGCAAGGGCAACAAGACCCGCATGGTGCCGGTGCTGCAAAACGTGCTGCAACTGATCGCCGACTACGCGGCGATCTGCCCGCATCAGCTCAGCCCGACCGGACCGATGTTCGTCGGCGCGCGTGGCGGCCCCTTGAGCCCACGCATCATCCAGCTCACCATGGAGCGGCTGCGTGGCGCGCTCGGCCTGCCCGACAGCGCGACGCCGCATGCGTTGCGGCACTCCTTCGCCACGCATCTCTTGAGCCGCGGCGGCGACCTGCGCGCGATCCAGGAATTGCTCGGCCACGCCTCGCTGTCGACCACGCAGATCTACACCGGCATCGACAGCGAGCGCCTGCTCGAGGTCTATCGCTCCGCGCACCCGCGCGGCTGAACGCCCGTATCTGCGTTTAAAGTAAGGCGCCGTTCATCTTCATACGGCTGCCATAAACCCTCCGCCCCTTGCCTTGTGCGCTGCATTCGGCAATCGTGGCGCGGTCTCATCCGGAGGGGGAATCATGAGCGCACATGAAAGTATGGAGCACGCTGAGCATGCCGAGCATGCCTCGGGCGAGAACAAGAAGATCGCGCTCCTGATCGCGGTGATCGCCCTGTGCCTGGCGTTGTCCGAAACGCTCGGCAAGGGCGCCCAGACCGAATCGATCAGCAAGAATGTCGAGGCGTCCAACCTCTGGGCCTTCTTCCAGGCCAAGAGCATCCGCCGCACCGCGGTGCAGACCGCGGCCGAACAGGGCAAGCTGAACCTCGCCACCACCACCGACGAGGCGGCCAAGGCCGCGCTCCAGAAGCAGATCGACGACTGGCAGAAGACCGCGGCGCGCTACCGCTCGGAGCCGGACACCGGCGAGGGTTCGGAGCAACTCGCCGAACGTGCCAAGCACGCCGAGCACGAGCGCGACGAGGCCACCGCGAAGTATCATCACTTCGAGCTGGCGTCCGCGGCCTTCCAGATCGCCATCGTGCTGGCGTCCGCGACCATCATCACCGGGATCGCGGCGCTCGCCTGGGTGTCCGGCTTGGTGACGCTCGCCGGCATCGCGATGACGTTGCTTGGCCTGTTGCAGCCGCATTTGCTGCATCTGCATTGAGGCGAGGCTTCGCTTTACCTCCGTCACCCTGCCAGGGTCGCGGAATTTGGCTTGCTCAGTGTCATCAGCCGCGCATGCGGGTGATCCAGTATTCCAGAGGCGGTCGTGCTTGAGCCGACAGGCCGCGGCGTACTGGATCGCCCGGTCGAGCCGGGCGACGACAGCGGTGGATGAGGACAAAGCTTCACATCCTGTCAGGATGACGAGAGCGACAGGGCTGCCTAAAGCACCTTGCTGGTCTGATGCACGCTTTTGCGGAAGCGGGCGATCAGGCGCAGCGTGCGCGCCGACCAGCTGTCGCCGTCGCCACGGATCATGTCGAGGACGCGCCGCTTGACCGGCTCGACCAGTGCGGTGGCCTTGGCGCGCAGCGCCACGACGAAATTATAGAGTGCCTCGAACCACGGCATCTCCAGCAATTTCGACCGGGTGACGTCGAACAGGAACGCGGTGACGCCGACACCGACGATCTTGGCGAACAGGATCAGCGACACCGCGCTGAACCAGTACTGGTTGGCCAATAGCCAGAGCCCGACCAGCTTGAGCGGAAACAGCGGGATCAGCGGCACCACGAACACGATCAGGGTCATCGCCGGTGACAGCGCATCGACCCGGTCGGCAAGCCATTGCTTGAGCGCGCGCAGCGGAATCCACGCCACCACGCGCGCCACGATCGGCTCGACATGGTCCCATAGCCAGGCCTCGATCAGGAAGATGATCGCAAGCAGGACCCAGACCGGCTGAAGCAGGCGGCGCAACATCACTGTGATCCTAAAGCGCGATGAGACCGGGTTGAATCATCGCGCTTCAGCTCCTGGTTTGAGCATGATCCTTCCGGGAAACCGCTTCGCACTCTTCCGGATCATGCTACAGCCCGGCTCGCGCCGGACGTTCGATCACATATGGATGGCGCGCTTGCCGACCGCAAGCGCGGCTTCCTTTATCGCCTCCGAACGGGTCGGATGGGCGTGGCAGGTGCGCGCCAGATCTTCCGCTGAACCACCGAATTCCATCAGAACGCAGGCTTCATGGATCATTTCGCCGGCCTCGATGCCGACGATGTGGACGCCGAGCACCCGATCGGTCTTCGCATCTGCGAGAACCTTCACAAAACCGTCAGTGGTCTGGTTGACCTTGGAGCGGCCGTTCGCGGTGAACGGAAATTTGCCGACGGTGTAGGCGACGCCCGCCTGCTTGAGGTCTTCCTCGGTCTTGCCGACCGACGACACTTCCGGCGTGGTATACACAACGCCTGGAATGACGTCGTAGTTCACGTGGCCGGCCTGGCCCGCGATGATCTCCGCACAGGCGACGCCTTCGTCTTCCGCTTTGTGCGCCAGCATCGGACCGGCGACGACGTCACCGATCGCATAGATGCCCTTCACACTGGTCGAGAAGTGCGAATCGATCTCGACGCGACCGCGGTTGTCGAGCGCGACGCCGGCTTCCTTCAGCCCGAGGCCCTCGGTGTAGGGCACGCGGCCGATACACACGAGCACCACGTCGGCTTCGATGGTTTCAGCAGCGCCGCCGGCAGCCGGCTCGACCTTGGCCTGCAACGTCTTGCCGGACGTGTCGACCGAGGTGACCTTGGCGCCGAGCTTGAAGGCAAAACCCTGCTTCTCCAGGATGCGCTGGAATTGCTTGGCGACCTCGCCGTCCATGCCGGGCAGGATGCGGTCGAGGAATTCGACGACGGTGACCTTGGCACCGAGGCGATGCCAGACCGAGCCGAGCTCGAGCCCGATCACGCCGGCGCCGACGATCAGCAGGCTGCCCGGCACCTTGTCCAGCGACAGCGCGCCGGTCGACGACACGATGCGCTTCTCGTCGATCTCGATGCCCTTCAGGCGCGCGATGTCCGAGCCGGTGGCGATTACGATGTTCTTGGTCTCGACGGTCTCGGTCTTGCCGTCGCCGGTGACCTCGACCTTGCCGGCGCCAAGGATCTTGCCGGTGCCCTTGAGCACGTCGATCTTGTTCTTCTTCATCAGGAACTCGACGCCCTTGACGTTGCCGTCGATGCCTTGCTGCTTGAAGTTCATCATCGCCGGCAGATCGAGCTTCGGCGCCGAGACGCTGACGCCCATCTTGGCGAAGGAGTGTCCGGCTTCCTCGAACATCTCGGAAGCGTGCAGCAGCGCCTTCGACGGCATGCAGCCGACGTTGAGGCAGGTGCCGCCCAGCGTCGCGTTCTTCTCGACCACGGCGACCTTCATGCCGAGTTGCGCCGCGCGGATCGCGCAGACGTAACCGCCGGGTCCGGTACCGATGACGACAAGATCGTAAGAAGCCATGATTGAGGTCCTGTAGCTAGAAACTGGAACAGCGGTTAGCGACCGCCCGACACGTCGAGGATCGCGCTGGTGACGTAGGAGGCCTCGTCCGAGATCAGCCAGACGATGGCGTTGGCGATTTCATCCGCGGTGCCGACGCGCTTCATCGGCACCATATGGGCCAGCCGATGCGCGCGATCGGGCTCGCCGCCCGCGGCGTGAATATCAGTGTCGATCAGGCCGGGGCGAATGCCGGCGACGCGGATGCCTTCATTGGCGACTTCGTAGCCGAGGCCGACGGTGAAGGAATCGATCGCCCCCTTGGAGGCTGCATAGTCGACATAGGTGTTGGGCGCGCCGAGCTTGGCCGCGACCGAGGACAAATTGACGATGACGCCGCCCTTGCCGCCGTGTTTGGTCGACATGCGCTTCACCGCCTCGCGCGCGCACAGGATGCTGCCGGTGACATTGACCGCCATCATCTGCTGGATGCGCTCCGCCGACATCTCGTCGACGCGGACGCCGCTCTTGCCGACGATGCCGGCATTGTTGACCAGCGCGCCGAGCGTGCCGAAGCCATCGGCGGCCTTGAACAGCGCGAGGATGTCCGCCTCGCTGCCGACGTCGCATTTCACCGCGATCGCCTTGCCGTTCTTGGCCTCGATCGAGGAAACGACTTCATCCGCCGCGGCCTGGTTGGTGGCGTAGCCGACGACGACACGATAGCCGCGTGCCGCAGCAGCCAATGCAGTGGCGCGGCCGATGCCGCGGCTGCCGCCGGTGATGACAACGACCTTGTCCGTCACATCGATCCCCAAACGTGAGTGCCCAATGGATCGCGGCGCCCGAACCGATCGGGCGCCGCACGCGAGACGATCTTAGAGATCCAGCACCAGGCGGGCCGGATCCTCCAGGCTTTCCTTGACGCGGACCAGGAAGGTGACCGCTTCCTTGCCGTCGATCACGCGGTGATCGTAGGACAGCGCCAGATACATCATCGGGCGCACCTCGATCTTGCCGCCGACCACCATCGGCCGCTCCTGGATCTTGTGCATGCCGAGGATGCCGGACTGCGGCGCGTTGAGGATCGGCGTCGACATCAACGAGCCGTAGATGCCGCCATTGGTGATGGTGAAGGTGCCGCCTTGCATCTCGTCGATCTTGAGCTGACCGTCGCGGGCGCGGCGACCGAAGTCGGCGATTCCCTTCTCGATCTCGGCGATCGACTTGTGGTCGCAGTCGCGGACGACAGGAACCACCAGGCCGCGATCGGTGCCGACCGCGACGCCGATGTGATAGTAGTTCTTGTAGATCAGGTCGGAGCCGTCGATCTCGGCGTTGACAGCCGGAATGTCCTTCAGCCCCTGCACGACCGCCTTGGTGAAGAAGCCCATGAAGCCGAGCTTCGAGCCGTGCTTCTTCTCGAACGTATCCTTGTAGAGCGCGCGCAGCTTCATCACCTCGGTCATGTCGACCTCGTTGAAGGTGGTCAGCATCGCGGCGGTGTTCTGCACGTCCTTGAGGCGGCGCGCGATGGTCTGGCGCAGCCGGGTCATCTTCACCCGCTCCTCGCGCGCGGCGTCATCGGCCGGCGACGGCGCACGGACCTGCACGGCGGCGGCCGGCTGGTTGACCGGGGTCGGCGCCGAGGCGGCCTTCTCGATCGCGGCCAGCATGTCGCCCTTGGTGACGCGGCCGTCCTTGCCGGAGCCCGGAACGGTGGAGGCATCGACGCCGCTCTCGGCGGACAGCTTGCGCACCGACGGGGCGAGCGGCGCATCCGCCGGGGGCGCCTTCGGCGCAGCGGCGGCCGGAGCCGGGGCCGCGGCGGGCGCAGGCGCGGCGGCCTTGGCCGGAGCAGCGGCAGCAGCGGGCTTGGCCGCGACGGCGCCGTCATTGATCTGGCCGAGCAGCGCGCCGACGGCAACGGTCTCGCCGTCCTTGGCGATGATCTCGCCGAGGGTGCCGGCGACCGGCGCGGGCACCTCGATGGTGACCTTGTCGGTCTCCAGTTCCACCAACGGCTCGTCCACCGCTACCGCTTCACCGGCCTTCTTGAACCAGCGGCCGATGGTGGCCTCGGTCACGGATTCGCCGAGCGTTGGAACGCGAATTTCAGTCATGGTCTTTTCCTCGATAGCCTTGCGGTCGCAAAATGTGCGGTCGTAGAACTTGGCTGCCACCATCCGCCAAAGCGAACGATCCGGTACTCCGTGACGACAGCCATTCTGCTGGATGACGCGGGATACCGGATGCCCCGCTCCGGTGCGCAATTGCGCACAAGGCGGGGCATGGTGTTGGTGAAGATCGTTAGTTCAGTGCGTCATCGAGCAGCGCCTTGAGCTGCGCGAGATGTTTCGACATCAAACCGGTGGCGGTCGCTGCCGAAGCCGGCCGGCCGGCATAGCGCGGACGCTTGTTGGCAGCGTTGATCTGGTTCAGCACCCATTCGAGATAGGGCTCGATGAAGTGCCAGGAACCCATGTTGCGCGGCTCTTCCTGGCACCAGACCACCTCGGCCCCCTTGAAGCGGCCGAGCTCCTGCACCAGCGCCTTCAGCGGCACCGGATAGAGCTGCTCGATGCGCAGCAGGTAGATGTCGTCGACGCCGCGCTTCTCGCGCTCCTCGTACAGGTCGTAATAGACCTTGCCGGAGCACAGCACGACGCGACGGATCTTGTCGTCCGGCACCAGCTTGATCTTCTCGTCCGGCAGCATCTGCGCGTCATCGTACAGGATGCGGTGGAAGGTGGCGTTCTTGCCGAGCTCGTCGAGCCGCGACACCGCGCGCTTGTGACGCAACAGCGACTTCGGCGTCATCAGGATCAGCGGCTTGCGGATTTCGCGATGCAGCTGACGCCGCAGCACGTGGAAGTAGTTCGCCGGCGTGGTCGGATTGACCACCTGCATGTTGTCCTCGGCGCACATCTGCAAATAGCGCTCGAGGCGCGCGGAGGAGTGCTCGGGTCCCTGCCCTTCGTAGCCGTGCGGCAGCAGGCAGACCAGGCCGGACATGCGCAGCCATTTGCGTTCGCCCGAGGAGATGAACTGGTCGAACACCACCTGGGCGCCGTTGGCGAAGTCGCCGAACTGCGCTTCCCAGAGCGCCAGCGCATTCGGCTCGGCCAGCGAGTAGCCGTATTCGAAGCCGAGCACCGCCTCTTCCGACAGCAGCGAGTTGATGACCTCGTAATGGCCGGTGTCGTTGCCGCCGAGATGGTTGAACGGGGTGTAGCGGCTCTCGTCCTCCTGATCGATCAGGACCGAGTGGCGCTGCGAGAACGTACCGCGTTCGGAATCCTGCCCGGACAGGCGCACGTGATGGCCTTCCTGCAACAGCGTGCAGAACGCCAGCGCCTCGCCGGTTGCCCAGTCGATGCCGACGCCGCTGTCGATCGCCTTGGCGCGGTTGTCGAGGAAGCGCTGGATGGTGCGATGGACATGGAAGCCGTCCGGCACCTTGGTGATCTTGCGGCCGATCTCCTTGAGCACGGCGACATCGACGCCGGTGACGCCGCGGCGGGCGTCCTCTTCCTGGTCGGCGATCTTGAAGCCGGCCCATTTGCCGTCGAGCCAGTCCGCCTTGTTCGGCTTGTAGCCGGCGCCGGCCTCGAACTCGGCATCGAGCCGCGCGCGCCAGTCGGCCTTGGCCTTCTCGACCTCACCCTCGGTCATCACGCCGTCGGCGACCAGCCGCTTGGCGTAGATTTCCAGCGTGGTCGGGTGCGAGGCGATCTTCTTGTACATCACCGGCTGGGTGAACGCCGGCTCGTCGCCCTCATTGTGGCCGTGGCGACGGTAGCAGAACATGTCGATCACGACCGGCTTGTGGAATTTCTGCCGGAACTCGATCGCAACCTTGGCCGCGAACACCACGGCTTCCGGATCGTCGCCATTGACGTGGAAGATCGGCGCATCGATCATCTTCGCCACGTCGGACGGATACGGCGACGAACGCGAGTAGCGCGGATAGGTGGTGAAGCCGATCTGGTTGTTGACGATGAAATGCAGCGAGCCGCCGGTGCGATAGCCCTTCAGGTCGGACAGACTGAAGCACTCCGCCACCACGCCCTGCCCCGCGAACGCCGCATCGCCATGCATCAGGAGCGGCAGCACCGAGATGCGCATGTCAGGCGGATCACCGTGCTGATCCTGCTTGGCGCGCACCTTGCCGAGCACGACGGGATCGACGATCTCGAGATGCGACGGGTTTGCGGTCAGCGACAGATGGATGCTGTTGCCGTCGAACTCGCGGTCCGATGAGGCACCGAGGTGATACTTGACGTCGCCGGAGCCTTCGACCGAGTCGGGGTTGGCCGAACCGCCCTTGAACTCGTGGAACAGCGCGCGGTGCGGCTTGCCCATCACCTGAGTCAGCACGTTGAGGCGGCCACGATGCGGCATGCCGACGATGATCTCCTTCACGCCGAGATTGCCGCCGCGCTTGATGATCTGTTCCAGCGCCGGAATCAGCGATTCACCACCGTCGAGGCCGAAGCGCTTGGTGCCGGTGAACTTGGTATCGCAGAACTTCTCGAAGCCGTCGGCTTCGATCAACTTCCTGAGGATCGCGCGGCGACCCTCGGGCGTGAAGCTGATCTCCTTGTCCGGCCCCTCGATGCGCTCCTGGATCCATGCCTTCTGCGCGGCGTTGGAGATGTGCATGAACTCGACGCCGAGCGTCTGGCAGTAGGTGCGCTCGCAGATCTGGACGATCTCGCGCAGCGTGCCGTATTCGAGGCCGAGCACATGGTCGAGGAAGATCTTGCGGTCGAAGTCGGCCTCGGTGAAGCCGTAGGAGCGTGGATCGAGCTCCTCGCGGTCGCGCGGCGCCTCGATGCCGAGCGGGTCGAGCTTGGCGTGGAAATGGCCGCGCATGCGGTAGGCGCGGATCAGCATCAGCGCGCGAACCGAATCGCGGGTGGCCTGATGCACGTCGGCGTCGGAGAGCGCGGCACCCTTGGCCTGCGCCTTGGCCGCGAGCTTGCTGCCGACCGCCTTCTCGACCTGGGCCCAGTTGCCGTCCAGCGCCGAGGTCAGTTCGTCGCGCGGCGTCAGCGGCCAGTTGTCGCGTCCCCAGGAGGCGCCCTCGGCGTTCTTCTGGACGTCGGCCGGGGCGTCCTTCAGGCTCTTGAAGAAATCCTGCCATTCCGCGTCGACCGACGACGGGTCCTGCTCGTAGCGGGCGTACAGGTCGTCGATATAGGCGGCGTTGGTGCCCTGCAGGAATGAGGAGAGAGCAAAAGCAGCGTTCGCGTCTTGGCGAGACATGGGGCAGTCCTGGTGATTTTTTCGGTTCGCGCGCAGGAGACGGCGCAAGTGCCGGTCTGGGAAGAGCGCCGGCTGGATCGATATCCTTTACCCTATCTAGGACGGATATTCCTGCCTAAAAGAACTATGAAATGAATTTGAATTCAAAATTTAATGATCGGCGCGTTGAACACTGACATCGGCCGACAAAAGCGGTTCCCGGAACGGGAACCGCCGGAAAACAACCCAAATACGCCGCAAGCTCCGTTCGGAGGCGGTTACTTCAGCATCTCGGCGAGCGTATGCCCGAGCCGTGCCGGCGACGGCGACACCTTGATCCCGGCGGACTCCATCGCCGCGGTCTTGGAACCGGCGTCGCCCTTGCCGCCTGCGATGATCGCACCGGCATGGCCCATGCGACGGCCGGGAGGTGCGGTGACACCGGCAATGAAACCAACCATCGGCTTCTTGCGGCCGCGCTTGGCCTCGTCCTTGAGGAACTGGGCGGCGTCTTCCTCGGCGGAACCGCCGATCTCGCCGATCATGACGATCGACTTGGTGTTCTCGTCGGCCAGGAACATCTCCAGCACGTCGATGAATTCGGTGCCCTTGACCGGGTCGCCGCCAATGCCGACCGCGGTGGTCTGGCCGAGGCCCTCCTGGGTGGTCTGGAACACCGCCTCATAGGTCAGGGTGCCGGAGCGCGAGACGATGCCGACCGAGCCGGGCTTGAAGATGTTGGCCGGCATGATGCCGATCTTGCACTCGCCGGCGGTCATCACGCCCGGGCAGTTCGGCCCGATCAGCCGCGACTTCGAACCCGACAGCGAACGCTTGACGCGCACCATGTCGAGCACCGGAATGCCTTCGGTGATGCAGACGATCAGCGGGATCTCGGCATCGATCGCCTCGCAGATCGCATCCGCCGCGCCCGGCGGCGGCACATAGACCACGCTGGCATCGGCGCCGGTCTTCTGCCGCGCCTCGGCGACGGTGTCGAACACCGGCAGATTGAGATGGGTCGAGCCGCCTTTGCCCGGCGCCACGCCGCCGACCATCTTGGTGCCGTAAGCGATCGCCGCTTCCGAATGGAAGGTGCCGTTCTTGCCGGTGAAGCCCTGGCAGATGACCTTGGTGTTCTTGTCGATCAGAATGGACATGGGATGCTTTCGCGAATGGTTTCAGTGAACACGCCGGTACACGCCGGTGAGCACATCGGCCCAGCCTTCCGCGTCAGGCGAGAATTGGATCTTCATGCTGTAGGTGTTGTCGTCGACGACCTCGTAGACGTGACGCGCATTGCCGCGCAGCGAGCCGCGCACCAGGACCAGCGACTTGCCCGCCCAGCCGCCGGAGGCCGGCGACGGCGGGTAGTAGCCGAGCGAATCGTGCCAGAACAGTTTGTAGGCCCGGTCGTCGCGGTCGTAGGTGAAGACGCCGTGGGTGGCGAAGCTTTCCTTGCCGTCGCGGGTCTGCACGCTGTCCTGGATCAGGTAGAAGCCGTTGAGCGCGATGCGCGCAACGACATGCGAGGTGGCCGCACCGCCGGCGGTCCAGCGCGACGGATAGACCATCTCTTCGCCGCTCCACTCGCCGGCGAAAACCGCGAGCTTGCGGTGCTCTTCCAGCGGTGTCGGAGCGTCGAGATGATCGGCCATCGTTAGCCTCCCTTGACGGCTTTCACGATCTTCTGCGCGGCATCGTCGAGATTGTCGGCGGGCACGACGTTGAGGCCGCTCTCGCGGATGATCTTCTTGCCCTGCTCGACATTGGTGCCTTCGAGGCGCACCACCAGCGGCACCTTGAGGCCGACCTGCTTCACCGCCGCGACCACACCCTCGGCGATCACGTCGCACTTCATGATGCCGCCGAAGATGTTGACCAGGATGCCCTTCACGTTCGGATCGGCGGTGATGATCTTGAACGCGGCCGCGACCTTCTCCACGCTGGCCCCGCCGCCGACGTCGAGGAAGTTGGCCGGCGCCATGCCGTAGAGCTTGATGATGTCCATCGTCGCCATGGCAAGGCCGGCGCCGTTGACCATGCAGCCGATATTGCCGTCAAGCGTGACGTAGTTGAGATCATATTTCGACGCCTCGATCTCCTTGGCGTCTTCCTCGGTCTCGTCGCGCAGCGCGACCACGTCCGGATGACGGTAGAGCGCGTTGCTGTCGAACGAGACCTTGGCGTCGAGCACGCGGAGCTGGCCCTGCTTGGTGACGACGAGCGGGTTGATCTCGAGCATCGCCATGTCCTTGGCGGCGAACGCCGCGTAGAGCTGGGCGGTCAGCTTCTCGGCCTGCTTGGCGAGATCGCCCTTCAGCTTCAGCGCCTCGGCGACGGTGCGGCCGTGATGCGGCATGATGCCGGTGGCTGGATCGACCGAGAAGGAGACGATCTTCTCGGGGGTCGAATGCGCCACGTCCTCGATGTTGACGCCGCCTTCGGTCGACACCACGAAGGAAATCTCCGAGGTCTCGCGATTGACCAGGATCGAGAGATAGAACTCCTTGTCGATGTCGGAGCCTTCCTCGATGTAGAGGCGGTTGACCTGCTTGCCGTGCGGGCCGGTCTGCACCGTGACCAGCGTCGCGCCGAGCATCTGCTTGGCGAACTCGTCGACTTCGGCGACCGACTTGGCGATCCGGACACCGCCCTTGTCGCCGGCGGAGGCTTCCTTGAACTTGCCCTTGCCGCGGCCGCCGGCATGGATCTGGCTCTTCACCACCCAGATCGGGCCGGGCAGCTGCTTGGCCGCCGCGTCGGCGTCTTCAGCCTTCAACACCGCGACGCCGCGCGAGATCGGCACGCCGAATTCATGCAGCAGCGCCTTGGCCTGGTATTCATGGATATTCATGGAAAGTCGCTCCCAAACCCTCGTGCGGCGAACTTCACGTCAGCCTTGAAGGCTGGCATACCATATACCAAAGCTCGCGCAACTACAAAATCCGTCGGAATTTCATCATCTTGCACCCGACAGGCGATCGAAACCGCCTATCGGGTGATTGCCGAATGAGATTACTTGCCGAGCAGATCGGGCGCGATCTTCTTGCAGGCGTCGACCAGACCCTGCACCGCGCCGACCGACTTGTCGAAGGCTTCGCGGTCCTTGCCGGCCAGCTCGATCTCGACGACGCGCTCGACACCCTTGGAGCCGATCACGGTGGGCACGCCGACATACATGTCCTTCACGCCATATTCGCCGTTGAGATAGGCGGCGCAGGGCAGCACGCGCTTCTTGTCCTTCAGGTAGCTCTCGGCCATCGCGATCGCCGACGCGGCCGGCGCATAGAAGGCCGAGCCGGTCTTCAGCAGGTTGACGATCTCGGCACCACCATTGCGGGTGCGGTCGACGATCTCGTCGATGCGAGCCTGCGAGGTCCAGCCCATCTTGACCAGGTCGGGCAGCGGGATGCCGGCAACAGTCGAGTAGCGGGTCAGCGGCACCATGGTGTCGCCGTGGCCGCCGAGCACGAAGGCGGTGACATCCTCGACCGAGACGTTGAATTCGTCGGCCAGGAAGTAGCGGAAGCGCGCCGAGTCGAGCACGCCGGCCATGCCGACCACCTTCTTGTGCGGCAGGCCCGAAGCCTTCTGCAGCGCCCAGACCATCGCATCCAGCGGGTTGGTGATGCAGATGACGAAGGCGTCGGGGGCGTACTTCTTGATGCCGGCGCCGACCTGCTCCATGACCTTGAGGTTGATCGACAAGAGATCGTCGCGGCTCATGCCGGGCTTGCGCGGCACGCCCGCGGTGACGATGCAGACCTTGGCGCCGTCGAGCGCTTCATAGGAATTGGCGCCGACCAGGTTGGAGTCGAAGCCGTCGACCGGCGACGACTGCGCGATGTCGAGCGCTTTGCCCTGCGGCACGCCCTCGGCGATATCGAACAGCACGACGTCTCCGAGTTCCTTGAGGCCAACGAGGTGCGCCAGCGTTCCGCCGATCTGTCCGGAGCCAATCAGTGCAATCTTGTCGCGTGCCATGGGAAATCAGTCCTTTGAACTTGGTGCAGGAGGGAGGGAAGTCGGTTGCAAGGGTGGTTATCCCTTTCGAATGATCCATTCAAGTCGCCGCCCCGGCGGATTGCCGGGCCTGCCTTGAATTCGATCAGGCATGCCAGCAGCGTCCGCCGTCGGGACACGAAAAATTGCTCCGAACCGGGCCGCGCGCAAGACTGAATTCGAGGCTGAATCCAAGGCTGACGTCAATCCGCGCTCAGGTCTCGACAAGGCCGGTCGTCGCGCCGCTTGCGGAGGAATCCTTGCGCCCGTGCGGCAGCGCCAGATAGGATTCCGAGCTCATTTCGATCAGACGCGAGGACGTGCGCTTGAACTCCATCGCCTCGATGCCGTCCTCCGCAAGGTACAGCGACACCGGATCGGCCGCGGCCGAGGCCATCAGCTTCACGGCGTTGTCATAGAGCGTGTCGATCAGCGAGATGAAACGCTTGGCAGCGTTGCGCTCGGCGTAGTCCATCACCGGAATGTGGTCGACCAGGATCGTGTGATAGTCGTGCGCGAGCCTCAGGTAATCCGACGCGGCAAGCGGCTTCTCGCAGAGCTCCGCAAAGCTGAAGCGCGCGACGCCGTGCGAGCAGCACGGCACGTGCAGCACGCGCCCCTTGATCGCGATGTCGCGCGATTTGCAGAGCGCGTTGCCGGTCATCTTGCGCCAGGCCGCATCGAGCTCGGCATCGGCGGCTGCATCCGCCGGCACCAGCCACATCTTGACGCCGAACAACTTCTCCAGCCGGAAATCGGTGCGTGCATCGAGCCGCAACACATCCATATGGTCGGAGATCTGCGCGATGAACGGCAGGAACAGCGCGCGATTGAGGCCGCCCTTGTAGAGATCCTCCGGCGCGACGTTGGAGGTCGCGACCACGACGGTGCCGAGATCGAACAGTTTTGCGAACAGCCGCCCGAGGATCATCGCATCCGCGATGTCGGTGACGTGGAATTCGTCGAAACAGAGCAGCCAGGCTTCGTCGAAGATCGCCTGCGCGGTGAGCGCGATCACGTCGCCGTCGGCGATCTCGCCACGCGCGATCTGCTGGCGGTAGCCATAGATGCGCTCATGCACCTCGGCCATGAATTCATGGAAATGCGCGCGGCGCTTGTGCTCGACCGGGCTCTGCTGGAAGAACAGGTCCATCAGCATGGTCTTGCCGCGACCGACCTCGCCATGGACATAGAGCCCGCGCGGCGGCTTGTCGTCCTTGTCGCCGCCGAACAGCCGCCCGAGCAGGCTCTGCTTGCGCTGCGGCTTGTAGCTCGCGAGCCGCTCGTCCAGCGCGCCGAACGCATCGGCGGCGACGGCCTGCGCGGGATCGGCCTCGATCGCGCCGGAGGCGACCAGGGCCTTATAGTGTTCGAGGAACGAATTGGGTGAGGTGGACAGCATGAGCCCACCTTACGGCCCTAGTGCGCGGCAAATTGCAAGCCGTGAATTGTGCCAATGGGTATGCAAGCGAATGGGGTATGCAACCAAAAGCCCTTGCATACCCGGCCGGCGGCACGGGCCTCACCAAGCGTCAGGAAACGCGATCCCGGGACGGCTTACGCGCAGAACTCGTAAGCATCCTCGACCACGTAGGGGCCGCCACCGGTCGACGCGCGCGACGAGAACAGCACGAAGCGGTCCGCCAGGAACGTGCGGCTCGGGAAGTAGCCGCGCACGGACAGATAATCCGCGACGTCCTGGCTCGACGCGTCATGCAAACGCGCGAGCGTGACATGGGGCGTGAATTTCCTGCCCTCGGGATCGAGCCCCATCCGCTGCATCATCCGCTCGAGCTCGGCTTGCAGTTCGATCAGCGGCCGGCTCGGCTCGACGGCGGCAACCACCGCGCGCGGCTTGCGTCCGCCGAAGCTCGACAGGCCCTGCAACTTGACCTCGAACGGTTTGCGGTTCACCCGAAACAACATCGTCGCGATCTCGTTGGCCCAGAGGCCATCGATGTCGCCGATGAAGCGCAGAGTGACGTGATAATTTTCGGGATCGATCCAGCGTGCGCCAGGAAGGCCACCACGCAAATTGGAGAGGGATTGGCCGATATCGGCCGGAATTTCCAGACCAGTGAACAGACGCGGCATCGCTATAATCCTCGATGCTTGGCGCGGGTTTTGGGAGCCCGCACCCTGTAACAAGCCCGGCGACGAATCACCGATGACTATTTGTACCCGAGTTATGTGACTCTGCGAAGCACGAGGCGTTAACAGCTCGTAAACCTACGGACATGACACGGCTCGCTGCCTGCGTTTCAACTGCGTTGCCCTGATATTGCGCCGAGAAATGCCTCCACCGTGGGCAGAATATTCGTCACGACGATGTCCACACCTTCCGCCGTCGGATGCATGCCGTCGGCCTGGTTGAGCTTGGCATTGGCAGCGACGCCATCGAGGAAGAACGGATAGAGCGGCACGCCGAGCGATTTCGATAAATCCGGATAGATCGCGTTGAACTTCGCTGCATAGTCACTGCCATAATTCGGCGGCGCGAGCATGCCGCACAAGAGCACGGCGATCTTGCGCGCCTGCAACTTTGTGATGATGTCGGACAGCGCGGCGCGCGTCACCGCGGGATCGATGCCGCGCAGCGCATCATTGGCGCCGAGCTCGACGATGACAGCGTCGGTTCCGTCGGGCACCGACCAGTCGAGCCGCTCGCGCCCACCCGAGGCGGTATCGCCGGACACCCCGGCATTGCTCATCTCGACCTTTATCCCCTTGGCTTCCAAGGCTTTTTGCAGCCGGACCGGGAATGCCGCCGGGCCTGGAAGACCGTACCCGGCGCTCAGGGAATCGCCCAGCACCACCATCTTGATCGGCTTCGCCGGAGCTTTCCCCTGGCTTGGTGTCTGCGCGCTTGCGGCCGTCATCAAGCCCATAAGCAACACGAGTATGTGCACGAAGATTCGCAACCGGGCCTCGACCGCGCCAGCGGAAGTGCCATATGACCGAACCATGGACAGTCTCATCGAATCCTCTTCACTGACCGACGTCGAGCCGGACACCATTGCCGTCAGGAACGTCAATCTCTCCCTCGGCACCGGCGCGGCACGGGTTCATATCCTCAAAGATATCAGCCTTCGTGTGGCAGCGGGCGAGGCCATCGGCCTGATCGGCCCGTCGGGCTCGGGCAAGTCGACCTTGCTGATGGTGATGGCGGGCCTCGAACGTCCTGACAGCGGAGAAGTGGTCGTCGACGGCACCTCGTTCAATGCCCTCAATGAAGATGCACTGGCGCGCTTCCGCGGCCGCCAGGTCGGCATCGTCTTCCAATCGTTCCATCTGATCCCGACCATGACGGCGCTGGAGAATGTCGCCGTGCCGCTCGAGCTCGCCGGCAATCCCGATGCCGCTGCGCGCGCCGCGCAGGAGCTGCGATCGGTCGGTCTCGGCGAACGCCTGCATCATTATCCGACGCAACTGTCCGGCGGCGAGCAGCAGCGCGTCGCGATCGCACGCGCGCTGGCGCCCGATCCCGCGATCCTGGTCGCTGACGAGCCGACCGGCAATCTCGATGAGTCGACCGGCAAGCAGATCGTCGATCTGCTGTTCACCAAGCACGCCGAGCGCGGCATGACTTTGGTCCTGGTGACGCACGATCTGGCGCTCGCGCAACGCTGCGATCGCGTGGTGCGGCTGCGCTCCGGCCGCATCGACGGACAATCCGCCACATGAGTATTGCCGCCACATGAGCATTGCGTCCGAAGTTGCGGTGCAGAGCCGCGCGTCGTCGCTCGCCTTCCGTTATGCGTTGCGCGAGTTGCGCGGCGGCCTGCGCGGCTTCTACGTCTTCATCGCCTGCATCGCGCTCGGCGTGATGGCGATCGCCGGCGTCGGCTCGGTCGCCGCGAGCCTCGGCGACGGCCTGTCGCGCGAGGGCCGCACGCTGCTCGGCGGCGACGTCGCGTTCTCGCTGATCTCGCGCGAGGCCAAGCCCGACGAGGTCGCGTATCTGCGCACCCGCGGCGAGGTGTCGGTCGCGGCCACGCTGCGCGCGATGGCACGCAGCGCAGACGGCAAGCTGGCGCTGGTCGAGCTCAAGGCGGTCGACGGCAAATATCCGATGCTCGGCGAATTGACGCTCGAGCCCAACATGCCGGTCGCCGAGCTGCTCGCTGAACGCGACGGCGTTTTTGGCGCGGCGGCCGACTCGACCTTGCTGGCGCGGCTCGACCTGAAGCTCGGCGACCGCGTCACCGTCGGCAGCGCGACCTACCAGATCCGCAGCGTGGTGGCGGCAGAGCCCGACAAGCTCGCCGGCGGTGTCGGCCTCGGGCCGCGCTTCCTGATCAGCGAAGCCAGCCTGCGCGCCACCGACCTGTTGCAGCCGGGCAGCCTGGTACGCTGGATCTACCGGGTGAAATTGCCCGACGGCGCCAACGACGATCGCGCCACCACCGCGCTGATCGACGGTGCGCGCGCCGCGGCACCGGAAGCCGGCTGGGAGGTGCGCAGCCGCAACAATGCCTCGCCGCAGCTCGAGCGCACCATCAACCGCTTCACCCAATTCCTGACCCTGGTTGGTCTTGCCGCGCTGCTGGTCGGCGGCGTCGGTGTCGCCAATGCGGTGAAGAGCCATATCGACCGCCGCCGCGACGTCATCGCCTCGTTCAAGGCGCTCGGAGCCACCGGCCGCGACGTGTTCACGATCTACTGTACGCAGGTGGTGGTGCTGGCCGGGATCGGCTCGATCATCGGCCTCGTGCTCGGCGCCGCGCTGCCCTTCGTCATCGTCGGCCTGTTCGGCAAGCTGCTGCCGCTGCCGGTGGTGCCTGCGCTGCATCCCGACGAGCTGGCGCTCTCCTTCCTCTACGGCCAGCTCACCGCGCTGGCGTTCGGGCTGTGGCCGCTCGGCCGGGTCCATGACGTGCCGGTGGCGGCGCTGTTCCGCGAGACCGTCGCCAGCGAATGGCATCGCCCGCGCTGGAGCTATCTGGCGCTGATGGCCGTGGTGGTCGCGCTCTTGATCGGCGTCGCGATCGGGCTCGCCTATGACAAGCGGGTCGCCAGCGTCTTCGTCGCCGCCTCGATCGCGGTGTTCCTGCTGCTGCGCGGGATCGCCGAAATCCTGATGGCGGTGGCGCGCCGGCTGCCGCGCAGTCGCATCACCATGCTGCGGCTTGCCATCGCCAACATCCACCGGCCGGGCGCGCTGACGCCATCGGTCGTGCTGTCGCTCGGGCTCGGGCTCGCGGTGCTCGTCACCATCACCCAGATCGACGGCAATCTGCGCCGGCAATTTCTCGCCGCGCTGCCCGAACGGGCACCGTCGTTCTTCTTCATCGACATCCCCTCCACCGAGGCCGACCGCTTCGGCAGCTTCCTCAAGCAGATCTCACCGGACTCGACCGTCGAGGACGTAGCGATGCTGCGCGGGCGCATCGTCGCCGCGCGCGGCGTCAAGGCCGACCAGCTCAAGCCGTCGGTCGATTCCGAATGGGTGCTGCAAAGCGACCGCGGCCTGACCTACACCGGCGAGATCCCCAAGGGGTCGAAGATCGTCGAGGGCGAATGGTGGGGACCGGATTACAGCGGACCTCCGCTGGTCTCGATGGAGAAGAAGATCGCCGACGGCCTGTCCTTGAAGATCGGCGACGAGATCGTGGTCAACGTGCTCGGCCGCGACGTGCCGGCGAAGATCGCCAATCTGCGCACCATCGACTGGCAGGGCCTCGGCATCAATTTCGTGCTGGTGTTCTCGCCGAACGCCTTCAAGGGCGCCCCGCACAGCCACGTCGCCACCCTGACCGAACCGCACGCGAGCTCGACCCAAGCGGGCTCCAATGACGACGCCCGCATCATCAAGCAGGTCGCCGACGCGTTCCCGATGGTGACCAGCGTCCGGGTCCGCGAGGCGCTGGAGACCGTCGGCAGCGTCGTCAGCAACCTGGTGCTGGCGATCCGCGGCGCCAGCGCCGTGACCCTGATCTCGGCGATCCTGGTGCTGGGCGGCGCGCTCGCCGCCGGCCACCGCCACCGCGTCTATGACGCCGTGATCCTCAAGACGCTCGGCGCCACCCGGGTGCGGCTGCTCGGCGCCTACGCGCTGGAGTATCTGATGATCGGTTTTGCAACCGCGCTGTTCGGGGTGATCGCCGG
Source organism: Bradyrhizobium sp. SK17 (assembly GCF_002831585.1). GTDB lineage: Bacteria > Pseudomonadota > Alphaproteobacteria > Rhizobiales > Xanthobacteraceae > Bradyrhizobium. The sequence continues at coordinate 1,526,792 of NZ_CP025113.1, read as the reverse complement.
CTCGATCGCGGCCTGGCTGATCGTGACGCGGCTGATGACGTTGAGTTTCATCTGGCAAGCCGGCAGCGCCACCCTGGTCGTGGTCGCCGCGCTGATCGTCACGGTCGGATTGGGGCTCGCCGGCACGCTGCTCGCGCTGAACCAGAAGCCGGCCTCGGTGTTGCGGAATTTGTGACAATTTGTAGCGGCGAAAGCGCCGTTTTGCCTAATAATGCTAGGCCAGAGCGACATTCAGCCGCGCGTGGAAGGTTGCGTGCGATGTGTTAATTTCCCACATACCAGTCAGGTCAGATAGTCGGTTTGAATGACACGGAATTAATGCTCCGCAAACCGGACCATCTGAGTTAGATTTACCACCGGCGCCGCAAATCCCTTGCGCTCCACCGGGACCAACCACGGGAATTCGACCATGTCGGACCTAGACCGCAACTACGCTTCTCCTTTCGGCCGGGCCGCCGGGCGCATTGACGCTGCGGCCGTCGACGCCGGTCTGCGCGCCTACATGCTGCGCATCTACAACTACATGAGCATCGGCCTGGCCATCACCGGCCTTGCCGCGCTCGGTGTCTACATGGGCGCGGTGACGACCGACCAGTCCGCCGCCGTCGCCAAGTTCGGCAACGCCTATCTGACGCAGTTCGGCTACACGATGTTCGTGAGCCCGCTGAAGTGGCTGTTCATCCTCGCCCCGCTGGCGATGGTGTTCGTCATCTCGGCCGGCATCAACCGCCTGCAGCCCGCGACCGCCCAGCTCTTGTTCTGGGTGTTCTCGGCGCTGATGGGCCTGTCGCTGTCGTCGATCTTCCTGGTGTACACGCACACCTCGATCGTGCGCGTGTTCTTCATCACCGCGGCGACGTTCGGTGCGTTGAGCCTCTACGGCTACACCACCAAGCGTGACATGAGCGGCATGGGCTCGTTCCTGTTCATGGGCCTGATCGGCATCATCATCGCGAGCCTGGTCAACCTGTTCCTGGCGAGCTCGGCGCTGCAGTTCATCGTCTCGGTGGTCGGCGTGCTGGTGTTCGCGGGCCTCACCGCCTGGGACACCCAGCGGCTGAAGAACGACTACATCTACGGTTACGCCTCGCAGGGCGGCGTGATGGCAGAGCGTGCGGCAATCACGGGTGCGCTGTCGCTCTACCTGAACTTCATCAACCTGTTCACGCTGCTGCTACAGCTGCTCGGCCAGCGCGACTAGGCGCCGCGAGCGAACCGATCGTTCCGAGCCCCGGCCTAGCGGCCGGGGCTTTTTCTTTTGCATGAGGCATAGTGCGGCTACGGGGGTCGACCGACCGCGCTTACACCAGCGACAGCTTGCGATCGATCACGAGCAGCACACGTTCGAGTTCGTGGCCGCGGCGCAGGATCAGGCCGGTCGCCGAAATCACGCTGTACATGCCCTGCTTGCGCGCCAGACGGGGATCCTTCTCGATCCGGTAGATCGGCATTTCGGAGGCCCGCCGGAACACCGAGAACACGGCACGGTCCTTCAGGAAGTCGATCGCATAGTCGCGCCATTCGCCATCGGCGACCATGCGGCCATAGAGATTGAGGATGCGGTTGAGTTCGAGCCGATTGAATGTCACGCGGTTGGGCTGGGGGACGGCAGCGGCGGGTCGCGCCGCGGCGCGATTCCCGCTCGGATCAGTGTCCTCCGAGATCAAACTCATCGATCGCCTCCTGCTCATCTCGGTAACGATCATGTCCCGATAACCGGTGTCCCCTGTTCGGGATCGTCACGAGAGTGACATGATTGCGCTAAGCGAGGGACCCTGCAAGGGGCCATTCGCGATGCAACCGGGCCTTAGCCACGCTGGGCGCGACGGATTGTCCGGAAAATCGCAGAGTCACGGGAACGTTAGCAGAATCATATTGCTGCCCCACTTCTGCCCATCGCCCGCCCCGCTGCCCTGCGAAAAGATAATCCTGCGTTGACCCGGTCCTTTCGGTTCCGGATTCCTCAGCCCCCAGCCCCCCGGGGCCGTCGGGATCGGGTCTGTTCGCAGAGGGAGTCAAATCCCAAACACTGGGCCAACGAAAGTTGGTCCTTTTTGTTTTTGGGCTCGCTCCTGCCGCGCACGATCGCGGCGCGTGCCGAAGCGACACGCAAATTGGTTTCAGCAAGTTTCTGAATCAGGTCCGCGGCCTCGGCCGTGCGGCAGTTCGCCTGCGGCCCAACGACGCTTCAATCGGAAACAGGCTCTAGCGAAGCGAGGTAAAGGCGGCGCCGAGCATCGGACCCGGCCGGTCGCGATTGCCGTCCTGGACGTAGACCGCCGCGGCATCGACGCCATCGCGCGTGATGTTCTCCAGCGGCACGGTCCAGCTCCCCGACGAGCCGTTCCAGTCACCGACCTTCAGCAGGTTGCGCACCACATTGTGGTAGATGACTTCGCGGCCGCGGTTCTCGCCGCGCGCGATCGAGATCGGTACCGACTTCGAGATCGAGCAGATCCAGACCTCGCCGCGCGATGCGGCGGGCGACTTCGACGCCGCCACCGACACGTTGATCTGCTTGCCGCTCAACGTCATCGTCACCGGCACCGACATCACGCTGCCGCCCTTCTCGGTATCCCTGATCGCGCTCTCGATGCTGGCGCGGTCGCTGCCGATCACATGCGCCGAACCGTTGATCACGGCCTGCGGCGTGTAGACGTCGCGATCGCCGCGCATATGCGAATAGGCCTTCTGGCGCGCGCTGAAACGGGAGTCGGCCAGCGTGTCCTTCCAGCCGAGATAGTCCCAATAGTCGATCGGCATGCTCAGCGCGATGACGTTGGGGTCCTTCGCGAGATCACCGATGATCTTGTCCGCCGGCGGACAGGACGAGCATCCCTGCGATGTGAAGAGTTCGACGACGGCACGCGGATCGGCGTGAGCTGGGCGAATGACTGCAACGATCGCGCAGATACCGAGAGCGCTGGACCACCGCGAGAACGAGTTATAGGCCATCATCGCTGTCATACTGCGAACCAGTCGTGATGATTTCCATCCGTATTTGTACGGAGCATGAAGTTGTCCCTGAACTTGCGTGCCCCAAAACGCGAGAAAGCGGCCTTTTCATAGGCCGCCTTCTTTTTAGCCGCTACTCACTAAGCAGTGAGGCACCGATCACAAATCCGCGTTAGGCCGCGAGTTTGCGCAGCACGTAATGCAGGATGCCGCCGTTGCGATAGTAGTCGAGCTCGTCCAGCGTATCGATGCGGCAGAGCAGCGGGACATCCTTCTTCGCGCCGTCGCCGGAGACGATCTCGGCGGTCAGCGTCTGACGCGGCTTCAGATCGCCCTGCAACCCGCGGATCGTGACCTTCTCGTCGCCCTTCAGGCCGAGCGAGGACCACGAGGTGCCGTCCTGGAAGGTGAGCGGAAGCACACCCATGCCGACCAGGTTGGAGCGATGGATGCGCTCGAAGCTCTGGCAGATCACCGCGCGCACGCCGAGCAGACGGGTGCCCTTCGCGGCCCAGTCGCGCGACGAGCCGTTGCCGTATTCGGCGCCGGCGAACACCACCAGCGGCACGCCTTCCGCCTGATACTTCATCGCGGCATCGTAGATCGACATCTGCTCGCCGTCGGGCCAGTGCTTGGTGAGACCGCCTTCCGGAATGTTGCCGTCGGCACCCTTCAGCATGAAGTTCTTGATGCGGATGTTGGCGAAGGTGCCGCGCATCATCACTTCATGGTTGCCGCGGCGCGTGCCGTACTGGTTGAAGTCGGCGGGACGCACCTGGTGCTCGCTGAGGAACTTGCCGGCGGGCGAGGTCAGCTTGATCGAACCGGCCGGCGAGATGTGGTCGGTGGTGATCTTGTCGCCGAACATCGCGAGGATCCGTGCGTCGACCACGTCGGTGACCGGATCGGGCTGCTTCTTCATGCCCTCGAAATAGGGCGGGTTCTGCACATAGGTCGAGCCCATGTTCCAGCGATAGGTCTCGCTCTCCGTGGTCTTGATCTTGCGCCAGTTGGTGTCGCCCTTGAACACGTCGGCGTACTTCTTCTTGAAGATCGTCGCGGTGACGAACTTCTTCACGAAGGCGTTGATCTCCTTGGTGGTCGGCCAGATGTCCTTGAGGAACACCGGCTTGCCGTCCTTGCCGATGCCGAGCGGCTCGACCGCGAGATCCTTGGTCACGGTGCCGGCGAGCGCATGCGCGACCACCAGCGGCGGCGAGGCGAGGTAGTTAGCCTGCACGTCCGGCGAGACGCGGCCTTCGAAGTTGCGGTTGCCCGACAGCACGGCGGCGGCGACGATGCCGTTCTCGTTGATCGACTTCGAGATGTCTTCCGGCAGCGGGCCGGAATTGCCGATGCAGGTGGTGCAGCCGAAGCCGACCAGGTTGAAGCCGACCTTGTCGAGATCGGCCTGCAAACCGGAATTGGCGAGATACTCCGCCACCACCTGACTGCCCGGCGCGAGCGAGGTCTTCACCCACGGCTTGGCCTTCAGGCCCTTGGCGGCCGCCTTGCGCGCGAGGAGACCGGCGCCGATCAGCACGCTCGGATTCGAGGTGTTGGTGCAAGAGGTGATCGCGGCGATCACGACGTCGCCATGGCCGAGATCGAAGTCGCGGCCCTCGACCGCGTAGCGCTTCTGCTCACCCTCGGGCTTCTTGTATTCGCCGACCAGCGCGGTGGCGAAACCGGTCGACACCGCGGGCAGCGCGATGCGGCCTTCGGGGCGCTTCGGGCCGGCCATCGACGGCACGACGTCGCCGAGGTCGAGCGTCAGCGTGGTGGTGAACACCGGATCGGCCGACTTGGCGGTGCGGAACAGGCCCTGTGCCTTGGCATAGGCCTGCACCAGCTTGACCCGGTCGGCCTTGCGGCCCGAGGTCTTGAGGTAGTCGATGGTCGCCGCATCGACCGGGAAGAAGCCGCAGGTCGCGCCGTATTCGGGCGCCATGTTGCCGATCGTCGCCTTGTCCGCGACCGACAGGAAATCGAGGCCGGGGCCGAAGAACTCGACGAACTTGCCGACCACGCCGAGCTTGCGCAGCATCTGGGTGACGGTGAGCACGAGGTCGGTCGCGGTGACGCCTTCCTTGAGCTGGCCCTTGAGCTTGAAGCCCACGACCTCGGGCAGCAGCATCGACAGCGGCTGGCCGAGCATGCAGGCTTCTGCCTCGATGCCGCCGACGCCCCAGCCGAGCACCGCGAGGCCGTTGACCATCGTGGTGTGCGAGTCGGTGCCGACCAGCGAGTCCGGATAGGCGACCTCGAAGGTGCCGGTCTTCCGGCCGACCGTCATCTTCTCCTTCTTGGTCCACACCGTCTGCGCGAGATATTCCAGATTGACCTGGTGGCAGATGCCGGTGCCGGGCGGCACCACCGAGAAGTTCGAGAACGCCTTCTGGCCCCACTTCAGGAACTCGTAGCGCTCCTGGTTCTGCTTGTACTCTTCGGTGACGTTCTTCGCGAACGCCTTGTTGTCACCGAAGAAGTTGACGATCACCGAGTGGTCGATCACGAGATCGACCGGCACCAGCGGGTTGATCTTCTCGGCATCGCCGCCGAGGTTCTGCATCGCGTTGCGCATCGCGGCGAGATCGACCACCGCCGGAACGCCAGTGAAATCCTGCATCAGGACGCGCGCCGGGCGGAACGCGATTTCATGCTCGAGCTGGCGCTTCTTCAGCCACTTCGACACCGCGACGATGTCTTCCTTCTTGACCGTGCGGCCGTCCTCGTTGCGCAGCAGGTTCTCGAGCAGAACCTTCATCGAGTATGGCAGCTTCGAAATACCCTTCAGTCCGTTCTTCTCTGCCAGGGGCAGGCTGTAATAGACGTAGGACTTGGCGCCGACCTTCAAGGTCTTGCGGCATTTGAAGCTGTCGAGTGAGGTCATGCGAGGAATCCCAATTCTCAGTTATACCCGGCAAGGGTAACTAAACACCGGCGAACGACACTGGCCGAGGGATGGCCCGGGGGTGGCTTGCGGCCGCCGGTTGTGTGTGGTGCATCAAGTTCCGGGCTTATAGAACCTTTCTAGAAGCACCGCCACACCGACAAGCATGCGGCGGCATCACGCGACCCAAAAATTCTCACGCGGTAGCGAAAGATTTCAGAGGGCTGTGACACAACGAACCATGCGGCTCTCCGGACAAAATCTGAAATGCGTGCGCGGCGGACGCGAGGTGTTCTCCAACCTCGATGTTTCCGCAGCAGAAGGCGAGGCGGTGGCGATCACCGGCCCCAACGGCGCCGGCAAGACCTCGCTGCTGCGCGTCCTCGCCGGACTCTTGGTTCCGGCCGAGGGATCGATCTCGCTCGAAGGCGGCGACGCCGAACTCAGCCTGTCCGAACAGGCGCATTATCTCGGGCATCGCGATGCCCTGAAGCCGGCGCTGAGCGTCGCGGAAAATCTTTCCTTCTGGCGGGAATTCCTTGGCGGCCAGACCGAGGACGCCAGCCGCTGCCTGGCCGCGGTGGCGCTCGACCACGCCTCCCACCTGCCGGCAGCGTACTTGTCGGCCGGCCAGCGTCGCCGCTTGTCCATCGCACGCCTGCTCTCGGTGCGGCGGCCGGTCTGGCTCCTGGACGAGCCGACCTCGGCGCTCGATGCCGCCGGCCAGGCGCTGTTCGTCGGACTGATGCGCGAGCATCTCGCGAGCGGCGGCCTGATCGTCGCGGCGACCCATCTGCCGCTCGGCATCGCCGCGCGCGATTTGCGGATGGGAGGCGCGGCATGAGCAAGCCGTTCCATCTCTCGTCGCGGCGCTCAGGTCTCTCCGTCCCCTCCCCCCTTGCGGGGGAGGGTCAGGGAGAGGGGTACCACACGACGGGCTCTGTCCATTGGTCGCTTTGCGATCAGTGGCCGAGATTGCGAGAGCGACATTCACGTCGAACACCTCGCCCGGGGCTACCCCTCTCCCCAGCCCTCCCCGCAAGGGGGGAGGGAGCGCACCGGTTGTGCGGCAATATGTCGGCTCGAACGACAATCACCACGGAGGCGCGGCATGGGCGCGCTGACGGCCTTGATCCGCCGCGACATCCGGATCGCGCTGCGCGTCGGTGGCGGTGCACTGATCGGGGTGCTGTTCTTCCTCACCGTCACGGTGCTGATGCCGTTCGCGGTCGGGCCGGACCTCGCGCTGCTGGCGCGGCTCGGCCCCGCCATCCTCTGGCTCGGCGCGCTGCTGGCGAGCCTGCTGACCCTCGACCGCCTGTTCACGGCCGATCATGAGGACGGCTCGCTCGACCTCATCGTGATGAGCCGGACGCCGCTGGAATTGGCCTGCGCGGCCAAGGCGCTGGCGCACTGGATCGCGGCCGGACTGCCGCTGATCATCGCGACCCCGGTGCTCGGCCTGCTGCTCAATCTCGACGGCACGGCAACGCTTGCGGTTGCGGCGACGCTGCTGGCGGGAACACCGGCCTTGACCTTCACCGGCATGATCGGCGCGGCATTGGCGGTGACGCTGCATCGCGGCGGCCTCTTGCTTGCGGTGCTGGTGCTGCCACTGTCGATCCCGGTGCTGATCTTCGGCGTTGCGGCCTCGCAGGCGGCGATCTCGGGACCGTTGCCGTTCGGAACACCGTTCTCGATCCTGTGCGCGCTGTCGCTTGCCAGCCTCGTGATCGGCCCGTTTGCGGCCGCCGCGAGCCTGCGGCACGGGCTGGATTGATATGAGCCAGATCAAATCTTGCCGAGGGGAATTCGGCCAATTGCTTCGCTCACAGCGGACGACTATCAGGGTGCCATGAAGCTGACCGAGACGCTGACCGACCTCGCCAACCCGACCAGGTTTCTGGCGCTGACCGCGCGGGTCCTGCCTTGGCTCGCCGGCGCGACCGCGATCCTGCTCGCGATCGGGCTCACCCAGTCGGCGATGGCGCCCGACGACTACCAGCAGGGCGCCACGGTCAAGATCATGTTCATCCACGTCCCGAATGCGTGGCTGTCGATGTTCGTCTGGGGCGTGATGAGCGTCGCGGCGCTCGGCACGCTGGTGTGGCGGCATCCGCTGGCCGACGTCGCCGCGAAAGCCGCAGCGCCGCTCGGCGCCGCCTTCACCTTCCTGGCGCTGGTCACCGGCTCGCTGTGGGGCCGGCCGATGTGGGGCACCTATTGGGAATGGGATGCGCGGCTGACCTCGGTGCTGATCCTGTTCCTGATGTATCTCGGCCTGATCGCGCTGTGGCGCGCAGTGGAAGATCCTTCGCGCGCGGCGCGGGCGGCGGCGGTGCTCACCCTGGTCGGCGCGATCAACATCCCGATCATCAAATTCTCGGTCGACTGGTGGAACACGCTGCATCAGCCGGCCTCGGTGCTGCGCATGGGCGGCTCGACGCTCGACAAGGCGTTCCTGTGGCCGTTGCTGGTGATGGCGATCGCGTTTTCGCTGCTGTTCGTCACCTTGCATCTGGCCGCGATGCGCAACGAGATCCTGCGCCGGCGCGTGCGCAGCCTGCAAATGATGCAGGCGAGCCGCGTCTCGTTCACGGCTGGATCGCGCGATCAAAGCGCGTCCGGCGAGATCGGAGCGGCGTGAGACGATGTCGCTTGGTCCCTACGCCTCCTTCATCGTGACGTCCTATGCGCTGGTCGCGGCCGTCGTGCTGCTGCTGATCGTCTGGATCATCGCCGACTATCGCCGGCAGCAGTCGCGCCTGAAGGAGATCGAGGCCAGCGGCGTCACCCGCCGCTCCGGCCGCGGCGCGGCGGACATCCGATGAGCGAGCAGGCGACCAACGGTCCGCCGCAAGCGCGCCGCCTGCTGGTGGTGCTGCCGCTGGTGATCTTCCTCGGCCTCGCCGGACTGTTCTGGCTCCGGCTCTATGGCGGCGATCCCTCGCGGATTCCCTCGGCACTGATCGGCCGGCCGGCGCCGCAGACCACGCTGCCCGCGCTCGACGGCCTGGTGAAGGACGGTGTACCTGTCCCCGGCCTCGATCCCGCCGCCTTCAAGGGCAAGGTCTCGATCGTCAACGTCTGGGCATCGTGGTGCGTGCCCTGCCATGACGAGGCGCCGCTGCTCACCGAGCTCGGCAAGGACAAGCGCTTCCAGATCATCGGCATCAACTACAAGGACTCGCCGGAGAATGCGCGGCGCTTCCTCGGCCGCTACGGCAACCCGTTCGGCATCGTCGGCGTCGACGGCAATGGCCGCGCCTCGATCGAATGGGGCGTCTACGGCGTACCCGAGACCTTCCTGGTCGGGCGCGAGGGCACCATCGTCTACAAGCTGGTCGGCCCGGTGACGCCCGAGAACGTCAACACCGTGCTGAAGGCCGAGATCGAGAAGGCGCTGCGCGCCGGACAGTAAGCGCAGCGTCATTCAGCGGTGTCGTGAACCGCTGCTGAATGGCGCGCGAAATGCCTGCGGCATAATGCTTCGACAGGTTTATCTGCGGTTCATTTCGCGGCCACGGCAACGCCACGAACGCACCCCCAACTCTTGAGCGTTGACATCAACGTTCCTCTGGAGGGGACATATGCGCAAGACCACGCTCGCTTCACTTCTCGCCACCGCGCTCACGCTCGGCATGCTGACGGCCACGCCGTCGATGGCCCAATCGCCGCAGCCGGCTGCACCCGCAGCCAAGTCGGAAACCAGCAAGATGGCTCCCGCACCGAAGGCTGCAACGCCCGACGCGAAGACGACGGGGATGGCGAAGGACGACCTGCTCGACGTCAACAGCGCCACCGCCGATCAGCTCGACGCGCTGCCCGGTGTCGGCAAGGCCTACTCGGCCGCGATCATCAAGGGCCGTCCCTACAAGGGCAAGGATGAACTGGTGCAGAAGCACATCCTGCCCGAGGCGACCTACGACAAGATCAAGGACAAGATCGTCGCCAAGCAGAAGAGCTGAGGCCCCGGAACGCAGCGCGGCGCAATTGCCCGCGCTGCGTTTCGATCTACTTCCGCAGGTCGCCCGCTTCCGCTTCGCTGGTTTCCAGCGAGACCGGCTCCAGATGATAACGCTTGGTCAGCGGCATCTGCGCGATGGCGAAGATCATGGTCAGCGGCGTCACGCCGAACACCTTGAAGTTGACCCAGAAGTCCGTGGTCTGCGTCCGCCAGACGATTTCGTTGAGCGCTGCCATGCCGGCGAAGAACAGCGCCCAGCGCATGGTCAGGATGCGCCAGCCCTGCGGCGTCAAATTGAACATCTGGTCGAACATGACGGCGATGAAGGAGCGGCCGAACAGCAGCCCGCCGCCGAGCACGGCGGCGAACAGGCCGTAGATGATGGTCGGCTTGACCTTGATGAAGGTCTCGTCGTGCAGCACCAGCGTCAGCGTGCCGAACACCAAGACGATCGCACCGGTCACCAGCGCCATGATCGGCACGTGCCTGGTCACCACATAGGACGCGATCATCGCCGCGACGATCGCCACCATGAACGCAGCCGTGGCGACGAACAGGTGGTACTTGGCGTTGGCGATGAAGAACACGAGCAGCGGCCCGAGTTCGGTCGCGAGCTTGAACAGCGGATGCGGCTGCGTCTTGTCCATTAAACCTCTATGTTGGCTTGAGGCACGACCCAGATCATGACTCGATCCCGGCAATCGCCTTGGCAAAATCCTTCGCCGTGAACGGCGCGAGATCCTCGACGCCTTCGCCGACGCCGATGAAATGCACCGGCAGCTTGTGCTTCTCCGACAGCGCGACGAGGATGCCGCCGCGCGCGGTGCCGTCAAGCTTGGTCATGACGAGGCCGGTGACGCCTGCCGTACGATGAAACGCCTCGACCTGCGACAGCGCATTTTGTCCCACCGTGGCGTCGAGCACGAGCAGCACCGCGTGCGGCGCCGTCGCATCGACCTTCCTGATGACGCGCACGACCTTCTCGAGCTCGTTCATCAACTCGGACTTGTTCTGCAACCGGCCCGCGGTGTCGATCAGCAGCACGTCGCGCGCCTGCTCCTTCGCCGCGGTCAGCGCGCTGAAGGCGAGGCTCGCCGAATCCGAGCCCTGGGCGCCCGCGATGACCGGCGATTTGGTACGCTCGCCCCAGACCTTGAGCTGCTCGATCGCGGCGGCGCGGAAGGTGTCGCCGGCGGCCAGCATGACCTTGCGGCCCTCGGCCGAGAGTTTCGCAGCCAGCTTGCCGATCGTCGTGGTCTTGCCGGAGCCGTTGACGCCGACGACCAGGATGACGAAGGGTCGCTTCGACGCATCGATCTCGAGCGGCTTCGCCACCGGCGCCAGCACCTTCTCGACCTCGGTCGCGACCACGTCCTTGACCTCGTCGGCGGAGATCGCCTTGTCGTAGCGACCCTTGCCGACCGCCTGCGCGATGCGGACCGCGACATCGGTGCCGAGATCGGCGCGCAACAGCACATCCTCGATGTCGTCGAGCATCGCGGAATCGAGCTTGCGCTTGGTGACGAGGTCGGCGACCGCGGTCCCGATCGAACTCGAGGTCCGCTTCAGGCCGCCCTTCAGCCGCTGCCACCAGCTCTGTTTTGTTCCCGTGGTATCGTTCATGGCGCTGACGTGTTAGCCGTTTCGCTCCACAAACGAAAGTCTCGACGAATTGATCGACGTTCTCCCTTTGACCGCGGACGAAATCCTGGGCCGCGTGCTCCACCGCGACGGGCTGATGCTGGTGATCGACAAGCCGGCCGGCCTGCCGGTGCATCGTGGCCCCAAGGGCGGCCCCAATCTGGAGGACTCGTTCGACGCTTTGCGGTTCGGCCTGCCGCGGCCGCCGGTGCTGGCGCATCGGCTGGACAAGGACACCTCCGGCTGCCTGATCCTGGGACGTCACCGCAAGGCGACCGCCTCGCTAGGGCTGCTGTTCAAGCACGGCAAGATCGCGAAGACCTATTGGACCGTGGTCGAGGGCGGCCCTGCCGAAGATCAAGGCACCATCGACATGGCGCTCGGCCGGCTCAACGCCGAGCGCGGCTGGTGGCAGAAGCCCGACCCTGACGGCCAGAAGGCGATCACCAACTGGAAGGTGCTGGGCCGTGGCGACGGTATCGCCTGGCTGGCGATGGAGCCGGTCACCGGCCGCACCCATCAGCTTCGGGTGCATGCGGCGGCGATGGGCTGGCCGATCGTCGGCGACAACATCTATGGCAACGGCCCGCGCTTCGGCGAGCCGATCCTGCATCTGCATTCGCGCGAGATCGGCATCCCGATCTCCCGCAACAAGGACCCGGTGCACGTGGTGGCGCCGGCGCCCGGGCACATGCAGGAGCGGCTCAGGGCCTGCGGCTGGAACGGGCAGTAGAGCGTCTTCGAGTGAGGTGGATACCAGCTCGCGTCGAGAAAGCGCGTCAAATGTAAAACTGTCTCCGGGATTCTACGGACCATTATCCTTACGAAACGTTCAGGTCCGCCCGATAGAGCTGCAAGCTGGCTTAGAACAAGCAAACGAGACGGGCTCAGGACGAGCAATGCTGACTGCCGGGCAGGCGATTGTCGACGAAGTCGAGGCGGCGATAGCCGCCGGCTCCGCCGAAAAATGCATCGCCTCGGCCAAGCGCGTCACCCATCTGTTCCTCACCTCCGCCGGTAAATTCAACAGTGAACAGGTCGAGCTGTTCGACAATGTGCTCGATCGGCTGATCAAGACCATCGAACTTCGGGCGCTTGCCGACATCAGCGCCCGAATGGCGCTTGCCGAGATCAGCGAACAGCTCGCGCCGGTCGCGCAGGCGCCGCCCGCGATCGTCAGCCGCCTCGCCCGGAATGACGAAATCAAGATCGCCCAGCCGATCCTCCAGGAATCCTCGCGGCTCAGCGATGACGATCTGGTCGAGATCGCGCAGACCAAGAGCGAGCAGCATCTGCTCGCCGTCGCCGGCCGCTGGTGGTTGAAGGAGGTCGTCACCGACGCATTGCTGGCGCGCCGCTTCGCGAGCGTCAGCCGGCGCGTGGTCAACAATCCCGGCGCCAAGGTATCGCCGGGCGGATTTGTCGTCGTCCTCGCGCAGGCCGAGCACAATCCGGACCTCGCGGTCGAGACCGGCATCCGCGCGGACCTGCCGTCGGAGCTCCGGCTTCAGCTGCTGCGCCAGGCAACCGAAGAGGTTCGCGGTCGCCTGCTGGAACGCGCCCCGCCCTATCTGTTCGAGGAGATCCGCCACGCCGTCGCCGCGGTCGCCGCCGGCGTCGAGCGCGACATGTCGCAGGTCCGCGACTTCACCTCAGCCAAGCGCCACATCGCAAAGCTGAAGGACAGCGGCGATCTCAACGAAGCCGCCCTGCTCGGTTTCGCCAGGCAGCGAAGATATGAAGAGACCATCGTTGCGCTGGCGGATCTTGCGCACTCGCGCATCGAGGTGATCCGTTCGCTGATGCAGAGCCTGCGCAGCGAAGGCCTGCTGGTGCCGTGCCGGGCGGCGGGCCTGAGCTGGGAGACCACCGCCGCTGTGATGGAATGCCGCTACACGTCTGGTTCAATGGGGCCGGCCGAACTCGCCAATGCGAAGGGCCAGTTCACCAAGATGACACCCGGAGACGCCGATCGCCTGTTGCGGTTCTGGCAGGTGCGCGCGTCGCAGCCCGCAAAGCCCGGCGGGCGCACACACTGAGTGCGTCACGCGCGATGACGTGACTGATTTCGATTCAGCCTGTCAAACAGCCTTACTCATCTCCCAGCATCACGCGACAATGGCGAGCGGTGGTTATGGGTCCCTGCTTTCGCAGGGACGACACCGAGTACGCTGTGCGCCGATCGTGGCCGGCGACTGTCATGAAAGTGTTATGTGCAATGTGCCATCAGTACCCGCAAGACTAATAATCAAAATTGCGGGGCGAATTAGATGAAATGGAAATTGCCTTTGATGGTCGCGTTTTCACTCGCGGCCGTCCAACCGAATACTGCGTCCGCGTCGACGCTCATCCTGGATACCGGCACGCCGCAAGGCACGATGTATCCTATCCTGAGCCAGGCACAGTGGTTTGCGGCGGAGTTCACCGCCACCGCGGGTCAGACGATCACCCAGCTCTCGACCTACCTACAGGCCGGCACCGGTGGGCAGGGCACGGCATTCACGTTTGCCATCTACTCCGATGCGGGTTTCATCGGGTCGCGAAATCTGGCTACTCAATTCCAGTACTCCGTCGGAGCGATGTTCGAAAGCAACGGCTGGAACGGCGCCGCGGCGAACTGGACCGTGCCGACGACCGGCAATTATTGGGTTGCGGTGGAGATGGGCAGTTGCAGCCGCAATTGCCCGCAGCTCGACCTGGTCACCGAAACTTCGGATGCCACCGGCACCGCGCCGGCACTTGGTTTTGCGTTTGCCGGCACCACCCACAAGTTCCAGCTGGCGCCCTCGGATCCGTTTGGGATCCGTGTCACCGCCGTTCCGGAGCCGTCGACCTGGGCCATGATGCTGGCGGGCTTCCTCGGACTGGGCTTGCTCGCCTATCGACGCAGGGACAAGGTGGCGCTCGGCGCCACCTGATCTGAACAATCCGGATTCGAATTTGGAGGTCGCCGGATTGGCGGCCTCTTTCTCTTCCGATGCTGAGCGGACGTCAGCCTTGGTCGACATCCCCACACGCCCCAACGAGGCGCGCGCCGTCGTGGCCGGTCACGATGAATCGCCGCACCGCACCGGGCACGTCGCCATCGATCGCAACCGGCAGGAAATGCTCGGTGCGGCCTTGCGTGCCGCTCTCGATCAGCACCTCGCGCGTCGCGCCGATCTCGGCCGCCAGCCGCCGTTGCAGCGCGGCTTCGCCCGCCGCGCGCAGCCGTTTCGCGCGCTCCCTGATCGTGCCGCCGTCGACCTGCGGCATCCGCGCCGCCGGCGTGCCCGGACGCTTCGAATAGGGGAAGACGTGCAGGAAGGTCAGGTCGCATTCCTCGACCAGGCCGAGCGAGCGCGCGAACATCTCCTCAGATTCGGTCGGGAAGCCCGCGATGATATCGGCGCCGAGCGCGATGTCCGGCCGCAGCCGGCGCACCTGCGCACAGAAGTCGATCGCATCCCGCCGCGAATGCCGGCGCTTCATCCGTTTCAGGATCATGTCGTCGCCGGACTGCAACGACAGATGCAGATGCGGCATCAGCCTGATGTCGTCGGCGATGACGTCGAGCAAATCGCGGTCGGCCTCGATCGAATCGATCGAGGAGATGCGCAGCCGCTTCAGCTCGGGGACGTGGCGCAGGATCTGCCGGGTCAACTGGCCGAGCTTCGGCGCACCCGGCAGGTCGGCGCCATAGCTCGTGAGATCGACGCCGGTCAGCACGATCTCGGCATGACCACGCTCGACCAGCGCACGGACCTGATCGACCACCGCACCCATCGGCACCGAGCGTGAATTGCCGCGGCCATAGGGGATGATGCAGAAGGTGCAGCGATGGTCGCAACCGTTCTGCACCTGCACGAACACCCGCGGCAGACCGCGCTCGAAGCCGTCGAGCAGATGCGGCGCCATCTCGGTCACCGCCATGATGTCGGCAACCGCGACCTTCTCGCTGGTGCCGATATCGAATGCATTGCGCGCCGCGCGCCAGGCCTCGCCGCGCATCTTCTCGTCATTGCCGACGACGCGATCGACCTCGGTCATGTCGGCGAACATCCGGACTTGCGTCTGCGCCGCGCAGCCGGTGACCACGATGCGCGCATTGGGCCGTTCGCGTTTCAGCTTGCGGATCGACTGCCGGGCCTGCGCCACAGCCTCGTTGGTGACCGCGCAGCTATTGATGACGATGGTGTCGGAGAGCCCGGCCTGTTCGGCCTCGCGCCTGATCACCTCGGATTCGAAGGCGTTGAGGCGGCAGCCAAAGGTGACGACGTCGACGCCCATAACCGATCCCAAACGCCTGATCAGGCGACGCTGGCGAACAGCGCCGGATCGAAGCGGCCTTCATATTCGAAATCGGCGGTGCCGGTCATCAGCACATGATCGTCGCGCTCGCGCCATTCGATGCCGAGCTTGCCGCCGGGCAGCGTGATCTCGACACTGCGGTTGGCGCGCTTCAGCCGCGCTGCCGCCACCGCGGTCGCGCAGGCCGCCGAGCCGCAGGCCCGCGTGAGGCCGGCGCCGCGCTCCCAGGTGCGGATCGTGATGTGGTCGCGATCGACGATATGCGCCAGCGTGATGTTGGCGCGCTCCGGGAAGATCGGATGGTTTTCCAGGAGCGGCCCGAAACGTTCGAGGTCATAGACGTTAACGTCGTCGACCCAGAAGATCGCGTGCGGATTGCCCATCGAGACCACCGAGGGTGAGTGCAGCACCGGATTGTCGATCGGCCCAACTTGCAGCTCGATGTAGCGGGTGTCGCGGAATTCCTCAGCCAGCGGAATGTCCTGCCAGCCGAACTTCGGCGCGCCCATGTCCACGGTGTAGAGATCGGGCGCCGGGCCCTGCCAGCAATTGAGCAGGCCGGCGCGGGTCTGGAACGTCGCCGTGGTCTGGCCGGTCTGCTCGAAGATCCGCCGCACCACGCAACGCATGCCGTTGCCGCAGGCCCCGGCCTCCGAGCCGTCATTGTTGTAGATCGAGATGAACGCCTCGGTGCCGTCGAGCCGCGGCGGTTGCAGCACCATCAGCTGGTCATAGGGCACGCCGCCCGCCGGCGAGGCCACCGCGCGCGCTTCCTCAGCCGAAACCTGCCCCTTCGAATCGCGCAGATCGACGACGACGATCTCGTTGCCGATGCCGTTCATCTTGGCGAATGCGTGATTGGCGAGCGCGCTCATCGATTTTCCCAAATTCCGCCCGGTTATATGGCGAGTGATAGGCCGTTAGCCAGCCTGAATGGTCCTATGACACATCTGTCATGGGACGAATGCAGAACTTGCGTGTTAGGACTAGCGCACCTTGCGGACCGTGCCCCGGGACAGATCGAGCGGCCGTCTGAGGATGGGGATGGAGAAGACCGAATGAACCGTATCAGCACGCTCCGCGCGGCCCTTTTCGCGCTGCTGCCCTTGGCCGCGATCGCACTGGCAAGCCCGGCGGCTGCCCAGTCGCCGGCCGCATCGCCCGCCCCGGCAGCCAGCCCGAGCCCAACCCCCACCCCGACGCCCTCGGCAACCCCGGTGCCCCCGCCGGCCGAGACCAAGTCGCCAGCCGACAGTCCTGCCGCATCGCAGAGCCCGACGCCGCCGGCCGCGCCGGTCCAGACCGCCGATCCGTTCGGCGAGCCGTTCACCCTGGAGCCGAAAAAGGTCGTGATGCTGAAGGGCACCGCGAACTGGGATTCGGCCTTCGACGCGCTGATCGAGGCGTTCAAGCAGCTCACCGCGCTGCTCGACAAGGACGGCATCAAGGCGTCAGGCAATCCGATGATCGTCTACACCTCGACCGACGATACCGGCTTCACCTTCATTGCCGAAATCCCGGTCGACCAGGACGTGAAGAACCTCGGCAAGAGCATGAGCATGGGTAATTCGCCCGACGGCAAGGCGCTGAAGTTCGTCCATCGCGGCTCCTACGACAACATGGACAACACCTATGAGGCGATCACCAATCACCTCGACGACAAGAAGCTCGAAGCCAAGGACACCTTTATCGAGGAATACATCACCGATCCGCTGAAGACTGCCGAAGACAAGCTTGTGATCAACGTCTACGTCCCCCTGAAGTGAGCCAGATGACCCATCGCCTCCCGTTTGCCGCCGCCCTCCTCGCAACCACCCTGCTCGCCGCACCCGCAATGGCCGATTCCGACTTCCCGCCAGCGATTTCTGTCACGGGCGAGGCCACCGTCTCGGTGCCGCCCGACCAGGCCCAGCTCGATGCCGGCGTCACCACCGACGCCAAGACCGCGCGCGAGGCCTCCGACGCCAACAACGTGACGATGGGCAAAGTGCTGGCGGCGCTGAAGGGCGCCGGGATCGCGGAGAAGGACTATCAGACCTCGCGGCTGTCGCTGCAACCGCAATTCGCCAACCGTCCGCCATCGTCGCCGACCGCGCCGCCGAGCATCGTCGGCTACCACGCGAGCAACCGCGTCACGATCAGGCTGCATGACGTCAGCAAGGTCGCCAGCGTGATCGACGTCCTGGTCGGCGCCGGCGCCAACGACATCGGCGGCATCAACTTCTCGGTGTCGCAGGCCTCCAAGCTGCTCGACGACGCCCGCGAGAAGGCGGTCGCCGATGCCCGCCGCAAGGCCGAGATCTACGCCAAGGCCGCCGGCGTCACCCTCGGTGCGCCGCTGAGCATTTCGGAAGTCGGCTCGGCGCCTGTTCCGATGTTCCGCGCCAAGATGGCCACGGCAGGATTCGCCGCAGCACCGACGCCGGTCGCGCAGGGCGAGGAAACGCTGACGGTCAATGTGAGCGTCTCCTGGGCGATCAAGGCCAATCAATAAGCCCGGCTGTCGTCCCTGCGAAAGCAGGGACCCATAACCACAGGCCCCAGTCGTTCTAGCGGGCTGTGGCTCCAGCGTTGTCCGACAATCAGCATTTGTGGTTATGGGTCCCGGGTCGCGCTTCGCTTGCCCGGGACGACAGCTGTCAAATCTCGAACACCTGTCCCGGCTTCAGCGTCAAGAACCTCTCCCGCGGCACTTTCGCCGCATCCAGCGCCTCACCCAGCGCAATCACAGGCGCGTCGATCGCCTCGTCGGTCAATTGAAACGTGCCGTGGTGATGCGCCAGCGCTTGGGCTGCGCCGCAATCGGCCAGCGCCTTCACTGCGTCCTCCGGGTTCATGTGCTGGTCCTGCATGAACCAGCGCGGCTCATAGGCGCCGATCGGCAGGATCGCGAGCCGCAACGGGCCATGCGCGTCGGCGACGCGGCGGAAATGCCGGCCGTCGCCATAGCCGGAATCGCAGACGATGTAGAGCTTGCCGCCCGGCGTCTCGAGGACAAAACTCGCCCACAGCGCCTTGTTGCGATCGTACAGGCCGCGCGCCGACCAGTGCCGCGTCGGCACCAGCGTCACCGCGAGCCCGCTGCCGAGCTCGGCGCGCTGATGCCAGTCGAATGCCTCGGCCCTGATCGCGGAATCCGCCGCGCGCATCGTGATGTCGTTGCCGAGTGGCGTGATCACGCGAGGGCCGAACGTTGCTTCAAGCCTCGACAGCGTCGCCGTGTCGAGATGGTCGTAGTGACCGTGCGACACCAGCACGACGTCGATCTTCGGCAGTTTCTCGAACGCGATGCCGGGATCGTTGTGCCGCTTGGGACCAGCGAAGCTGAAGGGCGAGGCCCGCATCGACCACACCGGATCGACCAGGATGTTGAGGCCGCCAGCCTGGATCAGCCAGCTGGCATGGCCGACGAAGCACAGCCGCACCTTGTCGCCCTCGACGCGCGGCGGCGGCGTATCGGCATAGGGACTGGGCGCCCATTCCGGCCACACCTCGCGCTTGCCTCGTCCCCCTAACTGCCAACGCAGCACCTCGCCGAGCGACTTCGGCGGCGAACCATCCGGATCGAAGAAGTGCAGGCCGTCGAAATGATCCGAGACGGGGCCGTCGTAGGTTTTCATGTAAGTCATCCAGATCGAGGGCACGCCGATCGCAGCGGCGGCTCCGGTCAAGGTTGCAAGAACGCGGCGGCGGGTGATGGGCAAGCGGGTTCCCGAACAGGAGGCAGGCTCCGTTCATATGGGTGGCCCCAGCGAATTCGGAACCAATTCGGCAAACCGACGTGATTTCAGTACCTTAAAGCCAGGGGCACGCGAATCGCGGCGAAACTTTCCTTGACTTTGCCGTCCCGGCAGCGTTTAACGCCGCGACTTTCTCGGAAAGCTCCGTCTTTTCGACCCGCCCACTGGTCCTGGAGGCCAGAGGCCAACGCCCGACAGCGCGATGCGCCCTCGGGCGCGAAAGTGTTTGGACCATCGTCTTGGCGCGCCGTCTTGGCACGCTTCCAAGGCGGACTATGTGGTCATCACCCGCGAAAGCGGGTGATCCAGTACTCCAGAGGCAGCGCGGGTTGAACCGAGCCGCCGCGGCGTACTGGATACCCCGCTTTCGCGGGGTATGACGAGCAACGAGTGACGCGCGCTCACGGGCGCAACGAAGGACAACGGCATTGTTCGACAATCTGTCGGAACGGCTTGGTGGCATTCTCGATCGTCTGACGGGGCGCGGTGCGCTGACCGAAAAGGACGTCGATGCCGCGATGCGCGAGGTTCGCCGCGCGCTGCTCGAAGCCGACGTCGCGCTCGAGGTGGTCCGCAGCTTCATCGACCGGGTCCGCGAGCAGGCGATCGGCGCAACCGTCGTCAAATCGGTGACGCCGGGCCAGATGGTGGTCAAGATCGTCCATGACGAACTGGTCGCCACGCTTGGCTCCGACGGCCAGACCATCGACATCAATTCCGTGCCGCCGGTTCCGATCATGATGGTCGGCCTGCAAGGTTCCGGCAAGACCACCACCACCGCGAAGCTCGCGCGCCGCATGGTCCAGCGCGACAAACGCAAGGTGCTGATGGCCTCGCTCGACGTCTACCGCCCGGCTGCGATGGAGCAGCTCGCGGTGCTCGGCCGCGACCTCGACATCCCGACCCTGCCGATCGTCGCCGGCCAGATGCCGCCGCAGATCGCCAAGCGCGCGCTCGAGGCCGGCAAGCTCGGCGGTTACGACGTGGTGCTGCTCGACACCGCCGGCCGCACCACGCTCGACGAAGACATGATGAAGGAGGCAGCCGAGATCAAGGCCGCCGCCAACCCGCACGAGGTGCTGCTGGTCGCGGACTCGCTCACCGGCCAGGACGCGGTCAACCTCGCGCGCTCGTTCGATGAGCGCGTCGGCCTCACCGGCATCGTGCTGACGCGCGTCGACGGCGACGGCCGCGGCGGCGCCGCGCTGTCGATGCGCGCGGTCACCGGCAAGCCGATCAAGCTGATCGGCACCGGCGAAAAGACCGACGCGCTGGAGGACTTCCATCCGAGCCGCATCGCCGGCCGCATCCTCGGCATGGGCGACGTCGTCTCGCTGGTCGAGAAGGCCGCCGCCAACATCGACGCCGAAAAGGCCGCGCGCACCGCCGAGCGCATGCGCAAGGGCCAGTTCGACCTCAACGACATGCGTGAGCAGCTACAGCAGATGGCCAATATGGGCGGCATCGGCGGCCTGATGGGCATGATGCCCGGCATCTCCAAGATGAAGAACCAGATCGCTGCCGCCGGCATCGACGACAAGATCCTGAAGCGCCAGGTCGCGATCATCGATTCGATGACGCGGCAGGAGCGCAAGAACCCGGACATCCTGAAAGCGAGCCGCAAGAAGCGGATTGCGGCCGGTGCCGGCCAGAACGTCGAGCAGATCAACAAGCTGCTGAAGATGCATCGGAACATGGCCGACATGATGAAGGCCATGGGTAGCGGCAAGCGCGGCCCGCTCGCCGGCATCGCGCAGGCGATGGGCTTTGGCGGCGGCATGAAGCCGCCGTCGCCGGAAGAGATGAAGGCGCTCGCCGAGAAGATGCAGGGCGGCGCCGGCGGCGGCCTGCCCAACCTGCCGAAGGATCTGCCGGCCGGACTGCGCGGCGGCCTGCCCAACGTTCCGGGCCTGACCGGCCTCAGCGGCAAGCCGATGCTGCCGGGCCTCGGCGGCTTCCCGGGCAAGAAGAAATGAGGAATTCGTCGCGACGGCTGAGATGCCGGCGCGGCGCGGAATGCCAATCAATCGAACACATCGACCTTTGAAGGAGAACTGAATGTCCGTTGTTATCCGCCTCGCTCGCGCAGGCACCAAGAAGCGTCCGGTCTATCACGTCGTCGTCGCCGACTCGCGCTTCCCGCGCGATGGCCGTTTCATCGAGCGTCTCGGCCACTTCAACCCGCTGCTGCCCAAGGACAGCGAAGCGCGTCTGAAGCTCGACATGGACAAGGTGAAGGCCTGGCTCGCCAAGGGCGCGCAGCCGTCGGACCGCGTGACCCGCTTCCTCGACGCCGCCGGCGTCAAGAAGCGCGCGCCGCGCAACAACCCGGAAAAGGCCGTGCCGCGCAAGGAGCGCAAGGCGCAGGCCGAAGCCGCCGCCAAGGCGTAAGCTGAACGGCGACGATCGTGGCCGCATCGGTCTGTGTCGCCCGGATCGGCGCTGCGCATGGTGTGCGCGGCGCCGTCAGGCTATGGACCTTCACCGAAGACCCGCTGGCCGTGAAGGATTACGGCCCGCTAATGACCAAGGACGGCGCGCGCCAGTTCGAGGTCACGCATCTCCGTGAGGCCAAGGACCATCTGGTGGTGACGCTGAAGGGCGTCGCCAGCCGCGATGATGCCGAACGGCTCAACGGCCTCGAGCTCTACGTCCCGCGCGAGCGGCTGCCGGACACCGACGATGGCGAATACTACCATACCGACCTGATCGGGCTCGCCGCGGTGACATCAGACGACCGGCCGCTCGGCAAGGTGATCGCGATCCATAATTTCGGCGCCGGCGACATCATCGAGATCGCTCCGCCGCAGGGCGCGACGATGCTGCTGCCCTTCACCAACGCCGTGGTGCCGACCGTCGATCTCGACGGCGGCCGCGTCGTGATCGACCTGCCGCAGGAAATCGACGGCGACGATCCGTCGGCGGCCTGATCAAAACTTAGCTTCGGCCCTGCTGCTCGAGCCAGTCGCAGAACACTGCGCTGTGCGGATCGTTGCTGCGCCCCGCGGGAAAATAAGCGAAGTAACTCCGCGCCGGCAGGCTGACGTCCGGAAACGGCGTCACCAGACGCCCGGCCACGAGATCGTCCGCGATCAACGCGGTCGGCCCCATCGCGACGCCGAGACCATCGAGCGCAGCCTGGATCGTCAGATAGAAATGATCGAAGGTCAGCGAGGCCGCCGGCTCCAGCGCGGATTGCCCGGCCTCGGTGAGCCAGTCGCGCCACAACCGCGGCATCGACGTGACATGCAGCAGCGTGTGCCGCGAGAGGTCCGCGATCTCATGCAGCGGCAATTGCGCCAGCAACGACGGACTGCACACCGGCAACCGCCGCTCCGACACCAGGAAGCGCGACGAGAAGCCGTGAAAGCTGTCCGGACCGCCGCGGATCACGACGTCGAATGACTCTGGCAATGCATCGACCGGATCGTTCGACGTGCTCAAGCGCACCTCGATGTCGGGATGCTCGGCACGAAACCGGCTCATCCGTGGCAGCAGCCAGCGCAGGCTGAAGGTCGCGAGCGCATTGACGCGCAACACCGCGACCGCCGCATCGCCGCGCCGCTCGCGATGCTGCTGCACGGCGGCGGAAATCCGGTCGAGCGCGGGTGCGAATTCGGCCAGCAGCGCGGCGCCCGCCGGCGTCAGCACCACGCGCCGCACCGACCGCCGGAACAGCGCCGGCGCACCGAGCCATTCCTCGAGCAGGCGGATCTGCTGACTGACGGCGCCATGGGTCACGCTGAGCTCGGCGGCCGCTTCCTTGAAGCTGCCGAGCCGCGCGGCGGCCTCGAAGGCGCGAACCGCATTGAGCGGCGGCAGGCTGCGGCGTGGGACGAACATGACTCCTCAATACCAGATTTTCTAACCCATGATCCGATTATTACTGATTTGTGACAGCGGCATTAGCGGCGCATAGTATCCGGCAAGCCGCTTATATGGCTTTCTTTTTAAGGACCTTCGCGAAATGCACCGTCTCCCAATCTATAGATTTTCTTGCATCGGGTGGCGGCAATGAGCGTGTCAGCGGAAACCGGCATCTCGCGCCCCGCCGACCGACGGGCCACCCGCACGCTGACGGTGACCGGGCTCAACCACGCCCTCCACGACGGCTACACCGACCTGATCTACGTGCTGCTGCCGGTCTGGCAGGCCGAATTCGCCCTGAGCTATGGGCTGCTGGCGCTGCTGCGCGGCCTCTATGCCGGCGCCATGGCCGGTTTGCAGATTCCGGTCGGGCGCATCGCCGAGCGGATCGATGGCAAGATCATCCTGATCGCAGGCACCGCGCTGTCGGCGCTCGGCTACGTGCTTGCCGGATTTTCCGGCGGCGTGATCGGCCTTGGCCTGGCGCTGGCGCTCTCCGGCGCGGGCTCGAGCACGCAGCATCCGATCGCCTCCGCTGCGGTGTCGCGTGCGTATGGCGCGGCGGCGCGCGGCCCGCTCGGCATCTACAATTTCACCGGCGATCTCGGCAAGGCGGCGATCCCGGCCCTGACCTCGATCCTGCTCGTGATCATGACGTGGCGGCACACGCTGCTGGTGCTGGCGCTGGCGGGCGCGCTGGTCGCAGCCTGCATCGCGCTCTGGATGCCGCCGGTCGGCAAGGGCGCCGAACACAAGAAAGCCGCCGCATCGCGCCGCGAGCGCGCGGGCCGCGGCTTTCACTGGCTGCTCGCGATCGGCATCCTCGACACCGCGGTGCGGATGGGCTTCCTCACCTTCCTGCCGTTCCTGTTGCGCGACAAAGGCGCCTCGCTGCCGACCAACGGCCTTGCGCTGGCGCTGGTCTTCATCGGCGGCGCCGCGGGAAAATTCACCTGCGGCTGGCTCGGTGCGCGCGTCGGCACCCTGCGCACCGTGCTGATCACCGAAGGCGGCACGGCGACGCTGATCGTCGCGGTGTTGCTACTGCCACTGGCGCCGGCGATCGTGCTGCTGCCGTTGCTCGGCGTGATGCTCAACGGCACCTCCTCGGTGCTCTATGGCACGGTGCCCGAGCTCACGCCGCCGCACCAGACCGAACGCGCCTTCGCGCTGTTCTATACGGGCACCATCGGATCAGGCGCGATCGCGCCTGTTATCTACGGCCTGCTCGGCGACGCGCTCGGTCCGACGCTCGCCACGACGGCGACCGCGCTGACGGCGCTCGCGATCTGTCCGCTTGCGATGGCCCTCGCCCGGCATCTGGGCGACGATCCAAAGGCGGCGTGAAGCGCAACCAACCAAAGCCCGTAGCCCGAGATCCAGGGTCGCTTCTCATTGATGCAGAGTCTCGACCTCACGGCCGTGGTGCCGTAACCAGAGGCCATGACATCGCAACAGCCCATCTGGCGCGCCACCGTGCTGACCCTGTTCCCGGATATGTTTCCGGGACCGCTCGGCGTCAGCCTCGCCGGCAGGGCGCTGGCGTCGGGCCTTTGGGCGCTGGAGGCCCGCGACATCAGGGCATCGGCGACCGACAAGCACCGCAGCGTCGACGACACCCCGGCTGGCGGCGGCCCGGGCATGGTGCTGCGGGCCGACGTGCTGGCGGCGGCGATCGATGCCGCTGAGGCCGCGGCTGACCGCCCGCGCCTGCTGATGAGCCCGCGGGGCCGGCCATTGACCCAGGGCCAGGTCATAGAGCTGGCCGCCGGGCCCGGCCCGCTGATCGTCTGCGGACGTTTCGAGGGCATCGACCAGCGGGTGATCGAGGCGCGGGGGCTGGAGGAGGTCTCGATCGGCGATTACGTGCTGTCGGGCGGCGAGATCGCTGCGATGGCGCTGATCGACGCCTGCGTCCGCCTGTTGCCGGGGGTGATGGGCAAGCTGGCCTCGGGAACCGAGGAAAGCTTCTCCGAAGGACTACTGGAATACCCCCAATACACCCGGCCGCAGGAGTTTGAGGGCCGCCAGATCCCGGAAATCCTGATTTCCGGCGACCATGCCAAGGTCGCGGCCTGGCGGCTGGCCCAATCCGAGGCCCTGACGGCGGCCCGGCGGCCGGATCTCTGGGCTAGGCGTGCCGGCCAAAAAGCCGCGCCGCGACGGACAAAAAACACGACAGACGGGTGACAAACCCTGCGCTTTGCCTTATACGGGCGGCCAAATCCGCACACGCGCAGGATAGATGGACGTTTGCGCAGCCCCCATTCAGGCTGGGCGCGCCGCCGATGGAGATTTCGATGAACCTCATTCAGCAGCTCGAAAAAGAGCAGTTCGACAAGCTCGCCGCCACCAAGACCATTCCGGAATTCGGCCCCGGCGACACCGTGATCGTCAACGTGAAGGTGGTCGAAGGCGACCGCACCCGCGTGCAGGCCTATGAAGGCGTTTGCATCGGCCGCTCCGGCCACGGCCTCAACGAGAGCTTCACCGTGCGCAAGATCTCCTATGGCGAAGGCGTCGAGCGCGTCTTCCCGGTGATGTCGCCGATGATCGACTCGATCAAGGTGGTGCGTCGCGGCAAGGTGCGTCGCGCCAAGCTGTATTACCTGCGCAACCTGCGCGGCAAGTCGGCCCGCATCGTCGAGAAGCAGGACCGCCAGACCGCCGTCGGCGAGTAATCCACCCCGCAAGGGTTTGACGGAAAGCGCGGGGCCTGCCCCGCGCTTTTTTGTTGCGGCATACCTATCTGACGTGCAGGTCCGCGCATCGGTCGATTGTCGCGGGCGCGAGCCCTGTGATAGAAATTTAGAATGGTTCCGGATCAAGCAAACCAGCCCTGCAAGCGCGTCGTGATCGACGATCGCTCGCGGCTGCCCGGCCGGTTCTTCGGACGCTTCGCGACGTCGGCGACATCAGAGCTTAGGCCCGCAGCGTAACGCTGCCTGGACCCTTTCGCCTGCTCGCGCGCGATGCGCTCAACGCCATCAATCAATGAATTTCTTCTGGAGCCGAAGCTCATGTCCAAACCGACCACGCTGTACGACAAGATCTGGAACGACCATCTGGTCCACGAAGCCGAGGACGGCACCTGCCTGCTCTATATCGACCGCCATCTGGTGCACGAGGTGACCTCGCCGCAGGCGTTCGAAGGCCTGCGCGCCGCCGGGCGCAAGGTGCACGCGCCGGAGAAGACGCTCGCCGTCGTCGACCACAACATCCCGACCACCGATCGCTCGAAGCCTAATCCGGACCCCGAGAGCATCGAGCAGATGCGGGTGATGGCTGAGAACGCCAAGGAATTCGGCATCGAATATTACAACGAGTTCGACAAGCGCCAGGGCATCGTCCACGTCATCGGCCCGGAGCAGGGCTTCACGCTGCCCGGCACCACCATCGTTTGCGGTGACAGCCACACCTCGACGCATGGCGCGTTCGGCGCGCTAGCGCACGGCATCGGCACGTCAGAGGTCGAGCACGTGCTGGCGACGCAGACGCTGATCCAGAAGAAGGCCAAGAACATGCGCGCGATCGTCGACGGCAAGTTGCCGGACGGCGTGACCGGCAAGGACATCATCCTGGCGATCATCGGCGAGATCGGCACCGCCGGCGGCACCGGCTATGTGCTGGAATATGCCGGCGAGGCGATCCGCGCGCTGTCGATGGAAGGCCGCATGACGGTCTGCAACATGTCGATCGAAGGCGGCGCGCGCGCCGGCCTGGTGGCACCGGATCAGAAGGCGTTCGACTTCCTGCGCGATCGTCCGAAGTCGCCGAAGGGCGCCGCCTGGGATGCCGCGATGCGCTATTGGGAGACGCTGCGCTCCGACGAAGGCGCGCATTTCGACCACGAGCTGCGGCTCGACGCCGCCAAGCTGCCGCCGATCGTCACCTGGGGCACGAGCCCTGAGGACGTCATCTCGATCACCGGCGTGGTGCCCGATCCGGACAAGATCGCGGACGAGGCCAAGCGCCTCTCCAAGCACCGTGCGCTGAAATATATGGGCCTGGCTGCCGGCACCAAGATCACCGACATCAAGCTCGACCGCGTCTTCATCGGCTCCTGCACCAACGGCCGCATCGAGGATCTGCGTGCTGCCGCCAAGATCGCCGAGGGCAAGACCGTCAACGCCCATGTCAACGCGATGATCGTGCCGGGCTCGGGCATCGTGAAAGAGCAGGCGGAAGCCGAAGGCCTCGACAAGATCTTCATTGCGGCCGGCTTCGACTGGCGCGAGCCGGGCTGCTCGATGTGCCTGGCGATGAACCCGGACAAGCTGAAACCGGAAGAGCGCTGCGCCTCGACCTCGAACCGCAACTTCGAGGGCCGCCAGGGCTTCAAGGGCCGCACCCATCTGGTGTCGCCCGCGATGGCCGCGGCCGCCGCGATCGCCGGTCACTTCGTCGACGTCCGCGACTGGCGCTAGGGCCCTTCCCGTTCCGATCGAATCGGAACGGGGCCCTGGGTCTTTTCTCTTGACGCGCGTTCTTCACGCGAACCGGTATTCACTTCGCTCGAAAACGCTCTGGCAAATCGTCTCAAGCTCGCGGCATTCCGGAAACCGCACGTTAACGCCGCGCCCGCACACTGCCTCCTTGCGAAACCAAGCCTTCGCAAGGAGCTCAGTGCCGTGGCCGACAAATCCGAATTCGTCGATATGATCAGCGAGGCGACGCGGCAGAAGCGCCGCCGCGCCACCCCACGCGTGATCGATCTGCCGCCTGCCGAGGTGAAGGAGACCTCGCGCCTCGGCCACTGGCCGCCAGAACGCTGGACGCAATGGCGGATGGAAAATCTGACGCCGTGGAAGATCAAGCCCTGGCGGCTGAAGGACTGGGACTGAAGCATGATCCGGAAAAGTGCGAACCGGTTTTCCGCGAAGGATCATGGTCACAGCTGAGTCTTCGCGAAGCATGCTCTGACAAAACGGGCGCCATCTGGCGCCCGCTGTCGTTTCATCTCTCACCAATAACCGTACGGCCGCCAGTGGTGACGGTGATGCCACCATGGCCGGCAGATCCGGCGCGGGCCGTAGTAAGTCCAGATCACCCGGCAGCGATGGTGATAATAGGCCGGGTAATAGTAGGACGATCCGTAGACGTAGCGCCGGTGATGGAAGTGCCGGCGGTAATGGGGCCGATAGCCGTAGCCGTAACCGCCGCCGTAGAAGCGATGATGATAGCCGCCGTAATGGCGTTGGAAGCCGCCATGGTGATAGCCACCATGAAACGCCGGCGCGGCGCGGAAACCGCCGCCGTGGAAGCCGCGGAAACCGCCGCCGTGAAATCCACCACCATGGAAGCCACCGCCGCGGAAGCCTCCGCCATGAAAGCCTCCGCCGTGGCCATGGCCGCCGCCACCGTGGCGAACCTCGGTCGTCATTGCGTCCGCCGCGGATTTCGCCGCCGGCACGCTGCCCGGGCTCGCCAGCGACAGCGCTTCGGCGCGTTGCTGCGCGGCGATCGACAGCGCGAAGACCGTGGCCGCCGCAACACCGACACGGCGCAGCAGCCCGCGCCGCAAATATCCTTCCCTCATCTCCGAACCTCCCTGACAATAGCAATCTGGCCCCGCTGCATGGCAGCCGGTCCCATTGCGTTCATTGCAGTCGCTCCCGGCGTGACGCTAAGAACGCGCAACTGAATGCGCCATGAACGCACACGGCGCATGCGACGAAGTGTCCGGAAGGGAACGGCAGTGACTGTCTATGTGATCGTGCAACTCAAGATGACCGACCGTGCCGCCTATGATCGGTATCAGGCGCGCTTCTTCGATGTGTTCAGGAAGTTCAACGGGCGGCTGCTGTCAGCCGATGAACAGCCGGCCGTGCTCGAAGGCAATTGGGATCGCGACAAGCTGGTGCTGATGTCGTTCCCCGACGAAGCCGCGTTCCGCGCCTGGTCGGAATCGCCTGAGTATGTCGAGATCTCGCGGGATCGCAAAGCGGGCGCGCAAGGCATCGTGCTGCTGGCGAAGGGCTTTGCGCCCTGACGCCGCAGGAGCAGCACCCGTCGACCTGAGCTGCTCGCGTGTGGTGCGGCCAGACGCATTTACCAGAACGGACCGAACCCGAAGCCGAAGGTGAACGGCGCGGGCGCCAGATACGGATACGGCTGATAGGCATAGGGCCGCCCGTAATAATAGGGTCCGTACGGCCGATAGGCGGGATAGGCCCGGTAGTACGGCCGATAATAGGGTCGATAGCCGTGGTGATAGTGGCGGTGATGGTAATGGTGATGACGGCGCTGCGCGCTGAAATCAGTTGCCTTGCCTGCATGCCGCGATTGCGCCGCAGCCTGCGGCTTAGTTGACGCCGCGGCAGTTGCCGATGCCGGCGCCGTCAGCGCGAATGCACAGGCGACCGCGGTAACACCGATCCATCTCATCATGATCAACTCCTGCAGATTTCGATTGATGTCATCTCGCGCGGGCGAATCTGCCGGTTTGATGGCTACGAACGACAACAGGCCCGCTGCTCACGGGCCTGTGTCTCAACTGCGCTGATACGCCGCGCGATCAGCGGCGCCAGTGGCGACGATGGCCCCAGCCGCGGCGATGTCCACGATCCCAGCCACGATGCCAACCGCGGCCATAGCGTACCTGCGTGGTCGACTGGTTCGCATTGTCCTGAACCGTCGTCGCGGTGCCCGGCGTGGCAAGCGACATCGCGTTGGCGCGCTCGGACGGCGCCGCCAAAACCAGCACGGCGCCGACGGCCGCTAGCCCCAGAACCTTCATCACCTTCATGAGTTGTCTCCTTGATCCCTTGATGTCACGTCTTGCAACGACGACTCGAGCTTCTTGCTTTGACGCGTTTTCTTCACGCGAACCGGTGTCCACTTCGCTTGAAAACGCTTTAGCATTCGAATCGACCCCCGTTGCCGCGACGCAGATCGCAAGCAGGATGCGGATGACGTGAGCGGGAAGTGAATAACTGCGCCACGATGGTGAATGCCGCCGGCGCGAACAGGTTCCGGCGCCGCGCGCGTTTTTTCCCGATCGTGCGCAAAACCCGGCCTAGACTATCGTCGTATCTTGCGTGTTCCCGTTGTAGGAGATTGCCGTGACACGAACAGGCGCACGCGGGCGATCGCTTCGTCTCGCACTTGGTCTTGCACTCAACCTTGCACTCGCAACGCTCAGCGGTTCCATCATGCTTGCCGATGTCGCGCTCGGCTCGCAGGGACCGGGCGGTGGCATGGGAACGGCGAGCCATCTCACGCAGATGCTGATGGCGATCGTGGTCTACGGAATGGCAGGAGCGATTACGGCTATCGCGATGATCCGCGCAGCACGCCGACGAACGCGCAGCTAACCCGGGCGCCAGAAGCAGTTCATGCGCGGCGTGATCACGGTGCCGCTCGGCCGGTGCTCCTGCACATAGGTCGCAGTGCAATCGCGCACCGCGTTCGGACCGGGATTGTAGCGCGGGATGACATCCGGCTCCCAATGATCGGGCCGCGACCGGTAGATCGGCACGCGCCTGAGCCGACGGCGCTCGGCGACACGCTCGCGCGCCACCGGGGCTCCCTCGCCGATGCGCGCTTCAACGGCTGCGCTCTGCGCCTGCGCCTCGCCCGCCGGAAGCGAGAGCCCGACTGATGCCGCCAACAGCGCTGCCGCCACGATCCGTTTCATCACGCCACCCAAGCCCCGTCCTTGAGCCCCATTGTCGGGCCGCACGGTCTCCCATTGCGCCGCCAAGGTCAACTGCACTGGCGCGTCCGGCGGCACTCGCGCTAAAGGGAGTGTCATGTGGACCACAGCCAAAGCCCCGTCACTGGCCGAGATGGAGGCCATGGCGCACGAGATCTTCGCGCGCCTGCCGGACACGTTCCGGGCCCTCTGCGAGGGCCTGATCATCCGCGTCGACGACTTCCCGACCGACGAGGTGCTCGACGACATGCAGGCCGAGAGCGAATTCGACCTGCTCGGCCTGTTCCACGGCATCGGCCTGCCGCAGCAGAGCCATGGCGACGTCGCCCGGCTGCCGAACCTGGTCTGGCTCTATCGCCGGCCGATCCTGGACTACTGGTCGGAGCACGACGAGACCCTGGGGCACATCGTCCGCCATGTGCTGATCCATGAGATTGGGCACCATTTCGGCCTGTCGGACGCCGATATGGAGGCGATTGAGGCCGATGCGGGCTAGGTTTGCAGAAATGGCCCTTTTACCGCTGTCACATTCGCGATAAATAGCCGCCTCGTATCCCCTAGTTTTTGCCCGGGAAGTGCAACGATGGACAAGTTCACCACGCTGGAAGGCGTCGCGGCGCCGCTGAAGATCATCAATGTCGACACCGACATGATCATTCCGAAGCAGTACCTCAAGACCATCAAGCGCACCGGCCTTGGCAAGGGGCTGTTCTCGGAACAGCGCTACAAGGACGACGGCAGCGAGAACCCCGATTTCGTCCTCAACCAGTCCGCCTATCGCCAGGCGAAGGTGCTGGTCGCCGGCGACAATTTCGGCTGCGGCTCGAGCCGCGAGCACGCGCCCTGGGCGCTGCTTGACTTCGGCATCCGCTGCGTGATCTCGACCTCGTTCGGCGACATCTTCTACAACAACTGCTTCAAGAACGGCATCCTGCCGATCCGCGTGTCGCAGGAGGACCTCGACAAGCTGTTCGACGACGCCGAGCGCGGCGCCAACGCGACGCTGACCATCGACCTCCCCAACCAGGAGATCCGTGGTCCCGACGGCGGCACGGTCAAGTTCGAGATCGACCCGTTCCGCAAGCACTGCCTGATCAACGGCCTCGACGACATCGGCCTGACGATGGAGAAGAAGAAGTCGATCGACACGTATGAGGCCAAGCTCAAGGAACGCGCCTGGGCTTGAGAAATCTGGCGTATCATCACGCCCCGGTGCCGTCAGGCGCCGGGGCTTTGCTTTGCCGCACGGCCCGTAACCCAGTGATAGCCGACGCACATGCAGCCTGACATCGTCACCTTCTGGCATGGCTCGATGGACGCGCTACGCCGGACCTGCCTGCGCTCGCAGGTGGCGGCCGGGCACAAGGTGACGGTCTACAGCTTCGACCCAATCCCCGGCCTGCCCGATGGCGTCGGCAATGCCGAGGCCGAGGCGGTGCTGCCGCACGCGTTCTCGGAGCGGCTACGTCCGGCCGAGCGCGACGGATCATGGCGCGACTGGACCATCCTGCAATTCAGCGACTTCTTCCGGATGCGGCTGATGAGCCTGCGCGCCGGCCTCTGGCTCGACGCCGATGTGCTGCTGTTGAAGGCGGTCGAACTCGATCCGGCGAAGCCTTATTTTGCCTGGGAACGGCCGCGGCAGCTCGGCAACTCCGCGCTGTATCTGCCGCAACATGATCCGATCGTGCGCGCCTTCGAGGCGCTGATGCAACAGGACGAGTTGACGCCGGACTGGCTGGCGCTGCGTCATCGCGTGACCTTTGCGATGCACCGGCTGCGCGGCAAGTCCAACCGCGTCGCCGACATCCGGGTTGCGATCTTCGGCCCGGCCGCGCTTACTGCGCTGGCGCGCCGCGAGGGCGAGTTGCAGTATGCGCTGCCGAAGCGCTCGTTCTACGCGGTACACGCGGAGCCGAAATTGTTCTTCGAGCCGTCGGACCATTCACGCTATCTGAACGATCCCGCGATCGTCGGCCTGCACATCTCGCCGAAGGGCCGCGGCGGCGAGACGCCTATTCCCGGCAGCCTGTATGCGTGGGCGGCGAAGAAGTTCGGGGCGTAACACGAGCACTGCTGGCACCCTCTCCCCTTGTGGAAGAGGGTGGCTTCGCGAAGCGAAGCCGGGTGAGGGGTTCTCTCCACACGGACGAATCTCGCAAACGCAGACAACCCCTCATCCGGCGCTTCGCGCCACCTTCTCCCACAAGGGGAGAAGGGAAGATAACCTGCCGCTAATGCCCCATCGCGGCGATCGCGTCCGCGATCGCGATCGTGCGCCTCGCCATCTCGGCGTGCAGGCGCTCCACCATGCGGCCGTCGAGCTGGATCGCGCCACGCGAGGCGTTCTCCGGCTTTTCGAATGCGGCAATGATCTTGCGCGCCTCGGCGACCTCGGCCTCCGGCGGCGTGAAGATCGCGTTGCAGGCCTCGATGTGACTCGGATGGATCAGCGTCTTGCCGTCGAAGCCGAGATCGCGACCCTGCGCGCATTCGTCGGCAAAGCCGTCGACATTGCCGATGTCGCCATAGGGGCCGTCGAGGATCTCGAGCCCGTGCGCGCGGGTCGCCAGGATGCAATGGGTGATCATCGGGATCATCGCCGCGCGGCCCGGCTTCATCCGGATCCGGGTTTCACGCGAGATGTCGTTCGGCCCGAACACGAAGCCGGCGAGCCGGATTTCGGAATCCTTCGACGCCGCGGCGAGCTTGTCGGCATCCAGCACGGCGCGCGAGGTCTCGATCATCGCCCAGACCCGGATCGAAGCAGGCGCATTGATGTCGCTCAGGCGGTCGGCGACCGCGTTGAGATCGTCGACGGTGGAGATCTTCGGAACCAAGATGCCGTCCGGCTGCGCCTTGCCGGCCATGCCGATGTCGTCGACCCACCAGGGGGTGTCGAGCGCGTTGATGCGGATCAGGACCTCGCGCTTGCCAAACCCCTTGGCGGCGACCGCCTTGGCGATCTGCTCGCGGGCCACCGCCTTGGCGTCGGGAGCGACCGAATCCTCCAGATCGAGGATGATGCCGTCCGCGGCGAGCGTAGGAGCCTTTTCCAGCGCCCGAGCATTCGATCCCGGCATGAACAACAGGCTGCGGCGCGGACGGGTCATCGGCATTCTCCTGGGGTGGGCTGCGCCGCCAGCGTCCATTGTTTGGGCAGCGGCGCAGGAACCATGCTTCAGCGCTGCCGTATCATCTCAGGCGGCCCGCCGAAAGTCTTGTTCCCGTCACCCTCATGTGGTTAGCCAGAGGCCATGAAATTCTTTCCGAAGCAATTGATCGACGGCTACCGGACTTTCGCGACCCAGCGGCTGCCGACTGAACAGTCGCGATACCGCGATCTGTCGGAACGCGGCCAGTTCCCCGAGACCATGGTGATCGGCTGCTGCGATTCCCGCGTCTCACCGGAAGTGATCTTCGATGCCGGCCCCGGCGAGCTGTTCGTGGTGCGGAACATCGCCAACCTGGTTCCGGTCTATCAGCCCGACGGCAACGCGCACGGCGTCTCGGCCGCGCTGGAATATGCCGTGACCGTGCTGAAGGTGAAGAATATCGTGGTGCTGGGCCATGCCCAGTGCGGCGGCATCCGCGCCTTCATCGACAAGATCAAGCCGCTGACGCCCGGCGACTTCATCGGCAAATGGATGCAGATGTTCATCAAGCCGGGTGAGGTCGTCGAGCAGCGCGAGCACGAGAGCATGCAGGACTTCGTCACCCGCATCGAAAAGGCCGCGGTGTTCCGCTCGCTGGAGAATTTGATGACCTTCCCGTTCGTCCGCGAACGGGTGGAGAGCGGCGAGATGCAGCTGCACGGTGCCTATTTCGGCGTCGCCGAGGGCTCGCTGTTCGTGCTCGACCGGGTCGCCAAGGAATTCATCAGCGTCAACGATGCGATGAAAAGCGAATAGCGAGCAGGGGATGGCGAGCAGCGAATGGGGGACTTCCCATTCGCCACTCACTATTCACGGACCCTACTCGCCGCCGTGGTGGCCGCCGCTCCAGCGATCGGAGATCGCGAGCATGAAGGCCGACACCACGAACACCAGGTGCACGCCGACCAGCCAGGCGAGCTTGCTGGGATCGAACGCCGTATCGATGTTCATGAAGGCTTTCAGTACCTGAATGGCCGAGATCGCGACGATCGACGCCAGCAGCTTCTGCTTCAGGCCGCCGAAATCAACCTTGGTCATCCAGTCCGGCCAGTCCGGGTGCCCCTCCGGATCGATCTTCGACACGAAATTCTCGTAGCCGGAAAACACCACGATCAGGATCAGATTGCCGGTCAGCGAGATGTCGATCAGCGCGAGCACGCCGAGGATGATGTCGGATTCCTTGGCCTGCGGCACATGCAGGATGAAGTGCCACAGCTCCATGCAGAACTTGAACAGCAATGCCGCGAGGCTGATGACGAGGCCGAAATAGAACGGCGCCATCAGCCAGCGGCTGTTGAACAGCAGGCTCTCGAAACGTCGTTCAACGCGCTTCAGCGTCGGATCGGACCGATGAGCCGCCGGATCTTCCGCCATGGCACGCGTTTCCCGACGCCGTCTTGTCGCTGCTACGCCGCCTTCTGCTTCGCGGTGATCAGCTTGCGGTTGATCAGGACTTCGGCGATCTGCACGGCATTCAGCGCCGCGCCCTTGCGCAGATTGTCCGACACGCACCAGAACGCCAGGCCGTTCTCCACCGTGGCGTCCTCGCGGATGCGGCTGATATAGGTGGCGTCCTCGCCGGCCGCCTCATAGGGCGTGACGTAGCCGCCCGGCTCGTGCTTGTCGATCACGAGGCAGCCCGGAGCATTGCGCAGGATGTTGCGCGCTTCGTCCGCGGTGATCGGATTGGCGAACTCGACATTGACCGCTTCGGAGTGACCGACGAAGACCGGCACGCGCACGCAGGTCGCGGTCAGCTTGATCTTGGGATCGAGGATCTTCTTGGTCTCCGCCATCATCTTCCACTCTTCCTTGGTGAA
Organism: Bradyrhizobium sp. SK17; assembly: GCF_002831585.1. Classification (GTDB taxonomy): domain Bacteria; phylum Pseudomonadota; class Alphaproteobacteria; order Rhizobiales; family Xanthobacteraceae; genus Bradyrhizobium. Next base: position 1,490,807 of record NZ_CP025113.1, on the reverse strand, counting down.
GCCGTCTTCCATGAAGACGTCGATCTGGGGAATGACGTTGAAGGCGATGCGCTTGGGAAACTTCTTATTGATCAGCTCGTCATTGGTGTAGACGGCCTTGGTCTGCGAGAACAGCTCGTCCATCGCATCCTTGCCGGCGCCCGACACCGATTGATAGGTCGAGACCACGACGCGCGTGATGGTGGCCTTGTCATGCAGCGGCTTCAGCGCGACGACGAGCTGCGCGGTCGAGCAGTTCGGGTTGGCGATGATGTTCTTCTTGGTGAAGCCGGCGGCTGCATCCGCGTTCACCTCCGGCACGATCAGCGGCACGTCGGGGTCCATGCGCCAGGCCGAGGAATTGTCGATCACGACCGCGCCGGCGGCGCCGATCCTGGGCGACCATTCCTTGGACACCGAGCCGCCGGCCGACATCAGGCAGATGTCGATATCGGAGAAATCATAGTGCTCGAGCGCCTTCACCTTCAGGGTGCGGTCGCCATAGGACACCTCGATGCCGACGCTGCGGCGCGAGGCCAACACGACGACCTCGTCGGCGGGGAATTTGCGCTCGTCGAGAATGTTGAGCATTTCGCGCCCGACATTGCCGGTCGCTCCAACCACCGCGACTTTGTAACCCATCGTTCACTCTCCGACGAAAAATGCCTATTCCCCTGCAACTCACGGAAAGGGAAGCGGCAGCGCTTCTATGCGAGAAAGCCCGTCAAGACAACGTTGCGTAGCTTTTGAGCGTTTTGATGCGTCTGTTCCGGGCCGATCCGGCCGCGTCCCATCATACGGGAATTCCGTCCGCACTGACGAGCTTCGTCGACGAGGTGTACGCCACGATCTCCGGGCTGTTCGCCTATGTCGCCGTGCTCACGCTGTTCGTTGCGCTCGGCACCCATCTATGGCGGCAGCTGCCGGATGCAACGCCGACGGTCACCCCGGCGGCCGCGGACTGGAGCCCGGCCAGCCGCCAGGCGCCGGCTTTCGCCATCAGCAAGATCGATCTGCGAGATAAAACAGAGACTTATGAGGTGCTCCGGCACCCCGAGGGTGGCCGCAAGGATGTCTTTCACTGGGCCGACGCGGATGGCGCGGCGACAGCCGAGCTGGAAATCTACCGCCCTGGCAGCGAGGCCGTCGGACCCGCGATGACCGAGATTGCCGGGCGGCTCGACCCTGGCGGCGCCCGCGAACTCGAGGCCGCCGGCATCGTCGACAGCAAATTCGGCAGCGTCACCCTGCTGCGCCCGGCGCGGCAGGACGGCAGCCGGGCCTGCCTCGGCTTCCTCAAGCAGGCCGATGCGCCCGATCTGCGGATCTCCGGCTGGACCTGCCAGGGTGCCAGCCTGCCGGCCCAGCGCGCCGCGATCGCTTGCATGCTGAACCGCCTGACCCTGTTGGCGGCCGGCAACGACCCCCGGCTCGCCGCCTTGTTCGCCCATGCCGAGCTGCGGCGCACTGACTGCGTTACCTCCGGCACGCCCGCGCTGTCCTCAGACTGGGTGATGGGGAGCGAGAACCCGCTTCTGCGCGGTGCGCTTTGATGGCGAGACCGTGGCAAGGCACTGGTTTTCATGAAACTTTTGCGCTTGGACACGCATTATCTCAGCCGGTGTGGCGCAATTGACCTAGTGACGGCCTCGCCACCATGGCTACAATGTGTCCCGAGTGATTTTGGCTGATACGCCAGCCCCCGAACGGGGCCGTAATGACGAGGATGCGATGACCTTGAAATTCCCTGCCGCGAACAAGCTCGTGGTGTTGCTTGCCGCGGCCGCGGTCACCGCAACCGCGCTCAGTGTCACTGCGGCCAGCGCGCAGCAGGCCCCGAGCAAGCGCAAGCAGCAAGAGCAGTATGACCGCGACGGCCGCCGCTACTACGGCGCGCAGGGTCCGAACCGCGTCTATCAGCAGGGCCCGCGCACCCGCGTCTACGTCACCACGCGCTCCTGGCTCGACGCCGGCACCGAAGTGCTGCCCGGCGATCGCAAGTTCAACGACTATGCGTACCCGCCGGATGTCGGCTACCCCTCGTTCGCACGCGAGAACAACAACCGCCCGATCGATCGCCAGCCGCTCAGCCCGCCGTCCGATCTCGGCGGCTATCCGCGGAACTTCCCGCTGTACTGAGATTTTCGGCGCACTGCCGATACGAAAATGCCCGGCTCGAGCCGGGCATTTTCATTTGAGGCTCTGTCACTCCGGGGCGTGGCGACACATCGCCCCGGAATGAAGCGCGAGGCTTACGCGTGCAGCTTCTGCAATTCGTTCAGGATCGCCTCGCCCATCTGCGCGGTGCTGACCGGCGTGGTGCCGGCCGACTTGATGTCGGCGGTGCGCAGGCCGCTGGCGAGCACGGCGGCGATCGCGGCATCGACCTTGTCGGCAAGGTCGCCCATGCCGAACGAATAGCGCAGCGCCATGCCGAACGAGGCGATCATCGCGATCGGATTGGCAAGGCCTCGGCCCGCGATATCGGGCGCCGAGCCGTGCACCGGCTCATACAAAGCCTTGCGCTCCTTGGTCTTGGCGTCCTCCTTGCCGAGCGAGGCCGACGGCAGCAGGCCGAGCGAGCCGGTCAGCATCGCCGCGATGTCGGACAGCATGTCGCCGAACAGATTGTCGGTGACGATGACGTCGAACTGCTTCGGCGTCTTGACCAGGTTCATGCCGCCGGAATCGGCGAGCTGATGCTCCAGCGTGACGTCCTTGTATTCGCGCGCATGGACCTGGGTCATGACCTCGTTCCAGAGCACGCCCGACTTCATGACGTTGCGCTTCTCCATCGACGTCACCTTGTTCTTGCGCTTGCGCGCCAGGTCGAAGGCGACGCGGCCGATGCGCTCGATTTCGAAGGTGTCGTAGACCTGGGTGTCGACCGCGCGCTTCTGGCCGTTGCCGATATCGGTGATGGTCTTCGGCTCGCCGAAATAGACGCCGCCGGTGAGCTCGCGCACGATCATGATGTCGAGGCCCTCGACGATCTCGCGCTTGAGGCTCGAGGCATCGGCCAGCGCGGGGTAGCACACCGCCGGACGCAGATTGGCGAACAGGCCGAGATCCTTGCGCAGCCGCAGCAGGCCGGCCTCGGGACGGACGTCATAGGGCACTGAGTCCCACTTCGGACCGCCGACCGCGCCGAAGATCACGGCATCGGCCGCCGTGGCCTTGGCCATGTCGGCTTCCGAGATCGACACCTTGTGCGCATCATAGGCCGAGCCACCGACCAGGCCCTGCTCGGTCTCGAACTTGGCGATGCCCTGCGCATTGAGCCAGTCGATCACGCGCTGCACCTCGGCCATCACTTCGGGGCCGATGCCGTCGCCGGGGAGAAGCAGCAGTTTATGGGTCGCCATCGTCGTTACCTCACTCAATCGGGCATGCCCGCCATTATTCGGCGCGAGTGCTAAAACGCCCCGCACCGATTGGCAAGGCACCCCGATGGGGCCAAAATGGCCCGGAAAGAGCCAGCCGCGCCCAATAAGAAGCCAACAAGACGGACCTCATGACCGCAGCCATCGTCTACGCCTTTGCCTCGGCCATTTTCCTCGGTGCCGGGGTGGTGCTGGCGCAGCTTGGCCTGCGCACCGTCGAGCCGCTGTCGGGCGCGGCGATCAGCGTGCCCTCCTTCACCTTGCTGTTCCTGGTGCTGTCGCCGCTGATCCTGCATGGCGAGCCGGTGGTCTGGCGCGGCCTGCCGATCTTCATGGCGATCGGGCTATTCTTCCCGGCCTCGCTGACGCTCCTGACCTTTGCCTCGAACCGGGCGCTCGGACCCGTGATCACCTCGACGCTGGGCAATCTGGCGCCGCTGTTCGCCGTCACCGCCGCCGTGGTGCTGCTGCACGAGCCGCTGCAACCGCAGCAGCTCATCGGCCTCGTCGTCGCGGTGGCGGGCGCGGCCGTCATCACCGTGACCCGGCCGCGCGACCTCGGCCACTGGCGGAGCTGGGCCCTGCTGCTGCCGCTCACCAGCGCGGTGGTGCGCGGCGTGGTGCCGCCGATCGCCAAGCTCGGCCTTGCGATCTGGCCGAGCCCGCTATGGGCCTGCCTTGTCGGCTACGTGATGTCCTCGCTGGTGGTGCTGACCGTGCAGCGGGTCCGCAAGGGCAGCTTCATGGTGCAGGCGCCGCGCGAGGGCCGGTTCTGGTTTGCGCTCACCGGGATCAGCAACGGGCTCAGCGCGCTCAGCCTGTTCGCCGCGGTTCGCAACGGACCGATCACGCTGGTCGCGCCGCTCGCCGCGATCTATCCGCTGGTCACCGTGGCGATGAGTGCTGTCATGCTCAAACATGTCGAGATCACACCACGGATCGTCGCCGGAACCCTGCTGACCGTGATCGGCGTCGCGCTGGTCCTGATCGCCTGATTGCCCGATCCGCAAGACAGTGTTGCCGCGTGAGGCGCTGGGCAGGACCGCCGCAGCCTGCCACAATGGCGGGATTGCCGGAGTGAATTGTGAGAGCCCCCGCCCCATCCTACGCGCATCCCGCGCGGCTGATCCTGATTCTATCGCTTGCACCGACGGTCGGCCTCGGCATCGGCCGCTTTGCCTATTCGCTGGTGCTGCCCGACATGCGCGACTCGCTGGCATGGTCATATTCGGCCGCCGGCTTCATGAACACGATCAATGCCGCCGGCTATCTGGTCGGCGCGCTGTTCGCCTCGCGCCTGATCCAGCGCTTCGGCCTCGCCGCATCGGTGCGCTGGTCGACGCTGATCTGCGCGCTGTCGCTGGCGCTGTGCGCCATCTCGGGTAATTTCGTCGTGCTGAGCCTGTCCCGCCTGCTGGTCGGCCTCGCCGCCGCGGTCGGCTTCGTCGGCGGCGGCGCGCTGGCGGCAACGATCGCGCAGTCGCGGCCGGAACGCGCCAACTTCCTGCTCAGCCTGTTCTATGCCGGGCCGGGCGTCGGCATCCTGGCATCCGGCCTGATCGCACCGTTCGTGCTGCAAGGCTTTGGCGCCGGCTCGTGGTGGATCGTGTGGTGGGCGATGACCCTGCTCGCCGCGGTCATGACGGTGCCGCTGTGGCTTGCACCGCTCCATACCGATACCGCCGCCGGCGGCATCGTGCGCACCAAATTCGCGGTCACCCCGGTCCTGATCTACCTCGCCGCCTATTTCCTGTTCGGCGCCGGCTACATCGCCTACATGACGTTCATGATCGCCTATGTGCGCGACGGCGGCGGTGGCGCGGTGGCGCAGAGCGCGTTCTGGAGCCTGATCGGCGTCAGCGCATTCGTCACGCCATGGATCTGGCGGCGCGTGCTGGCGCTCGACCGCGGCGGGCTCGCCACCACGATCATTCTCGGCGTCAATGCGCTCGGCGCGGCACTACCGATCTTGGGGCATGCGCCGCTGTTGCTGGCGGTCTCGGCGCTGGTGTTCGGCGTCGCCTTCTTCGCGGTGGTCGGCTCGACCACCGCCTTCGTGCGCTTCAACTACCCGCCGCAGTCCTGGCCGACCGCGATCGCGGCAATGACCATCGCCTTCGGTATCGGCCAGACGCTCGGCCCGATCGTGGTGGGCGCGATCACGGATGCGGTCGGCAATCTGTCGGTTGCGCTGAACGTCTCAGCCGCGATGCTGGTACTGGGCGCGCTGCTGTCGGCGTTTCAGCGCAAGGTGGGGCCGTGATTGGTCGTCCCGGCGAAGGCCGGGACCCATAACCACGAATGGCTTTGATGGAGGGAAGCGTCGCCCCGCTTGCCTATTTCCGCTGCCGCGGAGTATGGGTCCCGGCCTTCGCCGGGACGACAGCAGATTAGCTCCCACTAAACGAATTATAGCCCTGATCTTCCCAGTAGCCGCCCTTGTAGTCGTTGGTGACTTCCATCGAGAGCACGTATTTCGGGTTCTTGAAGCCGAGCTTGGTCGGCACCCGGATCTTCATCGGGAAGCCATAGGCGCGCGGCAGGATCTGGTCGGCGAATTTGAACGTCATCTGGGTCTGCGGATGCAGCGCCGTGCGCATGTCCAGTGGTGAATTGTAGCCGTCCTTGTCGGCGCACTGGAACCAGACATATTTCGCGCGGGTGTCGGCCCCGACCAGCTTGAGGAAATCGCGCAGCGGCGTGCCGGTCCAGCTGCCGATCGCGCTCCAGCCCTCGACGCAGATATTGCGCGTCACCTGCTTGACCTGCGGCAGCTTGTACAATTCGTCGAGCGTCCACGGCTTCTTGTTCTCGACCAGCCCGCGCACCTCGAGCTTCCAGTCCGCGGCCGCGATCTCGGGCGCATCGTCGAGATCGTAATAGGCGTTGAACGGAAACGGCTTGGTGATCATGCTCTCGGGGAAGGTCGGCGCCAGCGCATCCGGATTGAACATCCAGGCCTGCACCGCGTCGTTGAATTTCGAGACCTTCTTCAGCAATTCCTCCGCCGACGACGAATCGACCACGTCGCAGCCGGTCAACAGCGTCAGCGCGCCGAGGCTGGTGCCCGCCGTGATGAAACGACGGCGCGTCAGTTCCGGCATCGTCTTCACCGCATCGCGCACCAGCAGCTTCTTGTCGACGCCGGGGATCAGGAGCTTTCGGAGACGGCCCATAATATCCTCCTCAACGCCCGATGATCATGGCGCGCAGGCTCTTCGGTACCAGCAGTGCGAGCGCGACATGGATCACCAGGAAGGCGACGATCAGCGCCATGCAGGTGAAGTGGACGTAACGCGCGAAATCGTAACCGCCGAACAGCGACACCAGCCAGTGCAGCTGCACCGGCTTCCACATCGACAGGCCGGACAGCACGATGACGACGCCGACGATGATGATGCCGGCATAGAGCAGCTTCTGCACCGAATTGTACTTGCTGAGATCATCATGCGACAGCTTGAAGGTCAGCGCCGCCTTGGTGTCGGCGATCACGCCGCCCGGGGTGATCGGCAGCAACTTCCTGCGGAAGCGGCCGGTGGCGAAACCGAGCGCCAGATAGGTCAGGCCGTTGACCATCAACAGCCACATCGCCGCGAAGTGCCAGAGCAGCGCGCCGCCGAGCCAGCCGCCCAGCGTGATATTCGAGGAGAACGTGAAGCCGAACAGCGGCGAGGCATTGTAGATCTGCCAGCCGGACATGATCATCAGGATCATCGCGACCGCATTGATCCAGTGCACCATGCGCACCCAGACCGGCTGGATGACCTTGGCTGGCGTCGCGGTCTCTGTCCGGTGGTCGTCGCTGACGGCGAGGCTCGTCATTGGAATTCTCTGCTGGTGGTCGTTACCGGTTTATACGCCCGGAACCGGGGTTCCGTTACGGGGGACGTATCATCCATTCGATATACGCCGCCTCATATAGTCACAAAAATGCGAGCCGGGCGGGGCCCGGCTCGCTGCCTTTCGCGCTCTGCTTTGCTGGGGACTAACAGGCCGCGCGGTGTTACTTCGCCGGCATCAGAACGGTGTCGACCACATGAATGACGCCATTCGACTGGTTGACGTTCGGAATGGTCACGGTCGCACTGCCGCCCTTGGCGTCGACAACCATGACGGTGTCGCCCGATCGCTTGACGGTCAGGTCTTCACCCTCGACAGTCTTGAGCTTCTTGCCGTCTGTCAGGTCAGAGGCCTCGAGCTTGCCGGGCACCACGTGATAGGTGAGGATCTTGGTCAACGTCGCCTTGTTCTCGGGCTTGACCAGGTTGTCAACCGTGCCGGCCGGCAGCTTGGCGAAGGCCTCGTTGGTTGGCGCGAATACCGTGAAAGGCCCCTTGCCTTCCAGCGTCGGGACCAGACCCGCTGCCTTCACAGCGGCGACCAGAGTGGTGTGATCCTTCGAGTTGACCGCATTCTGGACGATGTTCTTTGACGGATACATCGCGGCGCCACCGACCATCACGGTCTTCTCGCCCGACATTTCGCTCTTGGTCATCTTCTTGTCTTCAGCATTGGCCGGGGCCAACACAGTGGCCGTGATCGCCAGCGCGCCGAACGCAGCTGCTGACAGAAGTGCGATACGCTTCGACATAGATAAGTCTCCCGGTGCATGGGTACGACCGGCGGGCGATCCGCCGGAGATGAAACAACGAGGCTACTGATTTTCAGCTGACTGCGTCGTCGTCGCCTCAAGCTACGGGAGGGCTTTCGAGCGGTTTCGCGCTATAAATAATCGTGATTGTGAAACCATTTTAGAAGCAACGCGTTCCGACGACGAGCGCGTGCCAGTCGCGCGCATCGTATGCAGGGCCCCAAACGACCATTCCGTTCGACGGAATAGATGGGTGCGCCGCCGCGAGCAATTTGCTTGCTGCGACTGTTCGATTGGTTCAGCCTGTGATTGTGGCGCGGCTTCGCAGCGGTCCGCAGCGGGGGAAACAATCATGAGCAGCATCACGGCTGACAGCCAGGCCGCGTCCGCGGTGAACGATGCGGGCAGCGACGTCGGCCCGCTCGAACAGAAGCATCTGCAATACGCCAATTACCGCGCCGTCGCTGGTAGCACCGAGCTCACCAAGACGCACTGGCACATCGCCACCGCCAACGCGCTCGGCTGGGGCTTCGACGGCATGGACGGCGTGATCTTCGCGCTGATCGCGCCGATGGTGATCAAGGAATTTGCGCTGACCTTGCCCGAATACCGCTCGGGCATGCAGATCGCATTGTTCGTCGGCATCGCCGGGCTCTATTTCTGGCCGTGGCTCGCCGACCGCTATGGCCGCCGCACGCTGCTCGCCGTCAACATCGCGCTGTTCTCGCTGCTGATGCCGGTCGCAGCGTTGTCGCCGACCTTCGCGGTGTTCGTGATCGCGCGCTCGCTGCTGTTCTTCGCGCTCAACGGCGAATGGTCGCTCGGTTCGATGCTGGTGGCGGAGACCTGGCCGGCGCGCTTGCGCGGCCGCGTCATCAGCATCACGCGTTCGGCGTGGTGCCTCGGCGCCACGCTCGCGGGTGCGATCACTGGCCTCGTGGCCGCCAATTACGGCTGGCGTATCGCCGTGATGGTCCCCGGCGCCATCGCGTTGCTCGCGATCTATATCCGCTCGACCTGTCCGGAATCGCCCTATTGGGTGCGCTCGCAGGACCGCAAGCGGCGCATCTCCGAGACGCTGGCGCGCGGCGGCACGGTGAGCGACGACGACCGCAACTGGTTCACCAAGGCCAAATCGGTCGGCATCAGTCAGGTGTTCATGCCCGACGTGCTGCCCTCGACACTGGTCGCACTGTTCGTTGCCTGCGCCTCGACCTGCATCTACGGCACGGTCGGTGCCTGGATGCCGCTGTATCTGTCGACCGAGAAGCATTGGTCGACCGCGGAGTACAGCCTGTTCTACGTGTTCTACGGCCTCTGCGGCTTCCTTGGCCTGTGCCTGGTCGGCTGGCTGATCGACAAGATCGGCCGCCGCCGCACCTTCATCGTGACCTTGATCGAAGGCGCGATCTTCATGACGCTCTGGGTCTATTCCGAGGATCGCGTCTGGCTGTGGGCGTTCGGCCTCGCTTGGTGTCTCGGCTTCCTCGGCTTCTGGGGCCCGAGCACGACGCTGACGGCGGAAATCTTTCCGACCCGGATCCGCGGCGCCGCCAATGGCGTGGTCTGGGCGATCGCCTATTTCGTCGGCTTCGTGCTGTTCCCGTTCGTCTCGATCGCGCTCCAGCAGCACACCGGCTCGTTCGCGCTGGCGTTCCTCTGCATCCCCGTGCTGATGATCGCGATGGCGATCGGCGTGTTCTTCTTCGTGCCGGAGCATACCGGCAAGGAGCTGAACGAGATCAGCGAGTGAGAGAAATCGTAGGATGGGTTAGCCGAAGGCGTAACCCACCTCGTTTCCCACCGCGGCGCGAAGGGTGGGTTACGCTTCGCTAACCCACCCTACGCTCCCTTGTCATCCACATCGGTGGCTTTGGGTCCCTGCTTTCGCAGGGATGACCCGTTGACGGAGTGGGGCCTAATCCCGGTTCGCCGGCGTCTGGATGAATCCCCGATTGTGGGTCGGGCTGATCAGGATCTCGTTCATGCAGACCCGCGCCGGCATGCTGGCGACGAAGGCGATGGTGCGGCCGCAATCCTCGGGTTGCAGCATCTTGGCCTGCTCGGCCTCGCTCGGCACCACCGGCCGCTGCTTGAGGATCGGGGTTGCGACCTCGCCCGGCGACAGGCAGCAGGCGCGCAGGCCATTGACGCATTCGTCCATGTTGAAGGAATGGGTCAGTGCCAGCACCGCGTGCTTGGTCGTGGTGTAGGCCGGACCCGGCATCTTCGAGACGTGGCGGCCAGCCCAGGAGGCGACATTGATGATGCAGCCGTCCTGCTGCTTGCGCATGGTCGGCAGCACCGCGCGCATGCAGTAGAGCACGCCGTTGAGGTTGACCTCGACCAGCTTGTCCCAGCCTTCCACTTCCATGTCGGCCCAGCTGCGCTTCGGGACGTTGATGCCGGCGCTGTTGACCAGCAGGTCGATGCGGCCGTGCCTGGCGACGATGGTCTCGGCCGCCTTGTTGACGTCGGCCTTGTTGCTGACATCGAGCGGGATCGCCTCGGCCTTGCCGCCCTTTTTGGTGATGTTGCCCACCACGCGGTCGAGCTCTTCCTTGCGGCGGCCGGAGACCACCACCGTCCAGCCGTCCGCCGCCAGGAATTCCGCCCCGGATTCACCGATTCCCGTTCCGCCGCCGGTGACCCAGGCCACGCGTTTCCCATGATTTGTCATGCAAACTGTCTCCGTTGCTTTCCGAAGGGCGTTTTTGCTAATCCAGCCAGACGTTTCCAGCCCTTTCGCCCCTCGGGGGATGTTGCATGAACACGACCACCAACGCCAACCTGTTTTCCCGCCTGTTTGACGGCCTCGACGACCCCAACCGGCTCGCCATCGAGCAGCTCGACGGCAGCCGCATCACCTATGGCGATCTGATCGCGCGCGCCGGCCAGATGGCCAATGTGCTGGTCGAGCGCGGCGTCAAGCCGGGCGACCGGGTCGCGGCACAGACCGAGAAATCGGTCTCGGCGCTGGTGCTCTATCTCGCGACCGTGCGCGCCGGCGGCGTCTACCTGCCGCTCAACACCGCCTATACGCTGAACGAGCTCGAATACTTCATCACCGATGCCGAGCCGACGGTGGTGGTCTGCGATCCCTCGAAGCTCGACGGCATCAGGGCGATCGCCGCCAAGGTGGGCGCCAAGGTCGAGACGCTCGATTCGAGCGGTAAGGGCTCGCTGACCGAGGCCGCCGACAAAGCGCCGAAGGCGTTCGCCACGGTACCGCGCGGCGACAATGATCTCGCCGCGATCCTCTACACGTCAGGCACCACCGGCCGCTCCAAGGGCGCGATGCTGTCGCACGACAATCTCGCCTCGAACTCCTATTCGCTGGTCGACTATTGGCGCTTCACCGACAAGGACGTGCTGATCCACGCCCTGCCGATCTATCACACCCACGGCCTGTTCGTGGCGAGCAACGTCACGCTGTTCGCGCGCGCCTCGATGATCTTCCTGCCGAAGTTCGATCCGGACGTGATCCTGAAGCTGATGGCCCGCGCCACCGTGATGATGGGCGTGCCGACCTTCTATACCCGCCTGTTGCAGAACCCCGGCCTGAACAAGGACGCCACCAAGCATATGCGGCTGTTCGTCTCGGGCTCGGCGCCGCTGCTCGCCGACACCCATCGCGAATGGTCGGCACGCACCGGCCACGCCGTGCTCGAGCGCTACGGCATGACCGAGACCAACATGAATACGTCGAACCCCTATGAGGGCGATCGCGTGCCTGGCGCCGTCGGCTTCGCGCTGCCCGGCGTCTCGGTGCGGGTCACCGATCCCGAGACCGGCAAGGAGCTCGCGCGGGACACCATCGGCATGATCGAGGTCAAGGGCCCGAACGTGTTCCAGGGCTACTGGCGGATGCCGGAGAAGACCAAGGCCGAATTCCGCGGCGACGGCTTCTTCATCACCGGCGACCTCGGCAAGATCGACGACAAGGGCTACGTCCATATCCTCGGTCGCGGCAAGGATCTCGTGATCTCCGGCGGCTTCAACGTCTATCCGAAGGAGATCGAGAGCGAGATCGACGCCATGCCCGGCGTGATCGAATCCGCCGTGATCGGCGTGCCGCATGCCGATTTCGGCGAGGGCGTCACCGCCGTGCTGGTGTGCAGCAAGGGCGCCAACGTCAGCGAAGCCTCGGTGCTGAAAGCGCTCGACGGGCGGCTGGCCAAATTCAAGATGCCCAAGCGAGTCTTCGTGGTCGACGAATTGCCGCGCAACGCGATGGGCAAGGTGCAGAAGAATATCTTGCGGGATAAATATAAGGATATCTACAGCAAGCGCTGACGGAGGCGATCGAGTTCGACCCGCGTCTCCTTCAAGAGATCAATCTCGCCGTCGCGCCCGTCGACCTTGAGCTTGAGGAGCTTAAGCGTCCAGACGCCGTTCGCCTTGAGGGCCATCATCTGGATGCGGCCCGTGGCCCTGGTGCCGGTCACCGAGAAGCTGAGCACAGCTTGCCCGGTTGTGCCGTTGATCGATATCTTGCCAAGCGGAAGCCCGGTCGATATCGGCGCCCCGAGCGCCGTGACTGCTTCGGTGTTGGCCTGAAGCCTGACTACGGCGAGTTGGTAAGCCTCGGACTGTTTCATAAAATAGAAGACACCGCCGAAAATCCCGCCATACAGCACGATCACGCCGAGCCAAATCACGACGCCCCAGAACGCCCATTTGCGTTGCACGCGCTTGAAGTGCTCGACGCTGTCCCACCGCCCGTTGCGCCAGGCCCAGGCACTCCCCTTCGCACCAAGGATGAAGAGCATCGCAAGGCCGAACAGCGGAACCAGGGTGAGCAACGCGATGTAGGTGTTGTTGCCGACCCCCCAGATCCAGTTGAGGAGAAACGCGCCCCAATTCCAGCGATTGATGTCCTCGGGTATATCGGTCGGAAGGGCAGGCGGGCGAGCGTCGGTCATGGATGACGTCCTGCAAAAGCGCGGCGCCTACTTACTGCCCGCCGACGAGGCTTATCACGAAGCGCCCGCCGACGATAAAGAGATAGGCCCCGAACGCCACCTCCAGCGCCCGCTTCGACAGCGCGTGCGCGACCTTCACGCCGAGCGGCGCGGTGACGAGCGTGGTCGGCATCACCAGCAGCGCGCCGATCAGCGAGACGTAGCCGAGCGCGAACGGCAGTTGCAGCGCGGCGACGTCAGGGAAGCGCGCCGCGGCGGGCCAGCCGGCATAGACGTAACCCAGCGCGCCGGGGATCGAGATCAGCACCGCGAGCGCGGACGAGGTCGCAACCGCCTGATGGATCGGCCGGCCATAGAAGGTCATCAGGAGATTGGCGAACAGGCCGCCGCCGATTCCCATCAGCGTCGAGAGCAGGCCGACGAAGAAGCCATAGACGCGCATCAAGAAACCTTTCGGCACGTCGTCGCCGAATTTCCAGCTCTCGCGCGCCAACAGCAGCCGCGCAGCCGCCGACCAGGCCACCAGGACGAACACGATCTTGAACAATCGCTCCGGCGCGAAGCGCGCTGTGACGCTGCCGGCGGCGACGCCGATCACGATCGGCAGCCACCAGCGCTTCAGGATCTCCATATCGACCGCGCCGCGGCGATAATGGGCACGGAACGAACTCAGCGAGGTCGGGATGATGATGGCGAGCGAGGTGCCGATGCAGAGCGGCATCCGCACCTCGAGCGGGACGCCGGCGAGGCGAAAGCATTCGTAAAACACCGGCACCAGGATCGCGCCACCACCAATGCCGAACAGGCCGGCAAGAAAGCCGGACAGCGCGCCGACCGCAATCAGCAACAGTGCGAGTTCGAGCAATTCGCTGGGATCGAGGCCGGCCATCATCTTCTTCGTGCAGCATCGGGGTGCGTGTTGCCGGAGCAGGTGCTTCGGCGACGTTTCGCGACTGCGCGTCGCGAGCAATAGCCGCTTTTCGGATTCGGGAGTATCGGCGCCATCGCGCAGGTGCTCATGCAACGTCTCGCGTGACGCGTTGTCGACGGACCAAGGCGAATCGCAAATTCCGCATATCGGGTCGGCTCTGGATGAATGGCCGCTGCGCACGGATTGATGCGGTGCGGTATGGCGACGGCATGATCAACAGCTCGGTTCGACAGATGCAGTCCAGGCATTGCGGGTGCATACGTACGGCGCGTCTTGGCCAGCTGCGAACCGATGCGAGTGGCAGCGAATCCGTTGCTTCGGCCGTCGCCGGCCCGATCGCCTAAGATCAGGGCATTTGTCGATTATCTGGTGGAACAATGGGGCAAAACCGGCGGCTTCCGGTCCGCGTCCTTGCGCCTTCCGATGGCTCTTCAACAAATCCGGAATACTGATTCATTTCTTAGTTCATCTAACCTTGCATCTGGTATACCACACTGCGGATCAACCAGAATTCGGCAAGTCTAACAATGAACTTCGGTTCGACCGAAGGCTATTTGGCCGTTGCGCGGCGAGGTGCGACTCCGTAAATAGAATTCGTCTACCGCGTTCCCGATGGGCCGGCCGCGGTCCCTCACAACATAAAGCCCGCCGATGACCGCCAGGATCGAACGACCCCTTTCACCCCATTTGCAGACCTACCGGTGGACCCTGACGATGGCGCTGTCCATCGTCCATCGCGCCACCGGTGTGGCCCTCTATTTCGGCACCCTGCTGGTCGCCTGGTGGCTGATCGCAGCCGCTTCCGGCCCGACCGCCTACGCCAACGTCCAGGCCTTCACCGGCAGCGCGATCGGCAAGCTGATCGTGTTCGGCTATACATGGGCGCTGATGCACCATCTGTGCAGCGGCATCCGGCATTTCGTCTGGGACCTCGGCTACGGCTTCAAGGCCAATGAGCGCGAAGCCCTGACCTGGGGCGCGCTGGTCGCCGGCATCTCGCTGACCGTGCTGGTCTGGATCATTGCCTACGCCGTCGGAGGTGGACGATGAGCAGCCGCCCCTCAATGCGGACGCCGCTGGAGCGCGTCCGCGGCCTCGGCTCCGCGCATACCGGCACCTCGGATTTCTGGCGTCAGCGCCTCACCGCGGTCGCGATGACGCTGCTGATCGTCCCGGTCATCGTCGTGATGATCATGCTGATCGGCCGCAATCATGCCGGCGCGGCGCAAATCCTCGGCTCGATCCCGATCGCCATCATCCTGCTGCTCTTCATCATCGCCAGCACCTGGCACATGAAGATCGGCATGCAGGTCGTGATCGAAGACTACATCCACAATGAGAAGCTGAAGATCGCCAGCGTGATGGCGAACAACTTCTTCTGCGTCGCGGTCGCCATGGCCTCGATCTACGCAATCCTCAAATTGTCGTCGGGAGTTTAACCCATGGCTGGAGAAGCTAACGGCAAGACCACCAACGGCAGTGGTCCGGCGACCAACGGCAAGGCCTATCCGATCCAGGACCACACCTACGACGTCGTCGTGGTCGGCGCCGGCGGCGCGGGCCTGCGCGCCGTGGTCGGCTGCTCGGAAGCGGGCCTGCGCACCGCCTGCATCACCAAGGTGTTCCCGACCCGCTCGCACACCGTTGCGGCGCAGGGCGGCATCTCGGCCTCGCTCGGCAACATGCACCAGGACGACTGGCGCTGGCACATGTACGACACCGTGAAGGGGTCGGACTGGCTCGGCGACCAGGACGCGATCGAATACATGGTGCGTAACGCGCCCGACGCGGTCTACGAGCTCGAGCATTGGGGCGTGCCGTTCTCGCGCACCGAGGACGGCAAGATCTATCAGCGCCCGTTCGGCGGCATGACCATGGATTACGGCAAGGGCCAGGCGCAGCGCACCTGCGCCGCCGCCGACCGCACCGGCCACGCCATGCTGCACACGATGTACGGCCAGTCGCTGCGCCACGCGGCCGAGTTCTTCATCGAGTTCTTCGCCATCGACCTGATCATGGACGATCAAGGCGTCTGCCGCGGCGTGATCGCGCTCAAGCTCGACGACGGCACGCTGCATCGCTTCCGTGCCCAGACCACGATTCTGGCGACCGGCGGCTACGGCCGCGCCTACGCCTCCTGCACCTCGGCGCACACCTGCACCGGCGATGGCGGCGGCATGGTGCTGCGCGCCGGCCTGCCGTTGCAGGACATGGAGTTCGTCCAGTTCCACCCGACCGGCATCTACGGCTCGGGCTGCCTCGTCACCGAGGGCGCCCGCGGCGAAGGCGGCTATCTCGTCAATTCCGAAGGCGAGCGCTTCATGGAGCGCTATGCGCCGTCGGCCAAGGACCTCGCCTCGCGCGACGTCGTCTCGCGCGCGATGACGATCGAGATCCGCGAAGGCCGCGGCGTCGGCAAGAAGAAGGATCACATCTTCCTGCACCTCGATCACCTCGATCCGAAGGTGCTGCATGAGCGGCTGCCGGGCATCTCGGAATCGGCGAAGATCTTCGCCAATGTCGACGTCACCCGCGAGCCGATCCCGATCGTGCCGACGGTGCACTACAACATGGGCGGCATCGCCACGAACTATCACGCCGAGGTGCTGACCAAGCGCAACGGCGACGACAATTCAGTGGTGCCGGGCCTGATGGCGATCGGCGAAGCCGCCTGCGTCTCTGTCCACGGCGCCAACCGCCTCGGCTCCAATTCGCTGATCGACCTCGTGGTGTTCGGCCGCGCGGCGGCGCTGCGCCTCGCCGACAAGCTGACCGCGAACGCCAAGCAGCCCGAGCTGCCGAAGGATTCGTCCGACCTTGCGCTCGGCCGGCTCGATCACTTCCGCCACGCCTCCGGCGGCACGCCGACCGCGAAGCTGCGCGACAGCATGCAGCATGTGATGCAGAACAATTGCGCGGTGTTCCGCACCGGCGACATTTTGCAGGAAGGCCAGAACCTGATCCACAAGGTCTATGGCGGCGTCGGCGACATCTCGGTCACGGACCGTTCGCTGGTGTGGAATTCCGACCTGATCGAGACGCTGGAATTCGACAATCTGATCGTGCAGGCGGTCGTGACGATGGATTCGGCGGCCAACCGCACCGAAAGCCGCGGCGCGCATGCGCGGGAGGATTTCCCGGACCGCAACGACAAGGACTGGATGAAGCACACGCTGACCTGGATCGATCCGGCCGGCAAGACCGCGATCGAGTACCGTCCGGTGCACAGCTACACGATGACCAATGACGTGCAGTACATCCCGCCGAAGGCGCGGGTCTACTGAGAACGAAGGCGAGCAGACATGGTTGAATTCGCACTTCCGAAGAATTCGAGGATTTCCGGCGGCAAGACCTGGCCGAAGCCGGCCGGCGCCACCGAGACCCGCGAATTTCGTGTGTATCGCTGGAATCCGGACGACGGCAAGAATCCGAGCGTCGACACCTACTATGTCGACACCCACGATTGCGGTCCGATGGTGCTGGACGGTCTGATCTGGATCAAGAACCACATCGACCCGACGCTGACCTTCCGCCGCTCCTGCCGCGAAGGCGTTTGCGGCTCCTGCGCGATGAACATCGACGGCCAGAACACCCTGGCCTGCACCAAGTCGATGCACGATGTCGGCGCCGGTGGCGCGGTGAAGGTCAATCCGCTGCCGCATCAGCCGGTGGTGAAGGACCTGGTTCCTGACCTCACCAATTTCTACGCCCAGTACGCTTCGATCGAGCCGTGGCTCAAGACCACGACGCCGACGCCGCAGAAGGAGTGGAAGCAGAGCCACGAGGACCGCGAGAAGCTCGACGGCCTCTACGAGTGCATCCTGTGCGCCTGCTGCTCGACCTCGTGCCCGAGCTACTGGTGGAACAGCGAACGCTTCCTCGGCCCCGCCGCGCTGCTACAGGCGACGCGCTGGGTCACCGACTCCCGCGACGAAGCGACCGGCGAGCGGCTCGACAATCTCGAGGACCCGTTCCGTCTCTATCGCTGCCACACCATTATGAACTGCGCCAAGGCGTGCCCGAAGGGCCTCAATCCCTCGGAAGCGATCGCCGAGCTCAAGTTCAAGATGGTCGAACGCCAGATCTGATCCGACGCAACGGCGGCTGGCGTTTATATCAGCGCCCAGCCGCCGCCGGCCGGATCAGGATATCGGCACCGACCGCAGCGACCCCCGGCTTGCGGAGGTCGAGGACGACGTCGACGATGCTGTGATCCTCCGGATCCATCGTGACGGTGAAGCCGAGATCGCGGCACATTCCGATCATCGTGGTGTTCTCGGTCAGCACCTGGCCTGACAGCCGCTGCAATCCCTCCGACTGCGCATAGTGGATCAGGAGCTGCATCAGCGCCCAGCCGAGCCCTTTGCCTTTGAGATCGGACTGCAACAGGATCGCATATTCGGCGTTCTCGTAGAGCGAGTCCGAATGCAGCCGCACCGCTCCCATCATCTCGCCGGTCGCCGGATCGAGCGCAACAAAGGCCATCGCGCGCGCATAGTCGAGCTGGGTGAGCCGCGCGATGAACGCATGCGAGAATTCCTTCATGGCGTGGAAGAAGCGCAGCCTGAGGTCCTCGGCGCTCACGCGCTTGAAGAAGCCATCGACCATCGGCTCGTCCTCGGGCCGCATCGGACGCACCGTGACGCGCGAGCCGTCGCGTAACGCGAGCTCGCCCTCCCATTGCGACGGATAGGGCCTGACCGCGAGCCTCGTATGGCCCGCAAACAGTCGCGCGGGCTTGCGAATCGCCACCCGCGCATCGAGCGCGAGCACGCCGCTCTCATCCGCCAGCATCGGATTGATGTCGAGCTCGGCGACTTCGGGAATATCGGCCGCCATCTGCGCCAGCTTGACCAGCGTGAGCGGCACCACATCGGCCGGGACCGCCGCCACGTCGCCATAGCCGCCGAGCAGCCGCGAGACGCGGGTGCGCCCGACCAGTTCACGGGCGAGATTCATGTCGAGCGGCGGCAACGCCAGCGCCTTGTCATTGATCACCTCGACCGCGGGACCACCGCGCCCGAACACGATCACCGGGCCGAAGGTCGGATCGTCGGCGATGCCGAGGATCAATTCGCGCGCCGCGCGGCGCACGATCATCGGCTGGATCGTCACGCCTTGCAGGATGGCATCGGGCCGTGCGCTTCGTGCGCGGTCCATGACCGTCCTGGCCGCCTCGACGACGCTGTCCCTGGTGCGCAGATCGAGGATCACGCCACCGACATCGGAGGCGTGTCGGATGTCGCGCGAGAACACCCTGACCACGATGGCATGTCCCTCGGCCAGGAACGGCGCCGCCTTCTCCGCGGCGTCCTCGGCTCCGTCGGCGACGATGGTCGTCACGATCGGGATCCGATAGGCCTCGAACAGGGCGACGATCTCGGCCGGGTCGAGCCAGGCCCGTCCCTCCGACAACGCGTTCAAGACGACGTGCCGCGCCGCCGCCGTCTCCGGGGTGAACACCGAGGCAACGCCGGGCGGGGTCGCGGCGAGTGCCGTGGAGGCCTCGCGGTAGCGCACCAGATACATGAAGGCGCGCACCGCATCGTCCTCGGTCGGGAAATGCGGGATCCGCGCCGCCTCGAAGATCGCGCCGGTGCGCTCGTCGGCGCCGACCCACGCCGCGAGCACCAGTGCGGCAACCGCGCTCCGCTTCGACCTGCGCTCACGGACGCATTGCGCCACCGCCTCGGCGATGCCCTCGGCCGGCGCCACCGCCATCTCGACATTCGCGACCAGCACCGCGTCGCTGTTGGTGTCATCGAGCAACGCGTTGAGCGCCACCACATAGCGCGCGGCATCGGCATCGCCGGCGATGTCGACCGGATTGGCGCACGACCAGCCCGGCGGCAGCATCTTGTCGAGCCGTTCGATCGTCTCCGTCGCCAAGGTCGCGGGAACGCCGCCCAGCTCGGCGAGCCGGTCGGTCGCGAGGATGCCGAGGCCGCCGCCATTGGTCAGGATCGCCAGCCGGTTGCCGCGCGGAACGAAGCCGCGGCCGAGCAACTCGGCACAATCGAACAATTGGCGCAGGTCGTAGACGCGCAGCATGCCGGCGCGGCGGAACGCGGCGTCATAGACCGCATCGGAGCCGGCCAGCGCGCCGGTGTGGGTCGCAGCGGCGATCGCGCCCTGCGCCATCCGCCCCGACTTGACGATGATGACCGGCTTCAACCGTGCCGCGGCGCGCGCCGCCGACATGAACTTGCGCGCATCCTTGACCGCCTCGAGGTAGATCAGGATCGCGCTGGTATGGTCGTCGAGCGCGAAATGATCCAGCAGGTCGGCGACGTCGACGTCGAGCTGATCGCCGATCGAGGCGATGCCGGAGAAGCCGAGCCTCCGCTCCGCCGCCCATTCGATCATCGCCGATGCGACCGCGCCGGACTGCGAGATCAGTGCGACATGTCCATCGGACGGCTGATGCGAGGCGAAGCTCGCATTGAGCTTCGCACGCGGCACCATGACGCCGAGGCAATTCGGCCCGATCAGACGCATGCCGTGGCGCCGCGCCGTCTGCCCGGCGATGTCCGCAAGCGAGCCCGCGCCGTGGCCGAGACCGGCCGACAGGATCGCGGCACCGGCGACGCCGGCCAAGGCTGCCTCCGCCACGATCTCCGGCACGGCAGCCGCCGGCGCGCTGATGACGACGAGATCGGGCGTGAACGGGAGCGACTTCAGATCCGGAACGGTCGGCACGCCATCGACATCGGCATATTGCCGGTTGACGACGCCAACCTTGCCGCCGAAGCCGCTCGCCTTGATGTTTCGCAGCACCGCCGCGCCGAGCGATGACGGTCGCGGGCTGCCGCCGACCACCGCGATGCTCCGCGGCGAGAATACCCGCTCCAGGCCGAAGGTCGACATTGCATGGTCTCGCAGGTAAGCGCGTGATGCGCTCCGGATCAACTCTACTTCGTCGTTCGACCCATTGTAACCGCTGCGACCTCTGGTCCGTATGACGGAACGCAGCACTCCGCCTAATGCAGCCCCAGCGCCTGCGCCAGGTTGAAGGTCAGGAAGCTCGCGGCATAGGCCAGCGCCAGCATGTAGAGGAACGTCACCACCATCCACTTCGCGCCGCCGGTCTCGCGGCGGATCACCGCGAGCGTCGAGGCGCATTGCGGGGCGAAGATGTACCAGACCAGCATCGACAGCGCGGTGGCGAGCGTCCATTTCTGCGCCAGCACCTGGCCGATCGCATCCGCCGCCTCCTTGCCGCCCTCGATCGAATAGACGGTGCCGAGCGCCGCGACCGCGACCTCGCGCGCCGCCATGCCCGGGATCAGCGCCACCGCGATCTGCCAGTTGAAGCCGATCGGCCGCAGCAGCGGCTCGAGCGCATGGCCGATCATCGCCGCGAAGCTGTAGTTGATCGCCGGCCCCTCGGCCCCGGCCGGTGCCTGCGGGAACGAGGCCAGGAACCAGATCAGCACCATCATCGAGAGAATCGTGGTGCCGGCTCGGTACAGGAACATCTTGGCGCGGTTGAACACGCCGATCGCGATGCTGCGCAGCCGTGGCATCTTGTAGTCGGGCAATTCCAGCATGAACGGCGCCGGCGCATGATCGCGCCACAGGAAGAATTTTGCGATCGCCGAGACCGTCAGCGCGCTGGTGATCCCTGCGGCATAGAGGCCGAACATCACGAGCCCCTGCAAATTGACGAAGCCCCACAGCGTGGTCGACGGCACGAAGGCGGAGATGATCAGCGTGTAGACCGGAATCCGCGCCGAGCAGGTCATCAGCGGCGCGATCAGGATCGTGGTCAGGCGATCGCGCGGATTGTCGATCACCCGCGTCGCCATGATGCCGGGAATGGCGCAGGCGAAACTCGACAGCAGCGGAATGAAGGCGCGGCCATGCAGCCCGGCGCCGCCCATGATGCGGTCCATCAGGAACGCGGCGCGCGCCATGTAGCCGAAATCTTCCAGCAGCAGGATGAACAGGAAGATGATGATGATCTGCGGCAGGAACACGATGACGCTGCCGACGCCCGAAATCACGCCGTTCTGCAGGAAGCTCTGCAACAGGCTCCAGTTCGCGGGCAGGATGTCGTGGATCAACTGCCCGAGCGCGGCGAAGCTGTCCGACAGCAATTCCATCGCCGGCTGCGCCCAGGTGAACACCGCCTGGAACATCACGAACAGGATCACGGCCAGGATCACGATACCCCAGACCGGATGCAGCACGACGGAATCGATCCGGTTGGTCAGCGTGTCGGGCTTGGCCGGCAGCGTCACGACAGCGGCGATGATGCGATCCGCCTCGCGCTGCGCCGCCTTGAGATCGGCGATCGTCGGCGCGGTCCATTCGCTGGCCGCCGCTTCATGCGACTTCGACAGGAATTCGTCGGTCCGCTTCAGCAGCTCGTCGACACCGCCCTTGCGGACCGCGACCGAGGTGACGATCGGCAGCCCCAGCTCCTGCGACATCCGGTCGAGATCGATCGTGACGCCGCGGCGCTTGGCGATGTCGATCATGTTGAGCACCAGCATCATCGGCCGGCCGATCTGCTTCAGCTCGAGCACCAGCCGCAAGGTCAGCCGCAGGTTGGTGGCGTCGGCGACGCACAGCATCAGATCGGGCACCGCCTCGCCCTCGAAGCGGCCGAGCACGATGTCGCGGGTGATCTCCTCGTCCGGGCTGCGGCCGCGCAGCGAATAGGTGCCGGGCAAATCGAGCACGGTCACGCTGCGGCCCTCCGGCGTGACGAAGCCGCCGGATTTGCGCTCGACCGTGACGCCGGGATAGTTGGCGACCTTCTGGGTGCTGCCGGTCAACCGGTTGAACAGCGACGTCTTGCCGGTGTTCGGCGCACCGACCAGCGCCAGACGCAAGGATGCAGTTGTCATTCGACGATCACGGCCATGGCTTCACTCCGGCGCAGCGCGATCGTGATGCTGTCGACGCGCACCGCGATCGGGTCCCTCCGGATCGTCCCCTCGTGCAGGATCTCCACGCGCGCGCCTTCCACAAATCCCATCTCGACGAGGCGCTGCTCCAGCTCCTGCGGGGAGAGCGATGAGCCCGTCACGAGCGCATCGAGCCTGACGATCTTGCCGACAAAACCGCGATCCGCATGTCCGAGCCGGATGTCCCGAAAACTGTCCTGGGTGGTGTTTGGATCGCCTGTCATCCGGCCTGTTTTTCAGCAGGTAGTCACAGGGTCAAGCATTTGCCCGTGAGAGGTTTTAGAACTCCTAAAAACAGCACCTGCGATCGGCATCCCGGCCGATTTTCCGCTTGACTGAAGCTGTCTTGTTAACGGGGGCGTGATCGCGGCGGACGGCCTGTGTGCGCGGCCCGGCCGGACGCGGCGACGGCAACCGTACGCCCGCGGCGCCCTCCGGAGGCCGGGTTTGGGTTTCTCCAGCGCAACGGTTTGCGTTAAGGTCCGCAAGGAGCCGGAGCGCCCGTGCAACCCGCACAACGCAATTCGCTGAGACTGCTGCAATGGATGATGGCCGCCTCGCTGGCCCTTCCGCTGGCGCTGTTCGGCTTCGCATCTGCGATGTCGCGGATCTCGAACAGCGAGGCCGCCGACCAGGAGATCCAGCGGACGCTCGATGTCACCCATGAGCACGCGCTCAAGGTGTTCGAGACCATCGACCGCAGCCTGTCCGAGGTCACCGAGGTCGTCCGCGGCATGAGCGATGCCGAGATCGTCGCGCACGAGAAGAACCTGCACGACCGGCTGCGCCAGGTCGCGGAGGCGCTTCCCCAGGTGAAGTCGCTCTGGGTGTTCGATGCCAACGGCCGGGCGCTCGTCAACAGCCTGGTCGAGCCGGCCCCCGACGTCGATTTCTCGGACCGGGACTATTTCCGGATCCATGCCCAGGGCAACATCGGCACCTTCATCGGCGAGGTGCTGACGCCGCGGCTGCCCTATCAGGGCGCGCGATTCTTCAGCGTCGGCCGGCGCCGCAGCAACGAGGATGGCAGCTTTGCCGGCGTGATCCAGGCCTCGGTGCTTCCCGAATATTTCGAGAATTTCTACGCCCGGATCGGCCGTGAGCCCGGCAGCTTCCTGGCGCTGATCCGGACCGACGGCGCGGTGCTGGCGCACTTCCCGGTCGTCGACCACCAGGCCAGGTTCGAGCCGAGCGGGCCGCTCGGACAACAAATGGCCGCCAATCCGCAGGCCGGCACCATGACGATCCGCTCCCCCGTCGACGGCATCGAACGGCGCATGCGCTACGAGCGGCTGCCCGAATACCCGCTCTATGTCACCGCGGGCCTCGAAACCTCGGCGATCCGGGCGCGCTGGATCACGACCATGGCCCAGCATTTGATCTTCGGCATTCCGGCCACAGCCCTGCTGTTTGGCCTGCTGGCGCTCGCCTACCAGCGAACCGAGCGCCTGGAGGAGGAGGCCAACCGGCGGATCGAGGCCGAGGATGCACTGCGGCATGGCCAGCGGCTGGAAGCGCTCGGGCAACTCACCGGCGGCGTCGCGCACGATTTCAACAATCTGCTCACCGTGATCCGCGCGTCGGTCGACATGTTGCGGCGGCCCGACCTGCCGGAGCCGCGGCGGCAGCGCTACATCGACGCGATCTCCAACACCGTGAACCGTGCCGCCAAGCTCACCAACCAGCTGCTCGCGTTCGCGCGACGGCAGGCCCTCAAGCCCGAAGTGTTCGACGCCTGCCAGAACGTCCGGACCCTGTGCGAGATGATTGCCACGCTGATCGGCTCGCGGATCGAGATCGCAGCGCAGGTGCCCGACGAGATCTGCCTGGTCAACGCCGATGCGGGCCAGTTCGAGACCGCCGTGATCAACATGGCAGTGAATGCGCGCGACGCCATGGATGGCGTCGGCCGGCTCACGATCGCGGTCCGCCCGGTGAGCAGCCTGCCGGCCAACGTGGCCGGCGCGCCGAGCGCGCACGGCCATGTCGCGGTTACGGTGACCGACACCGGCGTCGGAATTCCGCAGGAGCTGTTCGGCCGGATCTTCGAGCCGTTCTACACCACCAAGGAGGTCGGCCAGGGCACCGGCCTCGGCCTGTCGCAGGTGTTCGGCTTCGCCAAGCAGTCCGGCGGCGAGGTGGATGTCACCAGCGAAGTCGGCAAGGGCACGACCTTCACGCTCTATCTGCCGCGCGTCGTCGGCGACCACGACACACCGTCGCCGCTCGCCGACGATGCGCTGCCGGTCGATGGGACCAACGCATCGGTCTTGATCGTCGAGGACAATGCCGAGGTCGGAAAGTTCGCCGCCGACACGCTGACCCAGCTCGGCTGCACCTGCGTGCTGGTGGAGAACGCCACCCACGCGCTGGAGGAGCTTGCCATTGACTCAGGCCGGTTCGACCTCGTGTTCACCGACGTCGTGATGCCCGGCATGAGCGGCATCGAGCTCGCGGAGGAGATCCGCCGGCAGCGGCTCGACCTGCCAATCGTGCTCGCCTCCGGCTACAGCCAGGTGCTGTCGCAACAAGGCAGCGGCGGCTTCGAGTTGCTACAGAAGCCCTACTCGGCCGAACAGCTTTCGCGCGTGCTGCACAAGGCCGCGCGCTCGCGCCGGCTGCGGCGGGACCAGGCGCCGGCGGAGTGAGTGAACCGCGCGCGCCATGCGTCAAAGCGGACGGTTGGAATGAGGTGCAGCCGCAGGTAACGGTAGCTGCCGAAAGAACAGATTGCGACCTGCTTTGCTCTCGGATGCAAAGCGACCTCTCCAAGGCAGAGGCGAATCGAGATCGGGGATGCAAATGCCTCACGACAAGGGAGCCACGCGATGATCGACCATATCGGCTTTTCGGTCTCCGACTATCAACGCGCGAAGGCGTTCTACCAGACGGCGCTGGCGCCGCTCGACTACAGCCTGATCATGGAAGTGCCGGCCGAGGTGACCGGGCACGCGCCCGCGGCGGGCTTCGGCGCCAACGGCAAGCCGGACTTCTGGATCGGCGGCGAAGGCGCGATGGACAAGCCGGTACATATCGCCATCATCGCCAAGGACCGCGCCACCGTCGATGCCTTCTACGCGGCGGCGATGGCGGCCGGCGGCCGCGACAATGGCGCGCCCGGGATCCGCGCGCATTATCACCCCAATTATTACGGCGCATTCGTGCTCGATCCCGACGGGCACAATATCGAGGCGGTCTGTCACACGCCCGGTTGAGGAACGCCCCAGCACGCGGTCCGTTGTCGCTTCGCATCCCAACGGAGCGATCAACGTGCACGACGCGACGCAAGGGCTCGATACAATGCCGATCGAGCCTCCGGAGATTCCGCCGGCCACACCGGGCACGCCGAGCGAGCCACCCCCGGGGGTTCCGCCGGGCAACCCGCAGCCGGAAATTCCGCCGCCGGTGCGCGAACCCGGCGAGCCGCCGCGGCCGGACGAATTGCCCGGCAAGACCCCCGACGAATCATCGCTGCGCGGACCGGCCGCGGCACCCCGCCCGCCGCCTGCGACAGATCGACCCGCCACCCGGCGAGACACCGGCGCGCCGCAGTTCCTCGTCGATTGCAAGTGTGTCCAAGCGTTTCTTCTGAATGCGTCGTGAACAGACGCGCATGCAACCCGTTACAATGTCGAAATAAACTTGGCCGATGATTCGGCGCTCGCCACAATCCGGCCCAACGGCTGGCAATTCATCGTGCTGCCGAATTGTTCGGCTCTCTGTTTCCTTCCTGCCCAGACTTTTCCGCCGGGGACTCCAAAGACCATGACAAAGCTTCGTCTCGTGCTGCTTGCCACGACTGCGCTGACGGTGATGCAGTTCGCCAC
The DNA here is from genome assembly GCF_002831585.1 of Bradyrhizobium sp. SK17. Taxonomy (GTDB): domain Bacteria; phylum Pseudomonadota; class Alphaproteobacteria; order Rhizobiales; family Xanthobacteraceae; genus Bradyrhizobium. The sequence goes on along the minus strand of NZ_CP025113.1, from coordinate 1,464,256 downwards.
TTCAGCGTCGCACGCACAAACCTCGCCGCTGGTCGTCGCACAAGCGCAGCCAAAGGAAGAAACCGGACCTGACGGAAAGCCGAAGCCGCGGCCGGAACGCCCCGCGCCGGGCGCACCCGCACATCCGGCACCGCCAGCAGCCGCGCCGCACCCGCAGGCGCCACCACCCGCCGCCGCGCCACCCGCGCATCCCGCTCCGCCGCCGGCCGCAGCGCCAGCGCGTCCGACCCCACCGCCCCCGCCGCCTGCGGCAGCTCCTCCGCACCCGACGCCGCCGGCTCCGCCCGCGGCCGCGCCAGCGCGCCCCGCTCCGCCTCCGCCGCCCGCGGCTGCCCCCGCGCATCCGACGCCGCCGGCAGCTCCGGCACGGCCCGAACCGCCCGCAGCACGCCCCGCAGCACCGCCGCCGGCCGCGGCGCCCGCGCGGCCCGAGCCACCCGCAGCCAAGCCTGTGACGCCACCGCCGGCCGCAGCTCCCGCACACCCCACGCCGACCCCGCCGCCGCCCGCCGCAGCGCCCGCGCACACCCCGCCGACGCCGGTACCGGGAGCTGCACCGGGTGCCGTCGCTCCGGCCGCGCGCCCCGGCACGCCGCCCGCGGCTGCGACGCCGACGCCGGCCGCACCTGCAACGCCGGGAGCCACGGCACCAGCGCCCGCCGAGCGTCAACGCGGCGAACGTCCCGGTGGCGAGCGTCCCGGTGGCGGGCGCCCGGGCGGCGAACGTCCGGGTGGAGCCAAGGAACCGCCGGGCACGCCGCCCGCAGCGACCACTCCCACAACGCCCCCACCTTCGGCAACGACGCCTCCCGCAGCAGGAGCCCGGCCTGGTGCGCCACCGGCCGCAACTACGCCGGCCGCACCCGCTGCGACACCGACTCCGCCTGCCCCCGGTCAGCAGGGACGTCCGGCGACACCGCCCGGAACGCCTGCGACCCCGGGCGCCGCAATGGGCGCACCTGGCGCGACACCCGCTCCGGCTCCGGCTCAGGCGGGACGCCCGGCCACGGCGCCCGGCGTGCCTCCGGCAGCGGCCGCCGCGATGGGCGGGGCCCCGGCTCCGACGGTCGTCCCCGGCTCCGCAGCCGCAACGCCGCCGCCCGGCCGTGCGCAATACGCCCCGCCGACGGTCGCGCCTGCCTTCCGGACCGCGCCAGCAGTGACTGCGCCGCTGCCGCCGCCGCCGCGCCATGACAACATCAAGCCGCTCGCCATCGGTGCCGCGGTCGGTGTCGGCGTGGTGGCTGGCGCCATCATCGGCGGCAGCATCGCCGACCTGCGCGGCCAGCGGCAGGAAGTGGTCGAAGACGGCCGCACCATCTACACCGAGCCGGACCGCGTCATCATCCGCGACCCGAGCGGCCAAGCCTATGTGCGCGGCGACGACGTCTATCGCTTCCGCTACGGCGCGCGTGACATCCGCACCGAGACGATCGGCGGCGAAACCCGCACCATCGTGGTCCGTCCCGACGGCAGCCAGATCATCACGGTGGTCGGTGCCGACGGCCAGATGCTGCGCCGGATCCGTAGGGATCCCGGCGGGCGCGAGCTCGTCATCATCGACAACAGCTATCGCGATCCGCGGGCGGTCGGCGGATTCTATGTCGACGTCCCGCCGCCGGTGGTCAACATTCCCTATGATCGCTACATCGTCGACGCTCAGGACGCGTCGCCGGACGTGATCTACGAGACCATGGAGGCTCCGCCGGTGCAGCGGATCGATCGGCGCTACTCGCTTGAAGAGATCCGCTACAGCCCCAATGTCCGCATGCAGATGCCGAGCATCGACCTCAACACGATCAACTTCGACTCCGGATCGTGGACCATCCCGCCGGATCAGGCGGCGAGGCTGCAAGTGATCGCCGACGGCCTCAACCGGGCCATCCAGCGCAATCCGCGCGAGGTATTCCTGATCGAAGGCCATACGGACGCGACCGGCAACGACACCGACAATCTGTCGCTGTCCGATCGTCGTGCGCAATCCGCCGCCGAGCTGCTGACGCAGCAGTTCGGCGTGCCGGCCGAGAACCTGACCTCGCAGGGTTACGGCTCGCAATATCTGAAGGAGCAGACCGACGGACCGAGCCGCATCAACCGGCGCGTCACCGTCCGCCGCATCACACCGCTGCTCAACGGCGGCACCGCCTCCGCCGCGCCGCGCTGAGCCGGCGAGACATCACGAAACGAAAATGGCCGGGAGCGATCCCGGCCATTTTTTGATGGGGGCTTGCAGCACACGCCAGCAGGCCAAGCTTACCATCCTCGTCATTGCGAGGAGCGTCAGCGACGAAGCAATCCACTTCTCCGCTTGCGGTGCGATGGATTGCTTCGCTTCGCTCGCAATGACGGCAAGGTCACTTCCCCAGACCCAGTCCCAGCGCCTCGACCATCACGCGAAACACCTCGGTATTGTCCATCGAGCCGTGGACCCGCTCGCTGCCCGGCCCGGTCGCGGTGAGGATGACGTCCTCGCCGGAATGCACGCTGGCGCCGATCATCGCCGGCAGATTGCCGAAGCGCAGCGCGACGCCGGGAACGTCCTTGTACTTGTCGTTGGCCTTGAAGGTGTCGGCCTGATCGCCCTTCACGGTCGGCTCGTTCGGATCGTCGAGCTTGGGACGCAACGTCTCGTAGTGATCCGGCAGGCTGGCCGAGAAGATCGCAAGCCGCCTGGAGACATCGACGCGTGACGGATAGCCCTCGGCATCGGGCGCCGGGTAGTTCGGGAAGCCGGCCTTCTCGTAGACGCCGACGCGCTCGCGCAGCGGCACGTTGGGCGTCGCGGTCATGTCGTCATTGATGGTGCCGACCAGGCTGTTCGGATGGTTATGGTCGGCCACGACCAGGATCAGCGTGTCGTCGCCGCGCGCTTTCGCCCAGTCCTTCGCCAGCCGCACCGCATTGTCGAGCATGATGGTGTCGTAGACTGCGCGCTCCATGTCGAGCAGATGAGCGTATTTGTCGATCAGGCCGGACTCGACCATCAGGAAGAAGCCGGACTCGTGCCTCGCAAGAATATCGAGCGCAGCTTTGACCTGCTCGGTCAGGTCGGGCTGCTCGGGGAATTTCCTGACACCGCCGCCCTTGAGGAACTTGCGGTCGAGCACGCCGTCCATGTTGCCGGTGGCGAACAGGCCGAGCAACCGCCGCGTCTCCGGCTTCTCGGCCAGCGTGTTGAGCTCGCCTGCGGTGGTCGCAATCGGATAGCCGGCGGCGCGGAAGCGCGCGAGATAATCGACCTCGTCCTTGCGCTTCGATCCGGCCGCGGATTGCGGCAGGAAGTTCGCGGAGCCGCCGCCCATCAGCACGTCGGGCCTGGCGTCGAAATACTGCGCGACGATCGCGTCATAGGCAGCGCGGCGGCGGGTATGCGCGACCATCGCCGCCGGCGTCGCATCCTCGACCTCGGTGTTGGTGACGATGCCGACGGCGAGGCCGGCCTGGCGTTTGGCAAGGCGCGCAATGGTCTCGACCCTGGGATCGTCGAGCGGATCGGGCGTCCGATCGGCATACACGCCGAGCGCATTGACCGCGGCCTTGTGGCCGGTGGCGTAGGCGCTCGCGGCATTTGCGGAGTCAGTGATGATCGAATCCGAGCCTGCGGTCGCGACCAGCGCCATATGCGGCATGTCGTCGATCGCGAGCTTGCCGCGGCTCTTGCCTTCGGCGATCCCCTTGGACAGCAGCCGTGCGGCGACGCGATGCGCCGGCGACATCCCGTCGCCGATGAACAGGATCACGTTCTTCGCCTTGCGCGCGCCAGTGTCGTAGACGGTCCACGTCACGGTGCGGGTCTGGGTGCCGTCGCTGACCTCGACGGTGACCGGGCCGGGCGTGGCGAGCGAGACATCGCGCAGTATCAGTGCCGATTGCTCCTTGCCGGCCTCGCGCGCGGTGAAGGTGCCGCTTTGGCCGAACACCGCGGTGTAGTCCGCTCCGTTCAGCGTCACCTTCAGCCTGGCCTGATCGACCATGCCGGGCAGCTCGACCTTGAAGTCGAATTTCGCGCCCGCGAGGATATCGGCCCGATCGATCGGATAGATGGTCTGGGCAAGCGCCGGCACGGCCGACAACAAGAGCGTGACGGCCACGCCGGTGATAGACTTGATCATGTTCGATGCTCCGCCCTTGCGCATGCTGCGCGCGGGGGCGGAGGCTAGTGCCGGGGGATGACGCCGCAATGAGGCGGCGCCGGGACGTATTGCCGCAACGGCCGGCGGCCGGTCAGCGCGCCATCTGCTGCGGATCGTAGAAGAAGCGCTCCTCGACCAGCTCCTCGCCGCGCCAGGTTTGCCAGGCGACCTCCTCCATGCTGCGGACCTTGCCGTCCTTGCCGGTGAATTCGAACCGCCAGCAGATCGCCGAATGGTCGCCGTCGAGCAGCAGCGGCCCGAGCCGGGTGGTCTTGACGCCGGAGACTGCCGCGAGCACGGCCGCCTCGCGCGCCGCCAGCGCCTCGCGGCCGGCGCGCCATTCGCCGTCATTCTCCTGGGTGCGGGCATCGGTCGAGTAGAAGTTCCTGATCGCGCCGACATGGTCGTTGGCCTCGACCGTGTCAGCGAAGGCTTGCAGCGTTTTGAGTGAGGGCATCTGCCATCTCCATTTACCGACTGGTGGTCGGTATTTACCGACTGATAGTCTGTAAGTCAACTGGCGCTGCTGCGGAACCTGGGTTAGAGATGGGTGATGGCAACCCAGGCCGAACGGCGCGAGAAGACCAGAGCCGCGATCGTCAAGGCGGCGCGCCGCATCTTTGGCGAGCGCGGCTTTGCGGCCGCGACGATGGACGACATCGCGAGCGGCGCGCGGGTTGCAAAAGGCGCGGTTTATCATCACTTCGCGACGAAAGAGGCGGTGTTCGAGGCGGTGTTCGAACAGGTGTCGATCGATCTGGTCGCCGATCTCGACCGCATCTCGCGCGCCGAGAACGATCCGCTGGCGGCGATGGCGGCCGGCACGCAGGGCTATTTCGCGGCATGCGCGAAGGGCCCGACCGGTCAGATCATCTTGCGCGACGGCCCGGCCGTACTCGGCTGGGAGCGCTGGCGCGAGATCGACGCCAAGCATTTCGGCGGCAAGTTTCCACTCGCGCTGGCGGCCGCGATGGATGCCGGTGTGATCGCGCAGCAGCCGATCGAGCCCCTGGCGCGGCTGTTGCTGGGTGCGGTGACGGAAGCGGCGGTCGCGGTGTCAGCGGGGCCCGATATCGGCAAGACCGGCACAGAATACGCGCGCGCGTTCGGCTCGCTGCTGGATGCGCTCAGGGTGAAGTAAGTCCAGCTCTCTCCCCACGTCGTCCCTGCGAAAGCAGGGACCCATAACCACAGGGAGTTGTCGCTAAGGCGAGCTGTGGCCCCAACGTTACGCAACAATTGACGGTCGTGGTTATAGGTCCCGGCCTTCGCCGGGACGACAGCAAGTGTGCGGCGCGACTAACCCAGCTCAATCCTTGTCGTTTTTGAGCTGGAAAATCTGCGCGCCTTCGCCGCTCGAAATCAATCCGGTCTTGTTGTAGAGGCCGAGCTTGGCGCGGGTGTCGGCGATGTCGAGGTTGCGCATCGTGAGCTGGCCGATGCGGTCGGCCGGCGAGAAGGCGGCGTCCTCGACCTTCTCCATGCTGAGCCGCTCCGGCGCGTAGGTCAGGTTCGGGCTCTCGGTGTTTGATATCGAGTAGTCGTTGCCACGGCGCAGCTCCAGCGTCACCTCGCCGGTGACGGCGCTCGCGACCCAGCGCTGCGCGGTCTCGCGCAGCATCAGGGCCTGCGAGTCGAACCAGCGGCCCTGATAGAGCAGGCGGCCGAGCCGCATGCCGTTGATGCGGTACTGCTCGATCGTATCCTCGTTGTGGATGCCGGTGACCAGCCGCTCATAGGCGATGTGCAGCAGCGCCATGCCGGGCGCCTCGTAGATGCCGCGGCTCTTGGCCTCGATGATCCGGTTCTCGATCTGGTCGCTCATGCCGAGACCGTGGCGACCACCGATCGCGTTGGCTTCCAGGAACAGCGCGACCGGGTCGGCGAAGCTCTTGCCGTTCAGCGCGACCGGCTGGCCCTCCTCGAAGCGAACCGTAACCTGCTCCGCCTTGACGTCGCAATCGGCGCGCCAGAACGGCACGCCCATGATCGGGTTGACGATGGTGATGCCGCTCGACAGGCTTTCGAGATCCTTGGCTTCATGGGTGGCGCCGAGCAGGTTGCTGTCGGTCGAGTAGGCCTTCTCCGCGCTCATCTTGTAGGCGAAGCCCTGCGCGGTCATGAACGCCGACATCTCGGCGCGGCCGCCGAGCTCGTCGATGAACTGCTGGTCGAGCCACGGCTTGTAGATCCGCAACGATGGATTGGTGAGCAGGCCGTAGCGATAGAAGCGCTCGATGTCGTTGCCCTTGAAGGTCGAGCCGTCGCCCCAGATGTTGACGCCATCTTCCTGCATCGCCGCGACCAGCATCGTGCCGGTCACCGCGCGGCCGAGCGGCGTGGTGTTGAAATAGGTGATGCCGCCGGTCGAGATGTGGAACGCGCCGGACTGGATCGCCGCGACGCCCTCATGGACGAGTTGCATGCGACAATCGACCAGGCGGGCCTTTTCGGCGCCGAAATCCATCGCCTTGCGCGGGATCGCGTCATAGTCGGCCTCGTCGGGCTGGCCGAGATTGGCGGTGTAGGCGAATACTTTGGCGCCCTTCAGCTTCATCCAGAGCAGCGCCGCCGAGGTGTCGAGGCCGCCCGAGAATGCGATGCCGACTTTTTCGCCGGTGGGCAGGCTTTTCAGAATCGTGCTCATGGGACGGTCCAATCGGTCGCAAGCGATGAGGGTTGACGAGGCCGAATATCAAATTTCGGAAGGCGGGGCACGCCTTTAATCAGGCTTCCGGCTTGGCCGGCTCGGCCTGGCCGCGGCGCCAGCGCTGCATCCAGCGGTAGCCGGGCATCGCGAGCCGAGTGAGCGCCGCATCGACCTGCTCGTCGGTGACGCGGGTCGAGGCCCAGCGGTAGATCAGCGCATAGAGCAGCCAGACCACCAGGAAGGACACCAGGCCGGCGATCGCCACATCGGTGAAGAAATGCCCGCCAAACGCCATCCGAAGCCCGCTGGTGACGACACCGAACACGGTGGCCCCGGCAAAGGCCAGCGGCCGCCAGGCCGGGGGCGTCAGCGCCGCCGGCGCATAGGTCCAGAACGCGGTGGCGCCCTCGCCCGAGAAGAACGAGCAGTTGCGCGGGCAGCCGCCACGCGGGTCCCACCACGGCATGAATTGCAAATCGCCGCCGAACTGCGTCACGAACACCGGCCGCGGCCGGCCCCAGTAATTCTTGAAGGTGAAGTTGGTGAGCACGCCGGCCGAGAGCAGCATCGTGGCGAGCAGGAACACCGCGGCGCGGCCCGACATCAGCATCGGCCGGTCGGGCCGGATGAATTTCCAGACGATGGTCACGATCGCCGGCAGCACCAACGCCCAGGCGATCCACATCGCCGCGTCGCGCGCGAACTGCGCCACCGCGTCGAGCTTGACGGGGAAGGTGTTCTGCGCGGCATCGTAGAACAGCGCCGCCAGCTTCAGGTCGAGTTCGGGATAGATCCCGAACAGGATGCCGACGACGAGCGCGAGCGCCAGCGCAATGAAAAGTCCGGTCCGGTTCATGGCGCGCGGTTTAGCCGAGGCGGGAGGGCATGGGAAGCATCACGGCTGCGGCGATTGCGACGGCAATGGCGGGGGCGGCGGTAACGGGCGCCGCGGCTCGCGCCAGGCACCGGCGGTGCGGCCGGCGATCAGCCAGTACACCAAACCCGCGACGATGCCGGCGCCGGTCATGATCTCCATGTGCCGGCGCACGATGCCGTGGAATTGCATCATGTCGGGATCGAACGGAACCAGGCCTAGATAGCAGGCGGCGCCGACGATCGCGCCACCGATCGCATAGGCCAGCACGCTCCTGATGTAGAACGCCTCTGTGATCAGCACCACGATCAGCGCCGGCAACAGCGCAAAGCCGGAAATGAAAATGAAGCCGAAGCCAAGCACGATATTGATCGCGCTCTGGTCGATCTCGCCGCCGAAATCGCTGATCTCGGGATACAGCACCGCGACCACCACGATGAGTCCAGCCACGAAGCAGGCCAGCAGGAAGCCGAACGCGACGACGAACAGACGGCCGATCAGGGCCATGCTACCGGTCTCCCGTCATTGCGAGGAGCGATAGCGACGAAGCAATCCATGGCTCAGCAAGCTCGGACATGGATTGCTTCGCTTCGCTCGCAATGACGTTGTGGAGAGCGCTGCCGCTCACAACACTCAATCCGTCATCGCCATCGCGCGCAGCGCCTGGCGCTCGCGGGCGGAGAGCTTTTCGGTCTCCGACTTGAGCTGGCCGCAGGCGGCGAGAATGTCGCGGCCGCGCGGCGTGCGCACCGGCGAGGAATAGCCGGCGTTGAAGATGTATTCGGAGAATTTCTCGATCTGCTCCCAGTCGGAGCACTCATAGGCGGTGCCCGGCCACGGATTGAACGGGATCAGGTTGATCTTGGCCGGAATGCCCTTGAGCAGCTTCACCAGCAGCTTGGCGTCATCGAGCGAATCGTTGACGCCCTTGAGCATCACATATTCGAAGGTGATGCGGCGCGCGTTCGAGGCGCCGGGATAGTCGCGGCAAGCCTGCAACAGCTCCTTGATCGGATATTTGCGGTTCAGCGGCACCAGCTCGTTGCGCAATTCGTCGCGCACCGCATGCAGCGAGATCGCGAGCATCACGCCGATCTCCTCGCCGGTGCGCTTGATGTTCGGCACCACGCCCGAGGTCGACAACGTGATGCGGCGGCGCGAAATGCCGATGCCTTCATTGTCGCCCACGATCAGCAGCGCATCGCGCACCGCGTCGAAATTGTAGAGCGGCTCGCCCATCCCCATCATCACGATGTTGGTGACGCGGCGGCTGCCGTCCTCGCGATCGGCCCAGTCGTTGAGCCGGTCGCGCGCCACCATGACCTGGCCGACGATCTCGCCGGCAGTGAGGTTGCGCACCAGCCGCTGCGTGCCGGTGTGGCAGAACGAGCAGTTCAGCGTGCAGCCGACCTGCGAGGAAACGCACAGCGTGCCGCGATCGGTCTCGGGGATGTAGACGCACTCGACCTCGTGCGCGCGCTCGACCTTGTCGCCGCTCGGCAGCCGCAGCAGCCATTTGCGGGTGCCGTCATTGGAGATCTGCTCGGCGACCACCTCCGGACGGTCGACGGTAAAATGCTTCTCGAGTTCGGCGCGCATGTCCTTCGAGACGTTGGTCATCTCGGCAAAACTCTTGGCGCCGCGGAAATACATCCAGTTCCAGAGCTGCTGGGTGCGCATCTTGCGCTGCGACGCCTGCACGCCGATCTCGGCCAGGCGATCCGATATCTCGGCGCGCGACAGACCGATCAGCGACGGCTTGGCCGGCGGCACATAGGTCTCGAGCGGAACCTTTTCGACCAGCGCATTGGCGCCAGGCACGGCTGTCGTGGTCACTGTATCGGTCATGAAACCTCAAATAGGCCTTCCAGCCGGTGCTGGAAAGCCTCCAAATACCTCGATTTGACGTCACTCAGGCGGGTCTTCGTGTCCTACCGCCGGCAGTCCTGCCCCAGCCGGTCGAGCGCCTGCGCCAGGCCCTTCAGCGAGAAGCTGTCGATCGTCTCGGTACCCTTCGCCGAGACGGCTTTTACGGTCAGATCGGCCGATTTGCGCATGGCTTCCACCATCCGCTCCTCCTCGGCCGCATTCTTGATCCAGAGGCCGTCGCCCTGCGTGTACATCGCATAGGTTCCGCCGCCAACCTGGAGCGTCGATTCCGAGCCCGGCTTCACGGTGTAGCCGATCATGATCGAGACTTCGTTGACGACCTTCTCCGCCGGACGGGTGGAGATGAAGGCATAGGCCGGATCGCGGGGCCGATTCGGTGGGTTGGTCTTCGACGACGACGGCTTGGCGAGCGCAAAGCACACCTTCTTGCCGTTCGGCGAGGCGGTGTACGCACCCCAGGTTCCGAACTGTCCGATCAGCGTCGGCTCCGCGCCACCGGCCGCAGCCGCGGCGGCCGACGGCGCCGGCTTGGCCGCTTCCTTGGCCGTATCTTTCTTGGGTGCAGCCTGCATCGGTGCAAGGGAGATGATCCCGCACAGGACACAAGCCGCCAGTGATGTCAGAATCTGCCGCACGGCCAACTGGTTCCCCCATCATTGTGACTGCAAGATGGCCCGGCGATTCCCCCTCCGCCGGCTCGGATGGATAACCGGGAAACGCTTTTTTGGGAAGGCAGTCGGGCCCGGACGCGCGTCAGCCAAAAGCCGCACGCGCGTGGTCGCACCTTGGTGCTTGTTGTCGGTGATCAGCTCTTGGCGCGCGCCGCGCGCTGGCTCTCCCATTGCGCGTCGGTCCATTGCAGCAGGTCCTCGGCACCTGAACTGCGCAGATGCGAGCCGCCGTCCTGCACCACCATCTCACCATTGATGTAGCCGGCCTGATCGGAGATCAGGAAGCTCGCGAGATTGGCAAGCTCGGAATGCTCGCCGGCGCGGCCGAGCGGATTGCGATGCGCCCAGCTCTCGCCGCGCCCTTCGGGGCGCAACTGCCCGGTGGCCCCCGCTGTCGGGAACGCGCCCGGCGCGATCGCCACGGTGCGGATGCCCTTCGGGCCCCACTCCACGGCAAGGCTCTTGGTCATCGCCAGCACCGCGGTCTTGGCCATCGACGATGGCACCGTGAAGGCACGGCCGGTGATGGTCGAGGTCGACAGGATCGAGAGCACCACGCCCTTGTGCTTGCCCTCGATCCAGCGGCGGCCGGCGGCGAGCGTGCAGTACATCGTGCCATGCAGCGTCGGCGCCAGGATCGCGTCCGCCGCCCGGAATGACAGATGTTCGCTCTGCGCAATAAAGGTTGCGGCAGCATTGTTGACGAGCACGTCGATCGGCCCGTCCTGCCAGACTTGATCCATCATCGCTTCGACCGCGGCGCCGTCGCGGATATCGCAGCGCGCGATCGAAACCTTGGCACCGAACTCGTTGCGGAATTTGCCGGCGGTTTCCTCGAGCAGCGTCTCGCGCCGCCCGCAGATGATCAGTTCAGCGCCGAGTTCGGCGAAGCGCCCGCCCATCGCCGCGCCGAGGCCGGAGCCGCCGCCGGTGATCAGGATGCGCTTTTTCGCTAGCAGGCCTTTTTCAAACATAGTTTGATCCCTCCGCTTTGTATTGTCGCTCCGCCGCAAATCCGGCATGAAGCTTGTAGTTCAAGATCCTGCAGCTCTTTCTGCGTCCGAAACTCAGGTGTGTCCATGAAAGCCATCCTCTGCTCGCAATACTGTCAACCCGACGATCTCGTGCTGACTGATGTGCCCGATCCGGTGGCTGGTCCCGGCGAAGCCGTGATCGCGATCAAGGCGGCGGCGCTGAACTTCTTCGACATCCTGATGATCCAGGGCAAGTATCAGATCAAGCCGCCGTTCCCGTTCTCGCCGGCCGCCGAAGTCGCCGGCGTGATCGAGAGCGTCGGCGCCGGCGTCACCGATCTGAAGGTCGGCGACCGTGTCGTTGCCTCATGCGGCCACAACGGCGCGCGCGACAAGATTGCGCTGCCGGCGAATACGATCGTGAAGATTCCCGACAATCTCGATTACGATCGCGCCGCAGGGATCATCATCATCTACGGCACCGCGCTGCATGCGCTGGAAGATCGCGCCAGCCCGAAGCCGGGCGAAACGCTTGCGGTGCTCGGTGCCGCCGGCGGCACCGGACTTGCCGCGTGCGAACTCGGCAAGCTGATGGGCCTGAAGGTGATCGCCTGCGCGTCGTCGGACGAGAAGCTCGCCTTCGCCAAGCAGCACGGCGCCGAGCTGACGCTGAACTACGCCAAGGAAGATCTGAAAGAGGGCCTGCGCAAGCTGACGAACGGCAAGGGCGCCGACATCGTGTTCGATCCGGTCGGCGGCGCCTATGCCGAGGCCGCGCTGCGCTCGACCGCGTGGGAAGGCCGCTTCCTGGTGATCGGCTTTGCCGCCGGCGAGATTCCGAAGATCCCGCTCAACCTCGCGCTGCTCAAGGGCTGCGACATCCGCGGCGTGTTCTGGGGCGCCTGGGCAAGGCAAAACCCGGAGAAGAACCGCAAGAACCTCGAGAAGCTCGTGCAGTGGACCGCCGAGGGCAAGATCTCCTCGCATGTCGATCGCACCTTCCCGCTGTCGCAGACATCAGAAGCGCTGAAGGTGCTCGCCGGCCGCAAGGCGATGGGCAAGGTCATCCTGCATCCGGGTAGCTGAGCGGGGATCGTGTAGCCCGGATGGAGCGTAGCGAAATCCGGGCTACGACTTATTCCGCGTTTTCAGGCACGCCGCGCTTCAACGCGGCGCGCGCGGCTTCGCGGTGCTCCGGCGTGATGTGGCTTGCCACCATGCGGATCGCGGTGGCCAGCACCGCGGCATCATCGGTGAAGCCGAGCACCGGCAGCACGTCCGGAATGAAATCGAACGGCAGGATGAAATAGGCGATCGCGCCGAGCAGCGCTGCCTGGACGTGGCGCGGCGTCTGCCGGTCGAACGCGCAATAATACGCGGCCAGCAGATCCTCGGCGAAAGGCACGCGCGCGACCACCTTCATGAACTTGACCCAGAAGCGGCGGCGCACGCTCTCGCGGTCCTGCGCCAGCCGGTCGGCAGGCTCAAATCCCACGCTGTGTTCGGTCGTTGCCATCGCACGGTTCCCTGACGCCGCGCGGTGATCCGGCGGCGAACGCTAACGAATCTGGGGATGTCGAATGGCCGCTGCAAGGTTGTGCGCAGCCGGCTCAGCTGACCCCAAGCTGCCTTGCGATCGCGTTCATGGCCTTGGCGAGGTCGATATCGCGCTTGGTCACCCCGCCGACATCGTGGGTCGCCAGCACGACCTCGACCGTCTTGTAGACGTTCTTCCATTCCGGATGATGGTCGTTCTTCTCGGCGACCAGCGCGGCGCGCGCCATGAAGCCGAATGCCTCGTTGAAGTCCTTGAACACGAAGGTCTTTGCGATCGCTTCGCGTCCGGCGAGCTCCGACCAGCCGGCCAGTTCCCAGAGGGCGGCCTTCCTCGCTTCCGCTGATAGCCGTTCGACCATGGGCTCGTCTCCTGTTTGGCGCCGATCTTAACCTAACAACCGGCCCGAGGGGTGGGATCCATGCCGAAATTAAGGCCGAAATAGCGTCCTATCGCCGCTGGTAACCATGACGGAGATGTAACATCTGTCGGTGCAGGAATTTGCTACAAATACAGGATGTGTGCGCATTGGTAGTTTTGCGAGATTGAGCCCAGACGATTGTTTGCGAGATCGATGACCCAAGATCGATGACCGACGGCTCCGCCAGCATATCGCCCAAGCCGCTGCGTTCGGCAAAGCAGCGGCTGATGTTCGTCTTGATCGCAGGCGCGCTGGCCATCGTCGGCGCGATAACCGCGGGCTATTATTTCGCGGTCCGTCCGGTGACGCTGAAAATCGCGGTCGGGCCGGCCAACAGCGACGATCTCCGGGTGGTGCAGGCGCTGGCGCAGGCCTTCAACAACCAGCAGCATACCCAGGTCAAACTGCGCCCGGTGCAGACCGAGGGTGCCAGCGCCAGCGCGCAGACGCTGGCCGACGGCAAGGCCGATCTCGCCATCATCCGCGGCGACCTCGACGTGCCGAAAAATGCGCAAGCGGTCGCGGTGCTGCGCAAGAATGTCGTGGTGATGTGGGTTCCGCCGGCCACGAAGGGCAAGGGCCGCAAGGCCACGAAGATCACCAAGATCGCACAACTTGCCGGCCGCAAGATCGGCGTCGTCGGCCGCACCCCGGCCAATGTCAATCTGCTGAGGCTGATCCTGACCCAATACGGCGTCGATCCGATGAAGGTCGAGATCGTGCAATTCCCGGCCAATGAGGCGGTCGACGCCATCAAGAACCTGAAGGCCGATGCCTATCTCGCGGTCGGCCCGGCCAACAGCAAGGTCACGATCGATGCGATCACCGCATCGGCCAAGGACGGCGAGCCGACCTTCCTTCCGATCGACGCCTCCGAGGCGATCGCGCAGAACCATCCGGCCTATGAGGCCGCGGAAATTCCGGCGGGTTCGCTCGGCTCCGCCGATCGGCCCGAGGATGAGGTGAAGACCATCAGCTTCTCCCATCACATTGTCGCGCGAAAAGGCCTGTCGGACGCGACCGTCGCGGCATTCACGCGGCAATTGTTTGCGATCCGGCAATCGCTCAAGAACGACTTCCCGCTTGCCGCCAAGATCGAGACGCCCGACACCGACAAGGACGCCACCATTCCGGTGCATCCGGGCGCGGCCGCCTTCGTCGACGGCGAAGAGAAGACCTTCCTCGACCGCTACAGCGACTACATCTGGTGGAGCCTGATGGCGTTCTCGGCGATGGGCTCGGCCGGCGCGTGGTTCGCCGGCTATCTCAAGCAGGACGAACGCAACACCAACACCTCGCAGCGCGAACGCCTGCTCGAGATGCTGAAGGCCGCGCGGCAAAGCGATTCGACCGAGGAACTCGACCAGATGCAGGCGGAAGCCGACGACATCCTGCGCCATACGCTCGACTGCTTCGAGCATGGCGCCATCGAGGAAGGCACGCTGACCGCGTTCAACATCGCGCTCGAGCAGTTCCACAACGCCGTCGCCGACCGCAAGGCGTTGCTGCTGAGCATGCCGCAGAATCTGCAACGCGCCGCGACGCAGTTTCGCGCGGCGGGTACGGCGTAACGGCCCGCTCGCAACAATCTCTCGCCGAGCGTTCCTTCGCCTCTGCCACTTGCGTACAACTTCCTTCGTTTTTTTCGGCTCGTCTGCCGAAAACTGGTGAGGGAGTCCGCGGCGGCAGGGTTCCCTCCCCCTTGCGGCGGAGGGTTAGGGAGAGGGGTGCCACACGATGTGCTCTCTCAGAACCAAGCTCGAAAACAAAACGACCGCGTTGTGCGAACACCGCTCTCCGTGAGCACCTCGCCCGGGGCTTACCCCTCTCCCCACCCTCCCCCGCAAGGGGGCAGGGAGCCTGACTTCTGTGCTCACCTTACGAAATGCGCGCACTATCGCTGACGTCCCCGTACCCTCAGCCCCTGTAATCTCACCGTCATGGAATTTTCCTACGTCTTTGCGGGTCCGCGGCGCATTGTCGCTGCGACCTGAGGAGGCTCCCCATGACGATCCGGATCTCGCGAAACCTCACCCGCCGCCGCTTTCTCTCCACCACGGCGGCCGCCGGCGTCGGCGTGATCGCGATGCCGTATCTGTCGCGCGCCGCCGACCGCCCCGTGATCACCCATGGCGTGCAGTCCGGCGATGTCGGCGTCGATGGTGGCGTGGTGTGGGCACGCGCGGACCGGCCGTCGCAGATGATGGTCGAGGTCGCGACTACGGAATCGTTCAAGGACGCCCGCGCGCTGCCGCCGATCACGGCGCTGCCGGAGAGCGACTTCACCGCAAAGATGCTGCTGGAGAACCTGCCCTCCGGCCAGGACATCTTCTATCGCGTCCGCTTCCGCGACCTCGCGCATATCGACATTGCGGGTGAGTCCGTGGTCGGCCGCTTCCGCACCGCGCCGAGCGACCGCCGCGACGTCTCCTTCGTGTGGGGCGGCGACGTCGCCGGCCAGGGCTGGGGCATCAATCCCGACGACGGCGGCATGATCACCTTCGCGGCGATGAAGAAGCACAATCCGGATTTCCTGCTGCATTCCGGCGACACCATCTATGCCGACGGCGTGATCCCGGCCGAGGTGAAGCTCCCCGACGGCAAGATCTGGAAGAACATCACGATCCCCGAGAAGGCCAAGGTCGCCGAGACGCTCGACGAGTACCGCGCCGCGCACAAATACAATTTCCTCGACTCCAACCTGCGCGCCTTCAATGCCGAGGTGCCGATCTTCGTGCAGTGGGACGATCACGAGGTGACCAACAACTGGTCGCTGTCGAAGCAGCTGCCGGCGGCCTACAAGGAGCGCGACATCACGGTGCTTGCCGCGCGCGCGGCCAAGGCGTTCCACGAGATGTATCCGATGCGCGAAAGCATCGTCGAGCCCGGCCGCGTCTATCGCACGCTGAGCTACGGCCCGCATCTCGACGTGTTCATGCTCGACGAACGCAGCTATCGCGGCCCCAACGGTCCGAACCTACAGGAGACCTACGGCCCCGACGCCTACTTCATCGGACCCGACCAGATGGCCTGGCTGAAACGCGCGCTGCTCAACTCGCGCGCGACCTGGAAGGTGATCGCCTCCGACATGCCGCTGTCGCTGATCGTCTATGACGATGCCACCAACAAGAAGGGCTCGGAAGCCTTCGCGCAGGGCGACGGCCCGCCGCGCGGCCGCGAGCTCGAGATCGCCGACATCCTGCGCTTCATCAAGACCGCCAATATCGTCAACACGGTGTGGCTGACCGCCGACGTGCACTATGCGGCGGCGCATTACTACAACCCGAACAAGGCCCAGTTCCAGGAGTTCGACCCGTTCTGGGAATTCGTCTCCGGCCCGCTGCATGCCGGCACGTTCGGCCCGAACGAGCTCGACAACACGTTTGGTCCCGAGGTGAAGTTCGTCAAGGCGCCGGGCGATGCCAACCAGAACCTGCCGCCGTCGGCCGGCATGCAGTTCTTCGGCCACGTCAGGATCGACGGCAAGAGCGGCCAGATGACGGTCAGCCTGCGCGATCGCGTCGACGCCGAACTGTGGGCGATCACGCTTGATCCGAAGCCGGTGTAATCGGGTCGCGCGAACTCGCCCTGATCGCCGGGGCGAATTCAATCGAATGGGCGCCGCAGCACCGCCTCGAGCGTCTCGCTCGAACACGGCTTGGTCAGCCGAGGCTTGTCGGCGAGCGATGCCGGCAGCCGGATCTCGGCACCATAGCCGGTGACGAATGCGAAGGGCACCTTCATCGCGTTCAGGTGCTCGGCGATCACGAACGTCTTCTCGCCCCTGACGAGCCCGACGTCGAGCAGCGCGAAATCCGGCGCCCGCTCGGCGATCAGTTCGAGCGCGCGGGCGACGTTCGCCGCGGTGCGCACCGTCCGCGCGCCGAAGCCGAGGATGGTGTCCTCGAAATAGAGCGAGATGATCGGATCGTCCTCGACCACGAGAACGTCGCCGGGGATCCCGGCATTGGGGGCGGATTCCATGGCTCGGCGTCCATTTCTTCGATGATGGATGAGAGACCGGATCAGGTCCGGCCGGATGGCCCGCGACCGGCGCCCAAAGCACGCCGGCTGTTCCCGCGATGAAACTTTCACATCCGTGGCCGCGCCGTCTGTGCACTAGTGAACATAAGATCGGGAACTTTTTCGGTACGGTGAGCGTTGGGATTTCAGGATTTTCCAATGATTGCCAAACGAACCGAGTTGGCCGGGACGAATGACCGGCCGTTCAACAATCTGCTGCGCCGGCTGAATGCCGCCGATTACGAGCTGGTATCGTCGCATCTCGCAATGGTCGAGGCCGAGGCCGGCGAGCTGCTCTACAGCCCCGGCGACGATGTCCAGATCGTGCATTTTCCATGCGGACCGAGCCTCGCCTCCTTCATGGTGGCCAACGAGGACGGGCGCGATGTCGAGACCATCCTGGTCGGCCGCGAGGGCGCGGTCGGCGGCATCGTCAGCCAGGGATTCCTGCCGGCCTATACCCGCATCACCGTCAAGTTCGGCGGACCATTCATGCGGCTGCCGCTCAGCAAGCTCGATGCCGCCAAGCTGAAGTCGATCTCGGTGCGCAACATCTTCGCGCGCTATGCCGACTGCATGCTGGCGCAGATCTTCCAGTCGACCGCCTGCAACGCGATCCACTCGATCGAGCAGCGCGCCGCGAAGTGGATGATCTCGGCGATGGAGCGCACCAATGGCAACGGCGTGGTGCCGCTCACCCATGAACAGCTCTCGACCCTGCTCGGTGTCGGCCGCAGCTACACCAGCCGGGTGATTCAGAACTTCAAGGCAGAGGGCGTGCTGGAGACCCGCCGCGGCGCGATCGTGATCCGAGATCCGGACAAGCTGCGTCTGCGCTCCTGCCTGTGCAACGAGGCGGTCAAGGACCATTTCGAGGAGGTGTTGCGCGGGGTCTATCCCAGCGAGGACAACCCGGCGAACTAGGAAGCGGACGCCGGAACTCCCGGAACCGGCCGAATCCCTCCGGAGCCCGGCAAAAACCCGCCGATCCGGCCCGAAATCGTGCTCCAAACCACCAACAAACCGTTGTTTTTTGACGTTTTCTGACTATATTGCGCCGCAACGCACGAGGTGCCCGGTCCGCTGACCGGGCTTCCTTTTTGGGGTGATGCGTCCCCGTCAAATTTCTTGGGTATGAGCGTGATCCGGGCCCCGATCGGGCCACGTGAGCGAGCGGCCGGCCAAATCGGTTCGGCGAGATCGCGCATCTGACCATTGCACGACCAGAAGAAGAGCCATGAACCTTCGCAACGTCGCCATCATCGCCCACGTCGACCACGGCAAGACCACCCTCGTCGACCGCCTGCTACAGCAATCCGGCACCTTCCGCGAAAACCAGAAGGTTGCGGAGCGCGCCATGGACTCCAACGATCTGGAGCGTGAGCGCGGCATCACCATTCTGGCGAAAGCCGCCTCGGTGCAGTGGAAAGACATCCGCATCAACATCGTCGACACCCCCGGCCACGCCGATTTCGGCGGTGAGGTCGAGCGCATCCTCAACATGGTGGACGGCGCGCTGGTGCTGGTCGACGCCGCCGAAGGCCCGTTGCCGCAGACCAAATTCGTGGTCTCCAAGGCACTCAAGGTCGGACTGAAGCCGATCGTCGTCATCAACAAGGTCGACCGTCCCGACGCACGGCCGACCGAAGTCATCAACGAGGTGTTCGACCTGTTCGCGGCGCTCGACGCCAGCGAAGAACAGCTCGACTTCCCGATCCTTTACGGGTCGGCCAAGCAGGGCTGGATGGCGGATAGCCCGGATGGACCGAAGGAAGCCGGCATGCAGCCGCTGTTCGACCTGATCGTGCGCCACGTCGCGCCGCCGCAGGTCGAGCAAGGTCCGTTCCGGATGATCGGCACCATCCTCGAGGCCAACAACTTCCTCGGCCGCATCATCACCGGCCGCATCTCCTCGGGCAGCATCAAGCCCAACCAGGCCGTCAAGGTGCTGGGCGCCGACGGCAAGCTGATCGAGCAGGGCCGCATCAGCAAGATCCTCGCGTTCCGCGGCATCGAGCGCACGCCGCTCGACGAAGCCGAAGCCGGCGACATCGTCGCGATTGCCGGCCTGACCAAGGGCACGGTCGCCGATACGTTCTGCGATCCGTCCGTCGACACCCCGTTGCAGGCGCAGCCGATCGACCCGCCGACGGTGTCGATGTCCTTTATCGTCAACAATTCGCCGCTCGCCGGCACCGAAGGCGACAAGGTGACGAGCCGCATGATCCGCGACCGTCTGCTGCGCGAGGCCGAAGGCAACGTCGCGCTGCGCGTCGTCGAAGCCGCCGACAAGGACTCGATGGAAGTGTCGGGTCGCGGCGAATTGCAGCTCGCGATCCTGATCGAGACCATGCGCCGCGAGGGTTTTGAGCTCTCGGTGTCGCGCCCGCGCGTCGTGCTGCAAAAGGACGAAGCCGGCGTTTGGCAGGAGCCGATCGAGGAGGTCGTGATCGACGTCGACGAGGAGCACTCCGGCGTCGTCGTGCAGAAGATGAGCGAGCGCAAGGCCGAGATGATCGAGATGCGCCCGTCCGGCGGCAACCGCCTGCGGCTGGTGTTCTACGCGCCGACCCGCGGCCTGATCGGCTACCAGGGCGAACTGCTCACCGACACCCGCGGCACCGCGATCATGAACCGCATCTTCCACGGCTATGCCGCCTACAAGGGCGAGATCCAGGGCCGCCGCAACGGCGTGCTGATCTCCAACGACCAGGGCGAAGCGGTCGCATACGCGATGTTCAAGCTGGAAGATCGCGGCCCGATGATGATCGAGCCGGGCTGGAAGGTCTACAAGGGCATGATCGTCGGCGAGCACACCCGCGACAATGACCTCGAGATCAACGTGCTCAAGGGCAAGCAGCTCACCAACATCCGCACCACCTCGAAGGACGAAGCGGTGCGCCTGACCCCGCCGATCCGGATGACGCTCGAAAAGGCGCTCGCCTATATCGAGGACGACGAGCTCGTCGAGGTGACGCCGAAGTCGATCCGGCTGCGCAAGAAGCATCTCGATCCGAACGACCGCAAGCGCGCCGAAAAGGCCAAGGAAGCGGTAGCGTAAGCTAATCTGCCGTGCCCCGGCGACCGGGGCACCCGGTACGCCGCGCCCCATCGGCTCAATCACAGCCGTCTCCGGAATACTGGATCGCCCGCTTTCGCGGGCGATGACAGTCATGCACGCGGCAGCTTCAGGCCCGGCGGCGGACGTGCTAGAGCCGGGACATGAGCTCATTTCCTTCCAGCATCGATGTCGCCATCATCGGCGCCGGCGCCGCCGGCCTCGGCGCCGCGCATGCGCTCAAGGGCACCGGCCTCTCGAGCATCGTTCTGGAAGCCCGCGACCGCCTCGGCGGCCGCGCGCATACGATCCAGGCCGCACCCGACGTGGTGTTCGACGTCGGTTGCGGCTGGCTACACTCAGCCGACCAGAACAGCTTTGTCGGCATTGCCAGGCAACTCGACTTCGACGTCAACAAGGACCTGCCGCCGTGGCGCGAGCGCGCCTACGGCAAGGCATTCCCGCAGGCCGACCGTGATGCGTTCATGCGGGCGATGGACGAGTTCTACGAACGCATCGCAGAGGCTGCACGCAGCGGCAAGGACGCCTCGGCCGATCGCTATCTCGAGCCCGGCAACCGCTGGAACCCGATGATCGATGCGATCTCGACCTATGTGAATGGCTGCGAGCTCGACCAGCTCTCGATCCTCGACTTCGACGCCTATGAGGACAGCAACGTCAACTGGCGGGTGCGGCGCGGCTATGGCGCGCTGGTCGCAGCATACGGCGAGCAGGTCCCCGTCGCGCTGAACTGCGAGGTCCCCCTGATCGATCATTCCGGCAAGCGCATCCGGATCGAGACCTCGCGCGGCACGCTGGAGGCAGACAAGGTGATCGTCACCGTGCCAACCAATCTGATCGCCATCGAGGCGATCCGCTTCTCGCCCGCGTTACCTGACAAGCTCGATGCCGCGCGCGGCCTGCCGCTCGGCCTCGCCGACAAGGTGACCCTGGCGCTCGCCGAACCCGAGGCGCTACCGAAGGAAGGCAATCTGCGCGGCGCCACCATGCGCACCGAGATGGGCACCTACCACATCCGTCCGTTCGGCCAGCCCTGCATCGAAGGCTTCTTCGGCGGCCGTTTTGCGCAAGCGCTCGAGGACGCCGGCGACGGCGCCATCGCCGCGCACAGCATCGACGAGATCGTCTCCTTCCTCGGCAACGACTTCCGCCGCAAGCTGAAACCGCTCAGCGAATCGCGCTGGGCCCACGACCCGTTCGCCCGCGGCTCCTACTCGCACGCCCTGCCCGGCCATGCCGGCAAGCGCGCCATGCTGGCAGCCCCGGTCGACGGCCGGCTGTTCTTCGCGGGAGAAGCCACGTCGCCACATTTCTTCTCGACCGCGCATGGCGCGCGGGATTCGGGGGAACGGGCGGCGAGGGAAGTGGTGGGTGCAATGCGCCGCAAGTAGCAGCACCAATTCTTAGCCCTTAAACACTCTGTCTCGATGAAATTTCAAATATTGGGCATTGGGATGGAATGCACCGTTGTTTGGTAGATGAATCGTTCCGCTCTGATTGAGAAGACGCACAGCATCCTCCGGAACGTGATTCTCGGCGACCAATATCTTGTAGTCGTCTCCGATCGAAATCAATCCTCGGTCAAACATCCAATGAACCGTTCCGGAAAGCGCAATTCCGTTTCGAACCGAGTCCGGCCCCTTTGACGCAACTGGCTGTATGTGCGCCGCCTGGACCTCTGGGCGTCCTCCGCCATTGATCAACCGAAGGCCGGTCATTGCACACCGGTTCGCATAGGCCGCACGGACGTTGTGCATAAATGAACGCTCTCGGAACGGTCGGGAAACAGTCATTTCTACGATCGGCCGCTCGTAGGGTGTCGTTGGCTCGGACCATCCCACGGCCGCATCTTGTTGAAGCGCCGGGCTCTCGGTCAGCACTGGCGCAAAGCCAGCCTTCAGGATGAGATCAAATTCAGTATCGGGGATAATGCGTACTGCTCGCCCGAATGCCCCTTTATTCGTTGACCCATCCGCCTTTCTTAGGGCGCTCTCGTAATAGGCTTCACCCTGTGAGAACGGTACCGGTTGATCGAAATCAAGATAATCATCGATGAGCGCGTAAAAGTGGCCTGGGAGCTGCTGATCTTCAATGACCCCCGTTACTCGCGCGACGCCGAAGTAGGACTGTCGCCCCCCAAAGCTCGAGAGATCGATGCTCGAACGTCTAGGTTCATAGTAAACGATGTGATCGCCAACCGCTTGCCTCACTTGATTGAGGTACGTTCGCGGAAAGTGATAGCGGGACTCTGGAAGATCTTTGTAGCCCGGCACTACTTTTGTTGTGAAAACTGCTTTTGCCATTCAACTTGGCGAGCTATCTGCCTATTTCAGCGAAGTGTAACCTGAACTGGCTCTGCTAGGCCAGGCTCCTCTACTCCAACACCCTCGCCCGCATATCCGCATCCAGCACGAAGCACGTCTCATACTTCCCGAAGATCCGATAGCGATTGCGGGCGACGAGGCTGTAGACGGCGTCGCGCAGCGGTTTTGGCACCGCGAACAGCGCACGGGTCCAGCGCCAGCCGGGGAGATGGCTCAGCACCGTCAGCGCCGCGTCCGATTTCATCCAGGCGATGCCGTCATGGACCACGGCGTTGGTGTCGGGATCATCGGGATCGATACCGAAGGTCCTCGCCAGCCGCGTACCGTAGTCGGACTGGATCGGCGTGAAGCGGAAGCGGCGGGCCGTGTCGCGGGCGATGACGAAGCGGACCCAGCGCGAGCAGAAGATGCAGACGCCGTCGTAGAGGATCACGTCGTCGTCGGGCCAGCTCTTCATCGATTGTCCAGCATCAGTAGCGCCACCAGCATCAGCACGATCGCCGGCCCGGTCTTCACCAACGCGCCGAGCGGCTCGATCCAGAGGTCGGGCGTCAGGATCGCCGATCCCGCCATGTAGCCGAGCGAAGCGACGATGCCCGCGATCAGGCCGAACGCAGCGGTACGGCGGATCGCGATCAGCACGCCGATGCTCATGTCCATCAGGCTGGTCACGACCGTCACCGGTCCGACCAACGCCGGCGGGAAATGATGCGCGCTCAGGATGCCGGCGGCGGCATCATAGGAGATGACCAGCGCGATGAAGCCGGAAGCAACCCAGAACAGCACGAGGCTCGCGAAGATCAGCGCCTTGATCAGGAACAGCCGCGCGAACCATTTGTCCTGGATGGTCGCGGGTCGGCTGCCGACCACTTGCGCGATCGTTGTCGGCACGATGCCGGTCGCTGCCATCCAGGCCGCGGGATCGCCGCTGACGCCGCGGCGCAGCTCGGCGATCGCATTGGAGCGCATCGGCGGCATCCAGCCGAGCCGGCTCGTGAGATCGCCGAGACGGGCGCCGAGATCGATCAGGAACGACGGCGATGCGATACGAAACTGCTTTGACGTGCCAAACGCCCAGCGAAACTGCGCGATGACGCCGCCGAGCGAGATCGGCTGCGGCTGCATCAGGTCCCATGTCACCGAGCGCACGCGCTCGTCGGCGATCTCGCGCGCCGCGAGCCAGGCGATGGTCGCGGCGATGTCCTCGACCGCGACCGGCTGGAACGGCGTCGCGGCCTCGGCGGCCGGCAACTCGACCGGCAGCGCCGCCAGCGCGCGCAGCATGGCGCTGCCGCCATAGGCCGAAGGCGCGATGACAAAGCCCGGGCGGAGGATCGCATGGGCGATCCCCGATGCCGCGATCAGCCGTTCGGCTTCGCGCTTGGTGGTGCTGAAGGCGGTGCGATCCTCATCGGCAGTACCGGGAATCGAGATGTGCACCAGACGGACGGCGCGGTGGCTGTCGCTGATCGCCTGGAGCAGCCGCGCGACGAAGTCGCGATGCACCGCGCCCGTGTCGCTGCCCGGGCCATCCTGCAGCACGCCAAGGCAGTTGACGACGACATCGATCTCATGCGTGCGCAGAAGCTGCGTCAGATCGGCGGCAGCCATCGCCATCAGTGGCAGTTCGAGATCGGCCGGGCTGATCTTCTGGGCCGGCGCGAAATGCCGCGCGATCCCGATCACGTGAAAGCCGCGCGCCCTCAGATCGTCGGTGAGGTAACGGCCGATCAGGCCCGACGCGCCGAGCACGAGGATGTTGTGTGATGCTTTGTCACTCATGGGTACCGGATCATGCTTCAAAAGGGCTTCGCGATCATCAGCCACAGGATGATCATCACCGAGCCGAAGCCGGGAATCCCGAACAGGAACCAGCGACGAAACAGCGCATGGTAGCGCGGCGGCAGCGGAAGGCCTTTGTCGACGGCCGCCTGCGCGAGGCCGCGCATCTCCATCTGCATGAAGATGACGGGAACCCAGAAGGCGCCGGCCAGCGCGTAGAGCGCCAGCGACACCAGCAGCCAGCGTTCGGTCAGGCCTGTTGCCGACAGCATCATCAGCAGCCCGCCGCTGACCGGTTGCAGCAATACGGCGCTGAGCGTGAAGATCATGTCCGCGATCACGACGGTCGCCGCGGTGCGCGCGATGAACGCGGCATCGCCTGTGCGATGCGCCGCCAGCATGAAGAAGGCGATGCCGGTCCCGGTGCCGAGGATCACGATGGCGCCGAGCACATGCAGGTATTTGATCAGGAAGTAGAGCGTCATCGCGATCCGCTCGTCATCAGGCCAGCTTCGGCGCGCACCAGTACCGCCATAGATGGGGTGCGCGCGAAAATCCACCGCGGTCGTACAGACATGACGAAATCGAAGCAGCGCCGCCGGAGCCGGATTGGCGGGCGAAATTCCGCCGGCGAATCAGACGCGGAGGGCATTTTTCGAGCGGTGGCCTTGTCACAGAGCGCACGCGATCCACGCTGTACACAGCACCGGATCGGCGGCCAGCCGCTTGAGCCGGGCCAGTGTCCTCTTTCGGTACAAGTTTTCATGGCACTGATGCAAAAAATCCACAGGTTAACCGATAATTAACGATGGACCTTGAAGGCGGCCCTCTGACTTGCTTTGATTACATGCATGAGCACAACGCTAATCGAGGTCCGGCCGGCCAAAGCTGCAGACGCAGCCTCGGTGGCGTCTACCCATGACGAAGCCTGGCGCTCGGCGTACCAGGGCATCATTCCCGGCGCCGAACTCGAAAAGCTGATCAACCGCCGCGGCCCGCAGTGGTGGGACAGCGCGATCCGCAAGGGCAGCCGCGTCAGCGTGCTGGTGTTCGGCGACAGGATCGCGGGCTACGCCAATTACGGCCGCAACCGCGCCCGCAGCCTGCACTTCGAAGGCGAGATCTACGAGCTGTATTTGCGCCCGGAATTCCAGGGCCTCGGCTTCGGCCGGCGGCTGTTCGCCGCGGCCCGCCGCGACCTGATGCAGAGTGGCCTCAAGACCATGGTGATCTGGGCGCTGTCGGACAACGAGCCGGCGACCGAGTTCTACCGCGCGCTGGGCGGCCGGATGGTGGCACGCTCCTCGGAGCGGTTCGGGCCGAAGTCGCTCGACAAGGTCGCTTTCGCCTGGGCCAACTGAAAATCCTGCTTCTCTCGCAGCTGCAGCAAGGCTAAACCAGCCTTAGCGCTGCGCGCGGGGGCATGCCCGGTCTCAAGGCCGGGCTTCATGCCGTTTCGCGTCCGCTGGCGCCAAAACCAAAATCACATCGCTTTCAACTTCCAAAAGACCACGCGGAGCAATCCATGCGTATCGACGCCATATCGATCGGAAAGAACCCGCCCCACGACGTCAACGTCATCATCGAGGTTGCCGTCGGCGGCGAGCCCATCAAGTACGAGATGGACAAGGAAGCCGGCACGCTCGTGGTGGACCGCTTCCTCTACACGCCGATGCGCTATCCCGGCAATTACGGCTTCATTCCGCACACGCTGTCGGGCGACGGCGATCCCTGCGACGTGCTGATCGTCAACACCCGCGCGATCGTGCCGGGCGCCGTGATGAGCGTGCGCGTGGTCGGCGTGCTGCTGATGGAAGACGAGGCTGGCGGCGACGAGAAGATCATCGCGGTGCCGTCATCGAAGCTGACCCAGCGCTACGACAAGGTGCACAATTACAGCGACCTGCCGGACATCACGCTGCAACAGATTCAGCACTTCTTCGAGCACTACAAGGATCTCGAGAAGGGCAAATGGGTGAAGGTGCTGCGCTGGGGCGACGCCGAAGAAGCCCGCAAGCTGATCCTCGAAGGCATCGAGCGCGCGAAGAAGAAGTGAGGACCAAGGTCCTGTTACCTGCTCCGTCATTGCGAGGAGCGTAGCGACGAAGCAATCCATGCTTCCACAGGCGGAGATATGGATTGCTTCGCTCCGCTCGCAATGACGGCGGACGTACTTCCCGCTATCTCACACCGCAGGCGCGGGCAGGCCGGCAATCGCGCAGGCGGCGCGCAGCGTATTCACCAGCAGGCACGCCACCGTCATCTGGCCGACGCCGCCCGGCACCGGCGTGATCGCACCGGCGACATCGAGCGCTTCCTGGAATGCGACGTCACCGACCAGCTTCGGCTTGCCGCCGGGCACCGGAATGCGGTTGATGCCGACATCGATCACCGTCGCGCCGGGCTTCAGCCAGTCGCCACGCACCATTTCGGGCCGGCCGACCGCGGCATAGACCAGATCGGCCTGGGCGCAGAGCTTTGGCAGATCGCGCGAGCGCGAATGCGCGATCGTCACCGTCGCGTTCTCGTTCAGAAGCAATTGCACCAGCGGACGGCCAACCAGGTTGGAACGGCCGATCACGATCGCGTTCATGCCCTCGAGCGAGGCATGCACGCTCTTGGTCAGGATGATGCAGCCGAGCGGCGTGCAGGGCGACAGCGCCGCCTGGCCGCCGGCGAGCCGGCCGGCATTGTTCGGATGCAGGCCATCGACGTCCTTGGCCGGGTCGATCGCGTTGATGATGGTCTCGGTGTGCAGCGATTTCGGCAGCGGCAATTGCACCAGGATGCCATGCACCAGCGGATCGCGGTTGAGCCGCGCGATCAGCGCCAGCAGATCTGCCTGCGACACGTCTTCTGGCAGCTTGTGCTCGAACGAGGCCATGCCGGCGGCCTGGGTCTGGGTGTGCTTGCTGCGGACATAGACCTCGCTCGCGGGATCATGGCCGACCAGCACGACGGCGAGGCCCGGCGTCAGCTGGTGGTCGCGCTTGACCCGAGCGACCTCGGCGGCGACGCGGGCGCGAAGCTCGGCAGCGATGGCTTTTCCGTCGATGATGCGGGCAGTCATGTCAGTCCTTTGTGTCTCGGTTCGGCCCGGTCAATTTCCTCAAGGCATCGCCAAGCTGCCGCGGATCGCCATCGACCGCCACCTGCTTCAGCCGTGAGGTCGCACCCGACAGCAACTTCACCCTGGCTTTGGGCACGCCGAGCGCCTTGGCCAATAACTCGGTCACCGCCCGGTTAGCCTCGCCGCCCTCGGCAATGGCACGGACCCGGACCTTCACCACGGAACGGCCATTGGCCAGCGTCTCGATCCCGTCGATGTCGTCGCGGCCGCCGCGCGGCGTCACGCGCAAGGCAATGCTGATGCCCTGGGTCGAATAGCGCCAAGGATCCATCAGTATCCGATGACGAGCGGCATTACATTATAGACGATGAGTTTTTGGATCAGATAGATGATGAGGATCAGGATGATGGGCGAAATATCGAGCCCACCGAGGTTCGGCAACACGTTCCGGATCGGCCGCAGCAGCGGCTCTGTCACGCGATAGAGAAACTCGGCGACCGCCGCCACGAATTGATTGCGCGTATTCACGACGTTGAACGCGATCAGCCAGGACAGGATGGCCGATCCGATCAGGATATAGACGTACAAGTCCAGTATGAGCAGGATGATTTCGAGGACGGCGCGCATGTGGTGGGGGCTCGCAGGTAGGATACCCTGCTAGATATCGGTTCATCCCCCTGCAAACAAGGGAAGTTCCCGGCAGGGCGGGTTGAAAACAGCCGTTTCGCCGTTCTTGACTTGGCCTTGGGCGGCACTGTAAATGGCGCCCTGCTGTCGGCCGGGACACTCAGCACTACCCGGCCGCGATGGGGCCATAGCTCAGCTGGGAGAGCGCGTCGTTCGCAATGACGAGGTCGGCGGTTCGATCCCGCCTGGCTCCACCAGCCTTCGCTCGCTTCGCGAGCTTCGGCTCGGCAAGCCCGGACAGCCCATCGTAGCGGAGCAAGCGAAGGCTGTCGCGGCGTAGCCCGGAGGGCGAAGCCGGGCTGGTTCGGCAGACTCCGCCCCAATCCCCCTCACGTCCCCGTAAACCGTGGCGGACGCTTCTCCACGAAGCTCGCGACGCCTTCCCTGAAATCATTGCCCTTGAGCGCGATCTGCATCTCGCGGTTGGCGTCGATGGTGGCTTCAGCCAGCGTCTGGAACGGCACGTCGTAGACCTGGCGCTTGATCACCGCGATCGCGCTCGGCGAGACGAAGTCGGCAAGGTCACGGGCATAGGCATAGGTTTCCTCGCGCAATTTGTCGGGCGCGCAGAGCCGGTTGACGAGGCCGATGCGCAGCGCCTCCGCCGCCGACACGCGCCGCGCCGACATCAACAGATCGAGCGCGTTGGCATGGCCGACGATACGCGGCAGCATCCAGCTGATGCCATGCTCGGCGATCAGGCCGCGGCGCGCGAAGGCCGTGGTGAACACCGCGCTATCGGCGGCGAAGCGCAAATCGCAATACAGCGCGTGGACCAGACCGATGCCGGCGGTGGCACCGTTGAGCATCGCGATCACGGGCTTCTTGATCGCGGGGTAATAGGCGTAGCGCGTCTGCCAATCGGCGCGGCGGTTCATGTCGAACGCGACGCCCTCGCCGCGCCTGACCTCGTTGGGATCGATCCCCTTCAGCGCTTCCATGTCGGCTCCGGCGCAGAAGCCGCGGCCCGCGCCGGTCAAGATGATGACGCGAACATTGTCGTCGTTGGATGCGGCATCCATCGCGTGGCGTACGTCGCGCTCCATGATCGCCGTCCACGCATTCATGCGGTCGGGCCGATTGAGCGTGATGGTCGCGATCCTGTCGCTGACCTCATAGAGAATGTGTTCGTAGCGCACGGCGATCTCCCTTTGCGTTGTTCTTATTTGGTGCGCGCGACGATGCGGGCCGCGTGCCGCCGCCGACAGTAGCACATCCCTGCAAATGAAAAGGCGGCGTGAAATTCCGCGTGGCGGCTATTCGGCGGCTTGCAGCATCACCGCACGCGGCACGCGGGTGATCCAGCCATCGACGAAATGCTTCAGCCACGCACGCTCGGCGGCATCGTGCACGGCGCGCTCGGCGAAATGCAGATGACCCGGTTGGGCGCCCGGCGAATCCATGCGCGCGCAACCGCGCGTGGTCCAGCGATGCATCATCGCGTAGGTCACGTCGGGATGGAATTGCAGGCCGAAGGCGTTGCCGAACCGGAACGCCTGCACCGGGAAATCGTCGCCTGTCGCGAGCAGGTCGGCGCCGTCGGGCAGTTGAAAGCCTTCGCCATGCCAATGATAGACCCGCGCCGGCCAGTCCGGGCAGAGCGCGCGGCCCGCCTCGGTCGGCCTGACCGGGTAATAACCGACCTCGACGCGACCCTGCGGATGCGGCGCGACCCGCGCGCCGAGTTGCCGTGCCAGCATCTGCGCGCCGAGGCAGATGCCCAGGAACGGACGCTGCTCGCGCAGCGGGACCGCGATCCAGTCGATCTCACGCCGCACGTAATCATCGGGATCGTTGGCGCTCATCGGGCCGCCGAAGATCACCGCGCCGGCATGCGCGTCGAGTGTTTCCGGCAGCGCGTCGCCAAAGCGCGGGCGGCGGATGTCGAGAGGGTAGCCCAGCGCCCGCAGCGCGTTGCCGATCCGCCCCGGGGTCGATGTCTCCTGATGCAGCACGATCAGGACTGGCCGCAGCGCGGGCTGATCCGAGATCTGCTCCACCGGCGTGATCGCGGCCGGCCTTCGGCCTGCGAAGGGCACCACGACACGGGGATGGTCAGACCGGAACGACATTGCCTCTGCTTGAATCTTCGGCACGTAAGGCACGATCATAGCTAAGTGGTCGTTAACATCGTGTGAGTTCGCGCACACCCAGGCAAAGCAAATCGCGGGCCAGAAACAGCCTTAACGGCGCTCGACGGAGGCTTTTCCGGTGAAGCGAGCTGTGGCTAGCGCTTGCGGAGCTGGAAGCCGCCGACCGCCATCAGGACGAAGGAGCGCGGGAACAACCGGAGCAGGAATGGCACCAGCTTGATGAAGGCGCCGGGCAGCACGGCGCGCTTGTTGGCCATCAGGCCGCGATAGGCCTGACGGGCAACCTCGGCAGGCGTGACATTCAGGAGAGCGGAATCGAATCCGGGGGTGAAGCCAGCGCGATCCTGGAACTCGGACGGCACCGGTCCCGGGCAAACCACGGTGACGCGCACGCCCTGCGGCGCCAGCTCACAGCGCAATGCTTCCGAGAACGAGAGCACATAGGCCTTGCTGGCGTAGTACACGGCCATGCCGGGTCCCGGCAGGAACGCGGCGATCGAGCCGAGATTGAGGATACCGCCGCGGTTGCGGATCAACTGATCGGCGAAGCGCAGCGTCAGGTCGGTCAGCGCGCGGATGTTGACATTGATCATGTCGAGCTGGTCGGCGCGATCGCGTGTCACCGCGAGGCCGAACAGGCCGAAACCGGCATTGTTCACCAGGTATTCGACCTCGACCCCGGCCTCGGTCAGGGCCTGTGCGATCCGGTCGCCGGCGTCGGTCTGCTGGAGGTCGCAGGGAATGACGATCGGCGCCGCGGAGCCCTTGGCCCCGAGCTCGGCGGCAAGCGCCTGCAAACGCTCGGCACGCCGCGCCACCAGCGCCACACGATGGCCGTTCGATGCAAACACGCGCGCCAGTTCGGTGCCTATGCCCGCCGATGCCCCGGTTATCAGCGTCACACGCTCGGTCACGACTTCAAACTCTTACTGCAAATTCCGGTGAGGTCCTCAACAAGGCGACGAGAGCATAGGCACGCGGTGGGACGCAAGCCGTGTATGGGCTTGTCGACAATGATGCGGCGCCGAATAGGCAATGAAACGCCAGATTTTAAGCCGGGATCGCCTGCCATCGCGGCGGATCGCGATCGACATTAAAATTTCGTCATTTGTGATGTCGGCGCGCTTGCGCACACAACCGTGTCAGATTGCCGCGTCTGCGGTGCCCCAGGGGCCCTTCGGCAACGCGGCCTGCTTCTCGGCGACCCGATGCTTGAGGTCGATGCGGTCGCGCGAGGAAATGCCGAGCAGATCGGCGGCGCGCCAGACCACATTGTCCTCGAACTCGCTGACCTGGCCGTCGGCATAGACCAGCTCCCACATCATCTCGACGATGCGCAGCCGGCCTTCCTCATTCACCGAGCGCATGATCACGCTGGTAAAGTGATAGAGATCCACAGCCTCGCCCTCGACCCGCATCGCCGAGGCGATCAGCTTGTCGGCCGTGCCGGGATCGAGCTGAAAGCGGCTCTCGATCAGGCTGTGCAGCTTGCGCTTCTCGGCGACCGTCGGTTCACCGTCCAGCGAGACGACATGCACCAACAGCGCGCTCGCCGCCAGACGATAGTCGCCATCGTCGAAAGCGCGGTCGGCCTGTGCATCGGGGGACACGATATCGGCAATGAATTGGCGGAGTCCGTCGAGCATTGCTCTCTCTGTGGAATGAAGCCTGGAAGCCTTTTGGCGTAATCTGGCACGCCGTGCTGAAATCTATATGGCGTGGAAACAGAACCCGCGCAATCCGTGCGGGTTCCGGCTGCGGCATTACGTTTCGGCAAGCATTACGGTTTCGCAATATGGTTACGGTATCTCGTACACCACGAGCTTGTCGGCGATGCCGCGCAGCGCGGCTTCCTTCTGGATCGGCTTGATCGCCGCGCGATCGAGAATACCCGCGACCTCGGCCGATTCCATCACCGGCTGGGTCAGGTGGATTTCCTGCGACGTCGACAGGCTCTGTACCCTTGCTGCGATATTCACGGTCTGGCCGAAATAATCCTGCCGCTCGTTCAGCGTCACCGCGAGGCACGGCCCCTCGTGGATGCCGATCTTGACGATCAAGTCCTCCTTGCCGCGCTCGGCATTGAGCTCTTTCATCGCGGCGCGCATCCTTAAGCCCGCCGACAACGCATGCTCGGGTCGGATGAAGGTCGCCATCACCGCATCGCCGATCGTCTTCACGACAGCGCCGCGCTCGGAGGCGATGATCTCGAGCAGCGCGTGGAAATGCGCGCGCACCAGATCGAACGCGGCGAGATCGCCGACCCGCTCATAGAGCGCGGTCGAGCCCTTCAGGTCGGTGAACAGGAAGGTCAGCGCGGTGATCTTCAGCCGCTGGTCGACGGTGAGGTTGTCGGCCTTGAACACGTCGCGGAAGGTCTGGTTCGACAGCATCCGCTTCGCGGTGAGGATCGGCTTGCGCTTCCCGAGCAATTTGTGCAGCGGATCGCCCGCGACCCACACCGACGGCAGCACGCGAACATCGGCGTGATTCTCCAGCGCCAGCCGCAGCGGCCCGGGCCGCATCGTCGAGGTGCCGGTCGGGGCATGCGACTTGTTGAATGCGATCGAGAACTGCTGGCGTTCTGTGGTGGGCTCGCCCTCGATGGCGAAGAAGTGCGCCGAATGCGTCACCGGCTCGAACACGATGACGAATTGATTGGGCAGGTTGAGCGACAGGATCGCCTTTTCGCCAGGCGGCAACTCGAGCCCCTCCAGCGTCACCTCGTTGATCAGGGTCGACAGCGAGCTCTCGTCGAACTCGATTCCCGAGCTCCAGAACATCTGCCGGAAATATTCCCAGATCGGCAGCGTGTTGGGATCGTGCGCGGCGATGTGACGGACCCGCGGGCTGACCGTGAAGGCCACCTCGACCAGCTCGTCGACGGAAGCCTCGTAGCCGGCCGCGCATAGCGCGCAATTGTAGTCGTCGTGACGCAGCGACTTCAGCGTGGTGTGGGCATCGAGCACGCCGCCACACCCGGGACACAGCACGTTCCAGCTCATGTCGAACAGACCGAGCCGGGAAGCATGCAGGAAGCCTGCGATCACCTTCTCCTGATCGAGCCCGGTTCGATCGGAGAAATCCAGCGCGTTGATGCGATTGAGCTCGCGATCATGGCCATCGACGATCAACTGTTGCATCGCATCGACGACGGCCGGATCGGTCGTCTGCCTGAGAACTGCGAACTGGGCCTGCGTATCGCTCATGGTGAGCACCTAAAGCATGATCCGGAAAAGTGCGAAGCGGTTTTCCGAAAAGATCATGCGCAAACAAGAGGCCAAAGCGAGATGATGATTCAACCTCATCTCATCCCGCTTTAGATGAGCATTTGGAAGCGGCCGCACAAGGTCAGCGCGGCTTGATCGTAAACACCGGAGAGCGGTTCGGCTGCGTCGTCACCACACCGATCGGGATCACCGGATCCTTGTCGGCGAGCGCGACGCGGAACGCGCCGATGATCTTGGCAAGCGCGAGCGTCGCCTCGACCAGCGCGAAATGCGCGCCGATGCAGACCCGTGCGCCGACGCCGAACGGCAAATAGGCGAAACGATCCGGCGGCGTTCCGGTCATGAACCGCTGCGGCACGAACGCATTCGGATCGCGCCACAACTTTTCATGCCGGTGCAACAGCCACGGCGCGATCAGAACCACGTCATGCTTGCTGACCGAACGGCCCGCGATCGTATCGGGGCCGCCGGCCGCACGCGCGATCAGGAACGCCGGCGGATAGAGCCGCATGGTTTCGTCGATCACCGCGCGGGTGAATTTCAGCCGCTCGACGTCGAGCGCGCCCGATGTCGCCACGCTCCTGGCTTCTGCCGCCAATTGCTCCTGGGTCTCGGGATCGAGCGCAAGCAGATAGAGCGCCCAGAACAGCGCGGTCGCGGTGGTCTCGTGGCCGGCCAGGATCATGGTCGCGACCTGGTCGCCGAGTTGAGCGTCGGTGAAGGCGTCACCGGTCTCGGGATCGCGCGCGGAGCCCATCAGGTCGAACAGGTCGCGGGCCGGCGCATTGTCATCCTTGCCGGCGGCGCGGCGTTCGGCCATCAGCTCGCCGACGAACGCGGTCCAGCGTTTGCGGAAGCGGGCGCGGCGGAAATCCTGCGGGGTCGGCCAGCTCAACGGCAGCAGCAGGTCGAGCATATGCGGGCGCGCCAGCGTGTCGCCATACTCCATCACGAAGTCGCGCAGCGCGGCGCCGTGACGATCCATCCCGAACGAGAACATGGTGCGGCCGGCGATCTCCAGCGTCATGCGCTGCATCACCTCGCGCAGATCGACCGGACCGCCGCTTGCACCTTTCAACTTGGCGATGGTCTCGTCGACCGCCGCGATCATGTAGGGCTCGAGCGTCGTCACCGCGCGCGGCGTGAACGCCGGCGCCAGCGTACGGCGCTGATGCTTCCACGCGCGACCTTCGGCGATCAGCAGCCCCTCGCCCAGCATCGGGCGCAGCACGCGCAGCCCGACCGGCGTGCGGTGGTAGTTCTCGTAATTGTCGACCAGCACATGGCGGATCGCATCCGGCGTGTTGAGGATGAAGCTCGAGCGGCCGAAGAAGCGGCCCTGCACGATGTCGTCCTGATAGGCGCGCTGGCCCCAGGTCTCGATCGGCGAGTTGCGCATCACGCGCATCCGCTCGAATGCGCCCATGTCGTCGGACGCGCGCGGTGGCGCCGGCGGGACCAGGGGGCGCCGCGTGACCGTGATATCGTAGACTTCGGCTATGCTCATGGTCCTCGCTTCCTGCCTCACGCATCGGCCGATCCGGCCTTGCGATCCCGGCGCCATGAAGGCGCGCGGACCGTTTCACAAGACCTAGTAAGTCAGCTCGGCAACCGCAATCCGGTTTTCCGACGCCGGCCAGGCCCGCATCACAATGCGCTCGGCGTTGAAGATCGCGGCGACCGGACGGCCGATCTCGGCCGCGGCCAGCCGCAGTGTCGTCACCGCATCGGTCGGCACCCCGGATTTGACGTCGGCCGGCTCCTTGCCGTCGAACAGCACGATGTCGCGCGGCAATCCGAAATAGCCACGCGGCCGCGACATCAGCACGATGGCGCCCGCGCCGGCATCGGCGGGCGTGAGCGGCCGCGCCGCGCGCAGATGCACGATCTCGGAGGAGCGCGGAAACGGCGAGCGATAGATGTGCGTCGTCACCGCATCGGGCGACGTCAGCACGAATTCGAGCGGCCAGGACGGATCGACCTGCGCCGGACCCCAGCGGCCGTCGGCGCCGGTCTGCGAGCTGTGCAGCGGGCCGCCGATCCGCTCGCCGGTCTCCGCCGCCACGTGATAGATGTCGACCGTGGCGCCCGGCACCGGCCGGTTGGTCGGCACGCCGCCGGGCGTGCCGGTGACGAGGCCGCTCAACCTCACCGACTGCTCCGGCGCGATCTCGATCCGCGACGGCTCGTGGCTAGCGATGAATTTGTAGATCTCGCGAAAGGCGCGCGGATGATACGCGGTCTCGCGATGATCGACCGCGCCGAGCACCAGATTGGTCGCGCCCTTCAGCGCCGGACCTTCCGTCGTGACGTTGGTCGGGGTACCCGGCTTGCCGATGAAGCGTCCGTCGGCCTGCGCATATTTATCGAGGCCGTCGCTGCGCAATGTCAGGAACGCGGTGCCGACAGTCACCTCGCTGTCACCGTCGTTCAGCCCGCGCAGGAACGGGCCGCGGCCGTTGAACTCGTTGCCGAGGCCGTCGTCCGACGCGTAGACGCCGTGATTGGGCGTGCCGCACAGCACCGCGTGGCTGATCTCGCCGCCGCCACCATTCTTGATGAAATTGCGGATCGCGTTGCCGCCGCGGGAATTGCCGACCAGCGCGATCCGCGCGGCGCCGCTGCTCTGCTTCAGCTCCCTGACCGCCTCGGCGAGCGCGCGGCGCTGATCCTCGGTCGAGGAACGCCCCGCCTGCTCGACCCTGTCATCGGCGCGCGCCAGCGGATCGGTGAAATTGATCGCGGCCATCCGCTCGCGCGGCACGCCATTGGATTCCATCCGCCACAGCGTCGTCAGCCAGAGCGCGGCATGATCGCCATTGCCGTGCACGAACAGGATCGGCGGGATGTCGGCAGTGGACGCTGACTGGGCCAGCGCCGGGACCGTAAGCCGGCCAGCCAGCAGGGACAGCGCGCCGGCCCCTTGCAAAAACCCCCGCCGCGACAGCGCCATTGGTCCCCTTCCCCAAGCCTTTCAGGGCTTTAGCTGTGTCCTACAGCCGCCAAGCATAGCGTAATCGCTGGACAGCGCACGCGTTTGCCGGGCATCAGTTGATGCAGCCGGAATCATTTCAACAAGCCATAGCAGGCCAACCGGAACCGGATATGACCGAACCGCGCGACCGCGCCGACAGTATCACTGCACCGTTACGGCATTCAATCTTCAGGCGAATCTGGCTCGCCAGCCTGCTTTCCAATCTCGGTATCCTGATCCAGGGCGTCGGCGCCGCCTGGGCGATGACCCAGATGACCGCCGAAGCCGACAAGGTCGCGCTGGTGCAGACCGCGCTGATGCTGCCGGTGATGCTGATCTCGATGCCGGCAGGCGCCATCGCCGACATGCATGACCGCCGCATCGTGGCGCTGGTCTCGCTGATGATCGCGCTGTCCGGCGCCACCACGCTCACGGTGCTGGCCTGGCTCAATCTGGTGACGCCGAACATCCTGCTCGCGCTGTGCTTCGTGGTCGGCAGCGGCATGGCGCTGTTCGGGCCGGCCTGGCAATCCTCGGTCAGCGAGCAGGTGCCGTCGGAAACGCTGCCCGCGGCGGTCGCGCTGAACGGCATCAGCTACAACATCGCGCGCAGCTTCGGTCCCGCGATCGGCGGCATCGTGGTGGCGTCCGCCGGCGCCGTAGCGGCCTTCGCCGCCAATGCGGTGCTGTATTTGCCGCTGCTGGTCGTGCTGTTCCTGTGGAATCGCGTCAGCGAGCCGTCGCGGCTGCCGCGCGAGCGGCTCAACCGCGCCATCGTCTCCGGCGTGCGCTACATCACCAATTCGCCATCGATCAGGATCGTGCTGACCCGTACCATGGTGACCGGCATCATCGGCGGCTCGGTCTCGGCGCTGATGCCGCTGGTGGCGCGCGACTTGCTGCATGGCGGCGCGCAGACCTACGGCATCATGCTCGGCGCCTTCGGCATGGGCGCCGTGATCGGCGCGCTCAACATCAGCGCGATCCGCAGCCGGCTCAGCGGCGAAGCCGCGATCCGCGCCTGCGCATTGACGATGGGCGCGGCGATCGCGGCGGTGGCCGCCAGCAAGCAGCCGGTGATCACCGCCGCCGCATTGGTGGTTGCGGGCGCGGTGTGGATGCTGGCCATTGCGCTGTTCAATATCGGCGTGCAGCTATCGGCGCCGCGCTGGGTCGCCGGCCGCTCGCTGGCGGCCTTTCAGGCCTCGATCGCCGGCGGCATTGCGATCGGAAGCTGGTGCTGGGGCCGCATCACGGATGTGGGCGGCGTCGAGATGGCGCTGCTGATCTCCGCCGGCCTGATGCTGCTGTCGCCGGTGCTCGGCATCTGGCTCAGGATGCCGCCGATCGGCGCGCGCAACGAGGACGCGACCGATGTGCTCGCCGATCCCCAGGTGCAGCTGCAACTGACCGGGCGCAGCGGACCGCTGGTGGTCGAGATCGAGTACCGGGTGGCGCAAGACAATGCCCGCGCCTTCCACAATGTGATGCAGGATGTGCAGCTCAGCCGGCAGCGCAACGGCGCCTATGGCTGGTCGATCGCGCGCGACATCGCCGACCCCGAACTCTGGACCGAGCGCTATCATTGCCCGACCTGGCTGGATTTCCTGCGCCAGCGCAACCGCGCCACCCAGATCGAACGCGAGCTGCATCAGAAGGCGGCCGACTTCCACATCGGCGCCGAGCCGATCCGGGTGCGCCGGATGCTGGAGCGGCCGTTCGGCTCGGTGCGCTGGAAGGACGAGACCCCCGACCGCGCCGCCAAGGAGGTGATCCCGGTGGTCGCGACCGCGGCGGGGAGCAGTACCTAGGAGCTACTGCCCGTTGTCCGTCAGCGTCTGCTGGCACGCCTTGCTGAGCCGGCTGCGATGCTCCTTGAGGCAGGCGAGCACGACCTGATCGCCCTCGCTGAGATGGGCGCGGCAGAATCGCGAGGCGTCGCGCGAGCAGGCGTCACGCCCCTGCTGTGCCGAGACGGCCGACGTCAGCAAAACCAGCGAAACCACGGCGAACAGAAATCGGGTCATCTCTCAAAGCCTCTAAGGAACGCAACGCCGGTTCTATAGCGTTTCGTTACCGCAAAGAAGCCCTGCGGCTTCGCCGCCGGCGGCGAAGCCCATTGGTGCACTGCAATCACTCGGCGGCGGCCCGGCGCTGGGCCGCGAGATCGCGATCCAGCACGACGCGGCAGCCGCTGGTCAGCTGGGAGCGGTTCTTGACCATGCACGCCGTGATCTTCGGGATGTTCGGAATCTCGGAGCTGCACAGGCGGAAGGCGTCACCGGTGCACATCTGCTGCGCCTCGGCGCTGAACGCGTAGCTCGCGCTCGAGGTCAGCGACGCGATGCTCGCCGCAACCGCCAGCGCGACGGCGCCCCTGCAAATGCCCCGAAGAACCCGGCCTTTGAAAATGGTGGTCATGATCGGCTCCCATCGGCGCCACCGATCGCGGCGCCCGTTGTTTGATGTCCGATCCTGCTTCAGCGCGCGCCCGATGACTGTGATGGTCATCACGCATCGGCAAAGCGCGCTTTTTCTTGCGGTCCCGGCGCCTTGTTGGGATCGCGTTAAGACCTTGTTGGCATTAATCGCTCGTTACGGCTGTGGCGTGTCCTTAAGTCCCGAGAGAGTGTGTAGCGATGCGTAGTGCGTTGGGCCTGATGCTGGCCAGTGTTGTGGCGGCGATCGTGATCGCCGGCGTGTGGTTCTGGACCTCCTCCCCGCGTGCCGACGCGGCGCCTCCCCAAACCACGGCCGCGGCCAAGGCCGATCCGCTTCCGGCGGCGGCGAAACTGGCCGCCAAGGACGATGTCGAGACGACCGCCGCGCTGTCGAAGCGCGCCGATGCCACCCAGGCAGCAGCTCCGGCCGCGGCCCCCGCACCGGCGCCGATGCCGGCCCCCGTCGCGGCCATGCCGAAATGCAACAATCCCGACGCGCTCGGCGTCAGCCGCACCGTCGTGGTCGACACCACCGGCGGCCCGGGCTTCGGCTTCCTGCAATACAAGCAGTATGACTTCCTGACCGACCATGAGGTCGTGCTGACCTTCGACGACGGTCCGTGGCCGACCACGCCTGCCGTGCTCAAGGCGCTGGCGGATGAGTGCACCAAGGCGGTGTTCTTCCCGATCGGCCTGCACACCACCTATCACCCTGATATCCTGCGCCAGGTCGCCGCCGCCGGCCACACCATCGGCGCCCACACCTGGTCGCATGCTCACCTGGCGAGCAAGAAGATCACCGAGCAGCAGGCCAAGGACGAGATCGAGAAGGGCTTTAGCGCCGTGAAGCTGGCGCTGGGCAGCAACCCGGCTCCGTTCTTCCGCTTCCCTGCGTTGGCGCACACGCCGGCGACCACCGCCTATCTCGGCAGCCGCAACATCGCGATGTTCTCGGTCGACGTCGACTCCAACGATTTCAAGTCCAAGAACTCCGACGAGGTCATCAACAATGTGATGACCAAGCTCGACAAGGAGCACAAGGGCATCATCCTGATGCACGACCTGCAGAAGCACACCGCGCAGGCGCTGCCGACGCTGCTGCGCAAGCTGAAGGCAGGCGGCTACAAGGTGGTCTGGATGAAGGCCAAGACCCAGATCGAGACGCTGCCCGAATACGACGCGATGATGGCGAAGACCGAGAAGCCGATCGCAACCGGCCGGCCGATCGGCAACGTCGTGCAGACCGTCGAGTAACGCAGCCCACGCCTCGAGCACCCTCAACGCAAGGCGCCCCCGGATCCGATCCGGGGGCGCCTTCGTTTGAGATGTCGCCGGCGGCGAAGTTCCCTGCCGCGGATGCGCGCTGCCAAAATATCGAAAACAACCCCATGCAAAGCAGCTGGCGGCCGCCGGCGCTCGACAAGGCGCGCCCTCGCGCGCCGCCTGGGGCATATGAACCGAACGGCGGCTACCAGTAGATCCCGTGGCGATGCAGTTCGCCGATGATCCGGCCCTCGGTCCAGCGCCGCGCGTGGCGGCGATGGCTCGACCGGTGCGCAACCGCCCGCTGCTCAAGTTGTTGCCCCGTATCCGGCGCCGCCGACGGCTGCACATTGGCCTGCTGCACCGGCGCCTGCTGCGCGGCCGGCTGGACTTGGGGCTGCGGGGCCGGCGCGTCGGCAACCTTGCCCGCCATATTGACCGAGTTCGATGTGGCAGCCGGCAGCGACGCCGCGCCGCCCAGCGACAGGCTTCGTTCGCCGGCCTGCGCGGCGGCGGAAGCCAACACCATCGCCGTGATCAAGATGAGTTTGCGCATTGTTGGTCTCCCGTTGCTCACGGCGAGACTAGCGCGGTCGGGCGATGGACTTCGTGAGATGCGTCACGCGCGCGCACGACTGTGGTCGATCTGGTCCCGGCGCTTCAGCCAATGCGATTCAGCGCGCGATGGCTCACTCGCTCCGCGCGACCTCTTGCCCGCCGAAAGTCTCGCTCAACAGGTAGACGCCGATGCCAACGAGGAGGGCGAAGCACCAGACCTCCCAAATGGCGAAACGCAAATGGATGGCGACCGGCAGCGCGGCCGCTGCGATGCATAAACTACCCAATAGCCTCGGACGCATGGTGCCTGGTCCAGCTCTTTCAACGAACGGCGTTGCGACTGAAATCTTCGAGCTGATGGTATGTGTGCACCCTGACGGGAACCTGACGCGCGCGCCGCTTGCCGCAAGCGCGTGCCTTTCCGTCAAATGATGCTTAGTTTCGAGTAAAGCGAAAAAGCGATTGGGCGCCGGGCACGGCTCGCGACAAAGATACGGAGTGGGCCGGATAATTTGAGAGCTGGTGCCGCAAGAGGGACTCGAACCCCCGACCCCGTCATTACGAATGACGTGCTCTACCAACTGAGCTATTGCGGCGAACCGTTCGGCAACTGCCTGAGCTTGCGCGCCACCTGATATCGGGCATGACCCCGATTGGCAAGGATGGCGCGGTTATTTAACCGCACGGTGATTGCCGAACCGCGAATTAGCTTCCCAAACGGGCCAGAAATCCACGCCAGCCGCCCACCTGAGCCTTCGGTGGGCCGATTTGTTCCGCAAATTCGTCCACCGCGCCGTCCTCGTCGACCCCTGGGTCGTCGGGAGCCCGGACGATCGGGATCACCGCCGGGATTGGCGCCGGCGCGGCCTTTGTCAGGTCCTTGGGCAGATCAGTCCGGGAGCGGAACAAGGGAGCGGGCGCTGGTGGCGCTGCCTCGGCCGCCGGCGGGGGAGCCGGCTCCGATATTGGGGGCTCGGCAGGGGCCGGCCCGGACTCGATGGCCGCCGGCAGCGGCGCGTTGTCCTGCGTCGCCGGCTCGATCGCTTTTGCCTCGACCGGTTCAACCGGCTTGGTTGCCTCCGGCGGTTTGGCTGCGTCCGGCTCGCTGGCGGCTTCTCTCGGCGGCTCGACCCGCCGCGGCGCCAGCATCGCCTCCTCGAAGGGCGAGGTCTCGATCGCGCTGCCCTTGTCGGACGGCAATGCCGCCACCGGGGTCTGCCACTGGAAGGCGTCGAGGCGGCCGGTGACCGGCGACACCGGGCGCCAGCGGTCGGAGACGTAGCCGTCGGCGGTCCACGCCGGATCGTGCAGCGCGCGCACCGCCCGCAGGGTCCAGGCCCGCGCCCGGCCGCTGTCGCCATGCTCGGTGCGCTCGATCTCGGCCATCAACAGCGCGACGCGCTGGGTCGGCGCGGCTGTGAACGGCTCCAGCGCCGCACGCGCCTTGCCGAATTCGGCCGCGTCGATCGCGGCGCGCGCGATCGCCAGCGCGCCCTCGATATGGCCCGGGGTCTTCGCCGCCAGCGTCTCGACCCGCACCAGGCGCTGGCGCGCGGAATCGCCGAGCCGCACGTGCGAATAGGCATCGGCGAGATCGGGATGCGGCTGTGCCAGCCACGCCGTCTCGACGATGCGCATCGCGCGGCGCACCTGATGCGCCTCGCTCTCGAACTTGGCGGCGAGCACGGCGGCCGGGATCAGCGTCGGCGCGAGCTTCAGCGC
Source organism: Bradyrhizobium sp. SK17 (assembly GCF_002831585.1). GTDB lineage: Bacteria > Pseudomonadota > Alphaproteobacteria > Rhizobiales > Xanthobacteraceae > Bradyrhizobium. The sequence goes on along the minus strand of NZ_CP025113.1, from coordinate 1,421,842 downwards.
CTCCATCGCGCTCGAGCGCGACAGGTCGCGATCGACCGTCTCGAACTCCAGCGCGCGCGCGGTCAGCAGCACGCCGCGCTGCCGCCGATAGGTCGCCTTGTCGATCAGCCCGGCCGACTGGTTGTTGTCGATGATCGACAACGCGCCGGCCCAATCGCCCTTGGCGCAGCAGAACCCCAGCACCGCATGCGAGGCCCATGACGAGGACGGCGACATCTTCAAGGCTTCCTCGGCAATCATCACGGCCGCCACCGGGTCATCGGCGCGCTGCGCCTCGATGAACAGGCCGCGCAAGCCGAGCAGCCGCGTGTCGGCGCGCTCGGCCATGGCGCGGAAGGCTCGTTGCGCGCCGTCGCGGTCGCCATCGAGCTGCGCCGATTGCGCGTGCAACAGCAGCGCCAGCGGATCGCCTGCCGCGTGACGCCGCGCCGCTTCGGCGTGCGTGCGCGCCGCCGAGGAGTCGCCATGGCCGATCGCGAGCAGGCCTTGCGTGATGGCATGACGGCCGCGGGCGCGACGGCGCTCGCGCTGGCCGCGGCGGACGTGCCCGGGGATATTCCACAGCCCGCGTAGAATCATCCCCGCGATCATGGCGACCACGATGACGAGGCCGAGCAGGAACATCGGCTGCTTGGAGGTCAGGCGCAAACCGCCCCATGACATCACGAGATCGCCGGGCTGATCGGCCATCCAGGCCGCACCCGCGGCAGCGAGCGCGATCAGCAGCAGGAACAGAATGATCCGGATCATCAACAATCCATTGCTAGAATCTATTGATTGACGGTGGCGAGCGCCGCCATGGCGTTGTCGGCAAATTTCCGCGATGCGTCGAGCGCGGCGCGGCGCGCCTCGACCCTGTCGAGCCAGGCTTGCGCGGCAGTACGATCCGCCGGCGGCAGCGATTTCAGTTCGCGCACGGTGAGTGCAAGATCATTATGCACGGCGGCCGATGTCACCCGCGCGACGATGCTGCCGCGATCGGTCCCGGTGCCGTCGGTGCGCTCGATCTGGACCAGCGTGGACGCGCCGGCCCTCAGACGATCGACCAGCCCGGCGCCGGTCGTTGCCTCCTCCGGCGCAGGCGGCACCAGCTTCGGCACGATCTCGACCAGCTCGCGGCACAGCGTCGCCGGATTCGGCACGCCTGACGTCGCGAACGCATCGAGCGGTTTGAGCGCGTCGGGATTGTCGGCCAGCACTTTCGCCGATTGCAGCGCCGAGGCATAGGGATCGCCATGGCGAACCGCGACGTCCAGCAGCGACGCCGCAACCACGCGGCGCAGCGGCACGTCGTCCGCCTTCGCTTCGGCCTTGGTGTCGGCGATCTTGCTGTCCTGCTTGGCGATCGCGGCGCCCTGCGCCTGCACCGCGCCTTCGACCTTGTCGATGCGCGCCGTGATGCCGGAGATATCGGGCGCAGCCGCACCATCGCGCGGCGCGGCCTTCGCGTCGTTGACGGCGCCGGCAAGCTTGTCGGATTGCGCGCGCGTTGCGGCGAGCTCGGTGCGCAGCGCGGCGATCGATTTGTCGAGCGCGTCGAGCCGCGCCGTTGCCGCAGGATCGGCCACCGCCGCGACGGGCCTACCGGCTTTCGATTCCAGCGCGCTGACACGCGTGCCGAGCTCGTCGATCGTTGCGGCACTGGGCAGCGGCGCGGACGATGGCTGCACCGCGGGCCAGCCGAGCAACCAGCCGACCCCGATCACCAGGGCTGCGGCGACGGCGCCCGATACCGGTGCCACCACCCAGGGTGAGACCGGCCGCGCCGGCTCGGCATCGGGCCTCACGGAAGCGGTCTCGGGCTGCGGCTCCGCTTCGGGCGGCGCAACGCCCGGCGATGCCTCGCTGGCTTCCGTTGTGGATTCCTTTGCAGCTTCCCTGGCGGCCTCCGCGGTCTCCTCCGCCTTTGGCGGTTCGCTCGAGACCTCGGTCGCCTGAAGATCGATGGTCGGCGGCGCGCGCTTGGGCCGGGAATCCGGCGAAGGTCCTGGGTCGTCGGGCCTTTCTTCAGCCATCGCGGGGGTCCTCAAAACTACTGGCCGCACATCCTAGAGCATGATCCGATCCGATTGAATCGGATCGTGGCCCTATCTTTTTGTTTGGTCGCGTTTGCTTAACGCGAACCGGGCTCCGTTTCGCTTGAAAACCTGTCGTCGACATGAGCCCGACTGCTTAGAGCATGATCCGGAACGGCGGGCATTGCCTAACATCCTGTTCGGACCAAAGAATTATACCGGTCACGGCCGCAAGGCGCGGCCAAGCGCCTCCAGCAGGGCGGCTTCGTCCGGCCGCGCCGCGACCACGACGTTGGTGGCACCGGCGTCATGCAGCACCGCGGCGACGGCCGCCGAAATGCAGCATTGCGGCACGGCGAGCGCCGAAATCTCGATCCCGTCGGCCCGGATCGTCTCCAGGAACGCTTGCGCGCTGCGGCGGGAATAATGCAGCACCGCGCTGATCCGGTTCGCCATGAAGGCCTCGCTGGCCTGCCTTGGCAGGGCGGCCACCGGCGCCATCCGGTAAGTGGTGTGGGTGACGACGGTGAGCCCGCGCGTTCCGAGCTCGCCAGCGAGATCGCGCGAGAGGTCGGCGCCGGCGAGATACAGCAACGTCGCCGACGCCGTCAGTTTACCGGCCTTGACCTGCGCCAGCACGAGATCGCGCAAGCTCACCGCGTCGCCCTTGGCCACGATCACGCGGTCGAAGCCGGCGGCGCGCGCCGCATCGGCGGTATGCGCCCCGACCGCAAACAGCGGCAGCGGCAACAGCCGGCTGGCGGTGAGATCAAGCGACCGCAGCGCATTGGCGCTGGTCAGGATGACGCCGTCATAATCCGCATCGGCATCGTCATGGAACGGCAGCGGCTCGAAACGCAGCAGCGGTGCCGACAGGGCCTCGAAGCCCCGGTCCCGCAGCGTCGCGAGCGTGGTGTCATTGTCCGGATGCGGTCGTGTGACAAGGATGGTCACGGGGTCAGGCCTCCCGCCTTGCGAATTGGAGCTTGCCGACCGATTGCACTTCAAGACCTCGCAATGCTACCCCGGAGGGAACATCTGGATGAACATGATCTTGCCGGAAACCGGTTCCGGCCCGTCTGGATCATGCTGGTAGCACAAGGGCCGAAATTGGGACACGAACCGCCGATGCTGGTGTTGGGAATCGAGACCACCTGCGATGAAACCGCAGCCGCCGTGGTCGAGCGCCAGGCTGACGGGCAGGGCAAGATCCTCTCCAACATCGTGCGCTCGCAGACCGAAGAACATGCCCGCTTCGGCGGCGTGGTGCCGGAGATCGCGGCGCGCGCCCATGTCGACCTGCTCGATGGCATCGTCGCTTCGGCGATGACGGAAGCCGGCGTCGGCTATGGACAATTGTCGGCGGTCGCGGCCGCCGCCGGACCCGGCCTGATCGGCGGCGTCATTGTCGGTCTCACCACCGCGAAGGCGGTCGCGATGGTGCATGCCACGCCGTTGATCGCCGTGAACCATCTCGAGGCGCACGCGCTGACGCCGCGGCTGACCTGCGCGCTGGCGTTTCCCTATTGCCTGTTCCTGGCCTCAGGCGGCCACACCCAGATCGTCGCCGTGGTCGGCGTCGGCGAATATGTCCGGCTCGGCACCACGGTCGACGACGCGATGGGCGAGGCGTTCGACAAGGTGGCGAAGATGCTGTCGCTGCCCTATCCAGGCGGACCGCAGGTCGAGCGCGCGGCCGCCGGCGGCGACCCGACGCGGTTTGCCTTTCCGCGCCCGATGCTCGGCCGGCCCGATGCGAATTTCTCGCTGTCGGGATTGAAGACCGCGGTGCGTAATGAGGCGAGCCGGCTGGAGCCATTGGAGCCGCAGGACATCAGCGACCTCTGCGCCAGCTTCCAGGCCGCGGTGCTGGACGCAACCGCGGATCGCCTCAGCGTCGGCCTCAGGCTGTTTCAGGAGCGGTTCGGCACGCCGCGCGCACTGGTCGCGGCCGGCGGCGTGGCCGCCAACCACGCCATCCGCAGCGCGTTGCAGGACGTCGCGGCGAAGGCCCAGACCACGCTGATCATCCCGCCGCCGGCGCTCTGCACCGACAATGGCGCGATGATCGCCTGGGCCGGCGCCGAACGGATGGCGCTCGGCCTCACCGACACGATGGAAGCGCCGCCACGCGCACGCTGGTTGCTCGACGCCAATGCCAAGGCGCCAGCCGGCCACGCCAACAGCCGCGCCGGATATTGAACCGAGGGATACGATGCCCGCGCATGCATCAGTCAGCGTGATCGGGGCCGGCGCCTGGGGCACGGCCTTGGCCGACGTCGCGGCGCGCGCCGGGCGCAAGGTGACGCTGTATGCGCGCAATGCCGAGCATGCCGCGCAAATCCAGGCGACCCGGGTCAATCCGCGGCTCGCCGGCGTCCAGCTTCATCCCGACATTGCCGTGACGTCGGATATCGCCGCAGCCGCGCGCGCCGACATCATCCTCGCGGTCACCCCGGCGCAGCATCTGCGCGCGGCGGTCGGGCATCTTGCGCCGCATCTCAAGCCTGACACGCCGGTGATCGCCTGCGCCAAGGGCATCGAGCACGGCACGCACAAATTCATGACCGAGGTGATCGCCGAGGCCGCGCCACGCGCCGTGCCCGCGATCCTGTCGGGACCAAGCTTTGCCGACGACGTCGCGCGCGGCTTGCCGACCGCCGTGACGCTGGCCACCAAGGACGAGGCACTGGCGCGCGTGCTGGTGCAATCACTCGGCTCGGCAACGTTTCGGCCCTATCACACCACAGACGTGCGCGGCGTCGAGATCGGCGGCGCGGCCAAGAACGTGCTGGCGATCGCCGCCGGCATCGTGGTCGGCAAGAATCTCGGCGCCTCCGCGCTCGCCGCGCTGACCACGCGCGGCTTCAGCGAGCTCGCCCGGTTGGGCCGCGCCTGCGGCGCACGCACCGAGACCCTGGCCGGCCTGTCGGGATTGGGCGATCTGCTGCTCAGCTGCTCGACCGCGCAATCGCGCAACTTCGCGCTCGGCCTCGCGCTCGGGCGCGGCGAGGCGGCGCCGGTCGGCAAGCTCGCCGAGGGTGCGTTCACTGCGCCGGTGCTATGTGAACTCGCCGCCGCGCAGAAGGTCGACATGCCGGTGTCGAACGCGGTCGCGGCCATCCTCGCCAACCGGCTGACCATCGATGCCGCGATCGAAGGCTTGCTGACGCGGCCGTTCAAATCGGAAGGATGATCGTGAGCATGTGTTGCAGGCTGCCCTTCACGGCCTGAACCCGCCGTATTAGCGTGGCTTTGAGCCGTCGGATCCCGGTCTGACCATCGCGCAACGGATCCCAAGGAAAAGACCATGCGTCAACCGCATCGCGCCGTCGTTTCGATCAGCCTTGTTTCGATCAGCCTGGCCTTCGCCCTCGCCCTCTCCGCCAGCGCCGCTCGCGCTCAAACCGCAGCCTCATACGACGAACTCGCCAAGAGCGAGGCCGCCGCGAACGCCGACAACGGCAAGCGTGTCGCGCCGCCCAAATCGATCGGCAATCCCTCCGCCGACGTCTCGCCCGAGATGCAGGCGATGATCGGCGCGCCCTATCCGCCGCACTTCAACGCCGATCCGAAAACGCCGGCGGAGTGGAAGGAGCTGATCGATCGCCGTGCCAAGCTCCTGATCGACGGCATTCCAACGCTGAAGGCGAAGCTCGGCGTCAAGGTCGAGGAAACCAGGATTGCCGGCGTGCATTGCTACATCGTGACGCCGAACAAGATCGCGCTGGAGAACCGGCGGCGCCTGCTGATCCACGTCCATGGCGGCGGTTACGTGTTCGGCCCCGGCGAGGCGGCGCTCCCGGAAGCCATCATGATGGCCGGCCTCGGCGGCTTCAAGGTGATCTCGGTCGACTACCGGATGCCGCCGGACTTCCCCTATCCCGCCGCGCTGGACGACGCGATGGCGGTCTACAAGCAGGTCCTGAAATCGCATGAACGCCATCGGCTGGCGATCTTCGGCACCTCGACGGGCGGCGCCATGACGCTTGCGATGGTGTTGCGGGCCAAGGATGAGAAGCTGCCGCTGCCCGCCGCCATCGCGCCGGGCACGCCATGGTCCGACATCGACAAGATCGGCGACAGCTACGCCAGCAACGAATGGGTCGACAATGTGCTGGTGACCTGGGACGGCTGGCTCGGCCGCGCCGCAAAGCTCTACGCCAACGGCACCAGCCTGAAGAATCCCTACATCTCCCCGATCTACGGCGACTTCAAGGGCTTTCCGCCGACCATCCTGACATCGGGCACCCGCGACCTGTTCCTCAGCAACACGGTGCGCACGCATCGCAAGCTGCGCCGCGCCGGTGTGATCGCCGATCTCAATGTCTATGAGGGGCAATCCCACGCGCAGTACCAGATGAACATCGATGCGCCCGAGACCAGGGAGGCGTTCACCGACATCGCCAACTTCTTCGATCATTACCTGAAGCAATGAACATGACGCCGGATACCTGCGCTTGTCGCGGGCATTCGCGTGCCTGTAGATTGCCGCACAATCGACGTTCGAGAACGGGGTGAGTTGCGATGAATTACTGGCTGGTGAAATCCGAACCGTCGGTCTGGTCGTGGGACCAGCAGGTCGCCAAGGGCGCGAAAGGCGAGGCCTGGACCGGCGTGCGCAACTTCACGGCGCGGCAGAACCTCGTCAACATGAAGAAGGGCGACAAGGCGTTCTTCTATCATTCGAACGAGGGCAAGGAGATCGTCGGCATCGCCGAGATCATCAAGGAAGCCTATCCGGATCCGACCGACAAAACCGGCAAGTTCGTCTGCGTCGACATCAAGGCCGACAAGCCGCTGAAGACGGCGGTGACGATGGCCGCGATCAAGGCCGACAAGAAGCTCGCCGACATGGCGCTGGTGAAATACTCGCGGCTCTCGGTGCAGCCGGTGACGGCGGAAGAATGGAAATACGTCTGCAAGATGGGTGGGCTTTAAATTCCACCGCCAACTCTGCCGTCGTCCCGGCGAAGGCCGGGACCCATAACCACAGGCGCGCATTGTTGGGCCGCGCCGTGGCCACAGCTCGTTTCAGCAATCAAGATTTGGGGTTATGGGTCCCGGCTCCCGTGCGCAATTGCGCACCAGGCCGGGACGACGATGGAGGATGCGGCGACTAAGCCTAAGCCCCCGCCGCCATCACCACCTGCGCCAGTAGCTGCTCGCGCTTGCTCTGGGTGCGGTAGCCGCCCATCGTTGCGGCGAAGCGTTCGAGGATGCCGTCTTCGAACGCGGTCACGATGGTGTCGTGGACATAGCTCTTGCGGCAGATCGCCGGCGTGTTGGAGAGCTGGTCGGCGGCGGCGCGGATCGCGTCCAGCACCTGGCGCTTGCGGCCGCGCTGGCTGGCGGCCGGGGTGATCCGCGACAGCGATTCCACGACGACGGCCGACGCCATCAGAGTGCGGAAGTCCTTCAGCGAAATCTTGATGCCGGCGAGCTCGCGCAGGAACGCGTTGACCGCCGTCGTTGAGGCGGCGCGCACGACGCCGGAGCGATCGTAATACTGGAACATGCGCTTGCCCGGGACGCCGCGCAGGATGCCGATCGCGCGCACCAGCTTGGCCGCGTCGCATTCCTTGCGCACGGCCTTGCCGCCCTTGGCCTTGAAGGTCAGCACCAGCGAATCGTCTTCCAGCGTGACGTTGGACTTCAGCAGCGTGGTGGCACCGCGGGTGCCGTTGAGGCGCGCATAGGATTCATTGCCGGGCCGGATCGCGGTGCGCGCGATCAGCTCGATCACCGCCGACAGCGCGAACTCGCGGGTCGGCTCGTCGCCGGACAGGAACGCCGAGACCTTGCGCCGGATCTTCGGCAGCGCGGCGACCAGCTTGCCCAGGCGATGTGCCTTGCGCTGCTCGCGGACCTTTTCCCAGTCGGCGTGGTAGCGGTATTGCAACCGGCCGGCCGCATCGAGCCCCACCGCCTGGAGATGCGTGTTCGGATCGGTGGAGTAACGGACCTGGCGATAGGCCGGCGGCATCGCCATCGCGTGCAGCCGGCGGATGGTACGGGCATCGCGGACGCGCGAGCCATTGGCGCGAACGAATGAATAGGTCTTGCCGCGCTTGATGCGCCGGATGGTCAGCTCGTTCTGATCGCCGAGCCGAAGGCCCAGGTCGCGCGCCAGATCCTCGACCGAGGTCTTGATGGCGACAGGCGCTTCAAATTTGAGCTTCGCCCGCGGCGATAACTTTGGCTGCGGCCGCTTGGGCCATTGGCCCAGCGCCTTCGCCAGGGCGACAGCGGGATCGGCGGACATGGGCCGCACAGCCGCGATGTTCTGCTGATCCATCATCTCAGTTAGACGCCTTGTTCCGCTGTTCTCCCGGTAATGCCGTTGCTTCGGGCTTGGTTCCGGTGAGGCCGTCCGGCCTCGGAATGGCGATTTAGGGCGTCGGGACGGACATTGCGAGTCGCGAATCAGTTATGAGAGGTTTCTAATTACCTTTCATGGGTGCCATTCGCCGACTAACCTTGATTTCCGGCTGTCTGGCCGCCGCGAATGTGACGGGCGCCGAGTCGTCATGAGCCGGGCAGCCAGTATCCAGATGCAGTCAAATCCACGCCAACCGCGTCAGAGGTCGTGACCCTTCTTGCGCAGTTCCTCGATGATCTTCTGCCGCAGGTCTGCGGCGACTGATGCGCCAAACCGCTGGCCCGCGACGAGCGACTGCTTGGTCAAGGCCGGTGTCTTTTCGAGCATTTTCTGGCCGAGCGGGCTTTTGTAGAAGGTGATCAAGTTGCGCAGATCGTCAGCCGTGAAGTTGTTGGCATAGACGACTGCCATGGCGTCCGACAATTCACTGTACCGCGCCTGGAAGCTGTCGAGTATGACCGGCGTCAGGGAATCGAAATCGCGGTCGACCCCGCTGCGCCCCTGGACGATCGCAGGCTTGAGGCTCTGCAGGATCGCCGGCATCAGCGCCTTGAACTGGTCGACAAGATGCATGGTGGTCACCAATTCCTTGGCCGCGGCGAGCGCCTCGGCAGAGGGCGCGGGTGCCGCCGTCTGCGCCGTGGCGAGCGGCGCCGAAAGCGACATCACTACGACCAAGAGACCAGTGACCCGGAGCAGGCGATGGCGCATAGGTTTCTCTCGTCGATGCGTTGCGGTAAGCCGTCCTATCACAAGCGGACGCCGGTGGACCATCCGGCGGCTTCGGCGCGACGAAAGTGACAGTCCTTTTTCCTTGCCGGCCCGGAATGCGGCAACGCATAATCGCGGCAATGATCAAGATGGCTTGAACTTAAAAGGCTTGCCGCCGCGTTGTTTGCGAGCGGCAATGAGTGGAGGAAAGCGATGTCCGAGAAGATCTATGACGTGTCGGCCGACTGGGCCAAGCGTGCTTACGTCAACGACGCAAAATATCGCGAGATGTACGCGCACTCGGTCAAGGACCCCAACGGTTTCTGGGGCGAGCACGGCAAGCGGATCGACTGGATCAAGCCCTACACCAAGGTCGAGAACGTCTCCTACGCGCCCGGCAACATCTCGATCAAATGGTTCGAGGACGGCGAGCTGAACGTCGCCTGGAACTGCATCGACCGCCATCTGGAGACGCGCGGCGACCAGACCGCGATCATCTGGGAGGGCGACGACCCTTCCGAATCCAAGCACATCACCTACCGCGAGCTGCATGACGAAGTCTGCAAGATGGCCAACATCCTGCGCACCCGAAACGTCGGCAAGGGCGATCGCGTCACGATCTATCTACCGATGATTCCGGAAGCGGCCTACGCGATGCTGGCCTGTGCGCGGATCGGCGCGATCCACTCGGTGGTGTTCGGCGGCTTCTCGCCGGACAGCCTCGCCCAGCGCATCAAGGACTGCGATTCCAAGGTGGTGATAACGGCCGACGAAGGCCTGCGCGGCGGCAAGAAGGTGCCGCTGAAGGCCAATGTCGATGCGGCGATCGCCAAGACCGGCGGCGTCGACTGGGTCGTCGTGGTGAAGCGCACCGGCGGCAAGATCGAGATGAACCCGACGCGCGACCTCTGGTACCACGAGGCCGCCGAAATGGTGACGTCGGAGTGCCCGTGCGAGCCGATGAATGCGGAGGATCCGCTGTTCATCCTCTACACCTCGGGCTCGACCGGCACCCCGAAGGGCGTGCTGCACACCTCGGGCGGCTATCTGGTGTTCGCGTCGATGACGCACCAATACGTGTTCGACTATCATGACGGCGACATCTACTGGTGCACCGCCGACGTCGGCTGGGTCACCGGCCACAGCTACATCCTCTATGGACCGCTCGCCAACGGCGCGACCACGCTGATGTTCGAGGGCGTGCCGAACTACCCGGACAATTCGCGGTTCTGGAACGTGGTCGACAAGCACAAGGTCAACATCTTCTACACCGCGCCGACCGCGATCCGCGCGCTGATGCAGGGCGGCGACGAGCCGGTGAAGAAGACCTCGCGCAAATCGCTGCGCCTGCTCGGCTCGGTCGGCGAGCCGATCAATCCGGAAGCCTGGGAGTGGTACTACCGCGTGGTCGGCGACGACCGCTGCCCGATCGTCGACACCTGGTGGCAGACCGAGACCGGCGGCATCCTGATCACGCCGCTGCCGGGCGCGACCAAGCTGAAGCCGGGATCGGCGACGCGGCCGTTCTTCGGCGTGGTGCCCGAGATCGTCGACGCCGACGGCAAGACGCTGGACGGCGAGACCTCGGGCAATCTGTGCCTGACCAAATCCTGGCCGGGGCAGATGCGCACGGTCTATGGCGATCATGCGCGGTTCGAGCAGACCTATTTCTCGACCTACAAGAACAAGTACTTCACCGGCGACGGCTGCCGGCGCGATGCCGACGGCTATTACTGGATCACCGGCCGCGTCGACGACGTCATCAACGTCTCCGGCCATCGCATGGGCACCGCCGAGGTCGAGAGCTCGCTGGTCGCGCATGAGGCGGTGTCGGAAGCCGCCGTCGTCGGCTACCCGCACGACATCAAGGGCCAGGGCATCTACGCCTATGTCACGCTGATGAAGGGCACCGAGCCGACCGAGGCGCTGCGCAAGGAGCTGGTCGCCTGGGTCCGCAAGGACATCGGCCCGATCGCCTCGCCGGATCTCATTCAATTCGCGCCCGGCCTGCCGAAGACCCGCTCCGGCAAGATCATGCGCCGCATCCTGCGCAAGATCGCCGAGGACGAGCCCTCCAGCCTCGGCGACACCTCGACGCTCGCCGATCCGGCCGTGGTCGATGACCTCGTGCAGAACCGGCAGAACAAGAAGTAATCCGGCAGCAGTAATATCGAGACATGAAGCAAGGGCCGCGCGCGATCATCGCCGCGGCCTTTCGCTTGTCTTGCTGCAATCCGGCGTCGGCCGCCCCTGAAGCGCCATGGGATTAGGCGTTTCACGGGATTGTCAGAGACGCGGCGGCATTGCGGCGCGTTTGTGGCCGGGTGTTGTTTTCAAGTCATTTACTTTGATCCCAAGTTTTCCTTCTCTCCCCGCCATCAGGACGTGTCTCGCGGCCGGCGTGAAACCGCCCGGTTAAGACACGCGGTTAACATTGCGTGCGTGAGACCGGCGGGCCCGGTTTTTTCAGGGCTCTGCATCTTCGTTTTTGGCTCCCTCACGGGAGCTGTTGGGAAGTGGAGAGGTTGATGTCGATGAAGATTGCGGTGGCGTTGGCTGCCACCCTCGGAGCGAGCGTGTTGATGTCGCAGACGGCCGAAGCGCGGCCGGAAATCGTGGGACTTCACGCCGACAATTACACGCCGGGCACCATCGTGGTGAAGACCAACGAACGGCGGCTCTATCTCATCCTCGATTCCGGCCACGCGATGCGTTACCCGGTCGGCGTCGGCAAGTCCGGCAAGCAGTGGGCCGGCACCACCCGCATCGACGGCAAGTATCGCAACCCGGCCTGGTCGCCCCCCGCCGAGGTCAAGCGCGACAAGCCCAGCATCCCGAACGTGATCGCCGGCGGCTCGCCGCATAACCCGATGGGCGTCGCGGCGATGACGCTGGCCGGCGGCGAATACGCCATCCACGGCACCAACGTGCCGGGCTCGGTCGGCGGTTTCGTCTCCTACGGCTGCATCCGCATGCTGAACACCGACATCACCGATCTCTATTCGCGCGTCTCGGTCGGCACGACGGTCGTCGTCACCCGCTGACGTCGGCCGAAGGTTTGACGCAACAACAGCCGCGCCGACATGCGCGGCTTCACGCAAACTGGGATCCACTTCGCTCGAAAGCGCTCTAGCCGTGGCGCAACCGGTGCAGGCAGGCCAGGATCACGACCAGCGGCACCGTCAGCGACGCCCAGGACAGCGGCAACCAGATGCCCTGCTGGCCGAGCAGCGCCGCGAACAAGCCCGCGATCGTGAGGCCGCCCAGCATCGTGGGCCAGCGCCAGATCTTGAGATACGAGCGGCGTTGCGAGCTCATTCCGCAGCTTCCGGCCGCAACGGCGCCACGCGACTTGCCATCAGTTCCTGTTCGGCTTCCGCGATCGGCGACCCACGCCGCGACAGCCAGAGATACAATCCGCTGACCAGCACGACGATGGTCACGAGATCGAGCAGGATCCAGATCACCTTGAGCGGCATGCCGCCATAGTCGCCGAAATGCAGCGGCCGCGACAGTTCGAGCGCCCGCAGATACCAGGGCATCCCGACCTCGCCGCCGAATTCGCCTGTGCGCCCATTGACCAGCGCGGGGCTGAACAGCCGCGACGTCAGCGGCTCCTTGCCCTTGGTCCACACCACATAATGATAGGGCGTGCCGAACGGCGAACCCGGGAATGCCATGCTGGTGGCGACCTTCCCGGGAAGCGCGGCCTTGACGGTATCGAGCGCCGCCTGCGGCGAACTCAACTCCGAGACATCATCGATCGGGCGTTCCTGTATCTTGGCGAGCATGGCTTTGACGTCGGTCCGCAGCCAAAGCCCGAACAGCGGCGTCGATAGTTCGTTGATCACGCCGGTGATACCGACCACCAGCATCCAGGCCAACGTGACGACGCCGAGCAGATTGTGCAGGTCGAGCCATTTGAGACGCCGCGATCGCCCGGTGCGCACCGTACCGAAATCCAGCCGCCGCATGAACGGGCTGTAGACCACGCCCCCTGACACCAGCGCGGCGACGAACAGCAGCGCCATCAGCCCCATGAAGAGTTCGCCGGACAGGCCAGCGAACAGGTCCCTGTGAAGCCGCAGCATCAGCGTGAGAAAACTCATCCCGTCCTGATCGAAGGGCTTGGACTGCTTGAGCACGGCTCCGGTATGCGCATCGAACCTGATCCAGTGCATGGCCTTGATATTTGCCCGGACCGCGTCCCAGGACTGAGCCATGAACACGACGATCTTCGGCTCATCGTCATCGGAGAACATCGAGGTGATGATCTCGCCGGGATACATCTGCCGGCTGATGGAGGCGAGCTTGTCGAGGCTGACGTTCGGCGTATCGTCGGCGACCTTGGCATAGGGCAAGGCGTTGTCGAGCAAGTCCGACAGTTCGTCACGCAGCACCAACGGCAGGCCGGTCACGCAGATCACCAGCAGGAACAGCGTGCACACCAGGCTCGACCATTTGTGCACCCAGAACCATCGCCGCAGCGCCGCTCGAGTCATGACGTCAGCATCCCCGATTTCACCAACGATAGCGCAGCGTCGCGATCACGTTGCGGCGCAGACCATAGTAGCATCCGATATCCTGGCAAAAGGTCACATATGTCTTATCGAAGATGTTGGTCGCGTTGACCTGCAGCGAGTAACCCTTGAACGGCCGGCCGAGGCCCGCGAGATCGTAGTGGATCGCGGCGTCGAACAAAGTCACGCCGGGTACGTAGAACGTGTTCGCGGTGTTGCCGGCCGACGGACCGATGTAGCGGACGCCGCCGGACAAGCCGAAGCCGTCGAGCGGGCCGCCATGGAAAGAATAGTCCGCCCAGGCGGCGGCCGAATTCATCGCGAAGCCGACCGGATGCTTGCCGAGCTGCGCCACCGTGTTGGTCTTGGTCACGATGTTGTCGAGATAGGTGTAGGAGGCGATCAGGCTGAGGTCGCGATTGACCTCCGTCTTGGCCTCGAGCTCGATGCCACGCGAGCGAATTTCTCCGGTCTGGACCCGCGCAGTCGGCCCGTGGCTCGGATCGGGATCCGGCGTCAGCACGTTCTGCTGCACCAGATTGTAGGCCGCGATGGTGTAGAGCGATTTCGCATTGGGCTGATATTTGATTCCGACTTCCTCTTGCTGCCCGGTGGTCGGCGCGAACGGATTGCCCGCGAAATCCGTGCCGGCGGTCGGCTGGAACGATTCGGTGTACTGGATATAGGGGGCGATGCCGTTGTCGAACTTGTAGAGCAGGGCGCCGCGCTTGGTCGTCGCGGTGTCGGACTTTGGCGCGATCGCGGTGAGGTTGGTTGCATAGGTCAGGGTCTCGGTGCGAGATGTCGCGAGATCTTCGCGCACGCCGAGCAGCGCCACGAAGCGATCGAACTTGATCTGATCCTGCAAATAGCCCCCGAGCTGGTCGATGGTCTGTCGGACGTTGGTCGTGCTCGGCACCGGTCCGATCGGAACGCCGTAGACCGGATTGAGCGCGTTGATCGAGGGCACCACGGCAAGGCTGCCGTTGAGCCGCTTGTCGGTGGCGTTCATGTAGTCGATGCCGGCAAGCACGGTGTGCTGGAACGGGCCGGTGTTGAAATTTGCCTCGGCCTGGTTGTCGACGGTGAAGGAGCGAATGTTCTCCTGGGTCGTGTACGCGCCGCGTGTCATGTTGGTTGGATCGGTGCCCGGGTTCGGCGACACCACGGCAAAGTCGGTATCGAGGTCCGAATAGCGCAGATTTTGCCGGACCTTCAGGTTGTTGCCGAAACTATGCTCGATCAGATAGCCGACCGCGCCCAGGGTGCGGTCGGTCTTGTCGAAATTCGGCTCACCGGAATAGAAGCCCGTTGGGATGTACTGGCCCTTATAGGGCGTGATGGTGCCGATGCCGAGCGGCAGCAGCTGATTGTAGAATCCGGCCTTCGGGTCGCGTTGATAGGTGCCGAGCACCGTCAGCGTGGTGTCGTTGTCAGGTCGCCATGTCAGCGACGGAGCGATCGAAACGCGCTCGTAGCCGGTATGATCGACCTGGCTGCCGACATCGAGGCCGGAGGCTGTGAAGCGATACAGGAACTCCTTGTTCTGGTCGATCGGGCCGGAAAGATCGACGCCGCCCTGGATGCGCCCATAGCTGCCGGTCGAAATGAACATCTCGTGCGTGGGGTCGAGCGTCGGCCGCTTGCTCACCATGTCGACGACGCCACCCGGCGAAGCCTGCCCGTAGAGGATCGACGCCGGACCGTGCAGCACCTCCACACGCTCCAGATTGAATGGTTCGACGATCGGATAGGCGAAGACGCCGAAATTGAGCAGCCGCAGCGAATCCAGATACTGGTCGGCGGCAAAGCCGCGAATGTAGACGGTATCGAATCGCGCGTCCGCGCCGGTCGGCTCGACCCGTACGCCCGGCGTATAGCGCACCGCTTGCGACACGCTCTGTGCGCCCTGCGCCTGGATTTGATCCTGCGTGACCACCGACACCGCGGCCGGTGTCTCGATCAGCGCCGCATCGGTCTTGGTACCTGTCCCGCTACGGGTCGCGACATAGCCGTCGACATGGCCCCACGAGGTTTCGCGTGGCCCGCTGGTACCGCCATTCGTCGACGGCATCGCGCGCGAAGCCGCGGCGGCGGCTGCCGTCCGCGCCGCAATCGCGCGCGAGCGGGTGGCCGATGCGGAGCGCGAACGGGCCGCCCGTTGCGTGCGCGTGGGCTTTTGCGCCGGCTGATCGACGACGACCGGGTCGAGCGGGATCACCCCGCTCGCCGGAGCGGTGGCCGATTGCGCCGCCACACCCGCGATACCAACACCCAGCGCTGCCGTGCTCGCCGCACCCAGCAGCAACACGCGTCCGAAACCAATCCTGGAAATGCACACTGAAACTGCCCCAAACCACAAATGCCTGCACCCACAGGCAGTGATGTGGCCTAGCTCAGCGTTGCGCGGCTGGCTGCGGCAGGATGTTGGAAGGGATTGAAGAACACATCTTCACGCGCGAGAGGTTGCGACAACGGCGCGAAATACTCTTCCTTTTCGAATTCCAGATTAGGAAGCTTTGGCGAAGGTGGCGGCGATTGTTCAGCGCGCGAAGCTCCCGCACCAGCCGAAGCGGTGGCCGCCATTGTAGGCACGCGCATGACCGGCCGCGAGCATCGCAGCCGAGACATTGTCGGTCTTCCTCGTCGCCACGTCGGCGACGACGCGCCCCTGATACTTGTCCGGGCCGATATTGTAGATCGCGACATCGCCCTGGCCGAGCAGGTCGCGCAGCGCCACGGTCGCTGCCTGCGCCATTTGCAGCTCACGTTGACACGACGCCTTCAGCTCCGGCGCATCGATGCCGCGCAGCCGGACCCGTGTGGTGAGATCGGGGCCTGGCGCGAGATGCACCCGCGCCTCGAACGTGTCGCCGTCGATCGTCCTGATGACATCGACGGCATGGCGAGCGTCGGGGGCGCCGGCCCGCTGCCGGATCATGTCGGCATCGCGCGACCGGCTCAACGACCAGTGCGACGGCAAAGGCACCCATTCAGGCGCCCATCGGCGGATCGGCAGCGTGCTGCCGACGGCGATGCCGAGAACGAACACCCATGGTAGCGCCGCCGAGACGCGGCGGCCCCAGGGTGAGCGGCGGAAGGGCGGACGTCCGGTCCCACGATAAGGATTTATTCTCTCATATGGGGACATATTCCCAGACTGGCCTGAGTCGAGACGTCAGGCAAGACGCACCAAACAGCTCTCAGAAATCCGAGGCGATGCCCTTGGTCTCCCAATCGCCGTAGCGTGTCGGTTCCGGCCCTTTCGGACCCTGGAATTCCTTCGGCCGCGCCGCCGCATTCTGCGCGGCGAGCTCCTCGGCCGCCTTGCGCCGCGCCTCGGCCTCGGCAAGCGCGCGCTGCGCGGCCGGTGTCAGCGGCTTGCGCGGCGCGGGTTCCCTTGCGGATTCCTTTGGCGATGGCGATTTCTCAGACATGGCTGGCTTTCTCGGCAAACTTTCTGCCTGCGCGTTGCGTATCTCGATATCGGCTCAGTGACGGCATCACGATCGCAAAATCCCGCGGGTCGATTCTTACATTTGGCATATTCACATGCCAGTGGTGGTTTCGAGTTGATGGCATGAGCCGATTGTAACTCAGCACCTTCGAGATATCTCCGCTTCATGCCTCCTTCAAGATTTGCAGTTCCTGCCGAAGTCCCCGGTCTCGCGGCGCGCCGGATCGCAGCCGACATCCTCGACGGCGTGCTGCACAAGCACCGTACCCTCGACGATCAACTCGACGGCGCCGGCGCGCATCCCGGCCTGAAATCGCTCGCCGATCGCGACCGCGCGCTGATGCGCCGGCTGGTGTCGACCATCCTGCGCAAGCTCGGCACGCTCGGCCACCTGCTGTCGCGCCTGCTCGACCGCGGCATCCCGACCGATGCGCCACGGGCGCAGAGCGCGCTCCTGATCGGCGCCGCGCAGATCCTCTGGATGGACGTGCCCGATCACGCCGCGGTCGATCTGTCGGTGCGGCTGGTGCAGTCGGACCGGCGCGCGGCGAAATATGCCGGGCTCGTCAACGCGGTGCTGCGGCGCTGTGCACGCGAGGGCCAGGGGCTGATCGAGGAGATCAGCACACAGACGCTGGACCTGCCGCCATGGATGCTGGCGCGCTGGAATTCGTTCTACGGCGAAGCCACCGCGCGCGAGATGGCGCTCGCGCTCGGCCATGAGCCATCGCTCGACCTCACGGTGAAGTCGGACGCCGTGCAATGGGCAAGCCGTCTGCACGGCGAGACATTGCCGACCGGAACCGTGCGCACGCTGCTCCAGGGTTCCGTGACGATGCTGCCGGGCTTCGCGGAAGGCCAATGGTGGGTGCAGGACGCCGCCGCAGCACTTCCGGTGCGCCTGTTCGGCGACATCAAGGACAAGAAGGTCGCGGACCTCTGCGCCGCGCCGGGCGGCAAGACCGCCCAGCTCGCGCTGGCGGGCGCGCAGGTCACCGCGGTCGACCGCTCGCCGGCCCGCGTCGCACGGCTGCGCGACAACCTCACCCGGCTGGCCCTACAGGCCGAGACGGTGGTCGCCGACGCCGCCGAATGGCCGGCGGAGGCTGCAAGCTTCGACGGTATTCTGGTCGATGCGCCCTGCACCTCGACCGGAACCATCCGCCGCCATCCCGACGTGGCCTGGCTGCGGCAGGAAGGCGACATCGCCGCGCTGTCGGCCCTCCAGAAGCGGCTGCTGCAAAAGGCCACCAGTCTTCTGAAGCCGGGCGGCACCCTGGTGTACTGCACCTGCTCGCTCGAGCCGGAGGAAGGCGAGCAGGCGATTGCCGCGCTGCTCGCGGGCGAATCAGGCCTGCGCCGTGCGCCGGTCGGGAACGACGAGGTCGCCGGCCTCGATGACATCATTACCGCCGACGGCGACCTGCGCACCCTGCCCAGCCATCTGCCCAATGCCGACCCGCGGCTGGGCGGCCTCGACGGGTTTTACGCCGCCCGGCTGGTTAAGGCCTGAATTTAAACTTCGGTCTTCTACGCTCGAAGTGATTCGTGCGGTATCAAGAGGGTATGTCGCCCATCAAGAGGGTGCCTTGGCCGCGTTTCCGGATTAAAATAAGGATTCGTTGAAAATTCCCTCCCCGCAAGGTTAGGCGTGTCGGTCGCTCAAAGCAGACGCATCTCGACGCTGATTGCCGGCCGCTTCGCGCGCAGCATGATCGCACGCGCCAGCGGCAGCACCGTTGTGCTGTCGCGGCTGTGGCCCGGCCGCACCGACCGGCTGATCATCGCCCCGCACGACCTCAGGACCGCCGACGCCACCCGCGCCGCCGAGATCTATGCCGGGCGATTCGTCTTCGCCGGCAAGATCGTCACCTGCCATGGCCGCTCGATCTTCGATCTCGAGCCGCCGTCGGAGGATTGGGAAGCCGCCCTGCTCGGCTTCGGCTGGCTGCGCCATCTGCGCGCCGCCGACACCGCGCTGACCCGCGCCAACGCCCGCTCGCTGGTCGACGACTGGATTTCGAATCAGGCGCGCAAGCGGCCGCTGGAGCGCCGCGCCGATGTTCGGGCGCGCCGCGTGATCTCGCTGTTGTCGCAGGCGCCGCTGGTGCTCGGCGACACCGACGGCAAATTCTACCGCAAGTACCTGCGCGGGCTGGCGCGCGAGATCCGCTATCTGCGCTATTCCACGCTCGACAATGACGGCGTTCCGCGCCTCCAGGTGCTGATCGCGCTGTGCTACGCCTCGCTCTGCCTCGCCAACCAGGCGCGCAACATCAAGACCGCGACGCGCCGGCTGTCGGACGAATTGCAGCGCCAGATCCTGCCCGATGGCGGTCACATCTCGCGCAATCCCGGTGCGCTGGTCGAGCTGCTCAGCGATCTCCTGCCGCTGCGCCAGACCTTTGCTGCGCGCAATATCGCGCCGCCGCCGGCGCTGCTCAACGCCATCGACCGCATGATGCCGATGCTGCGCTTCTTCCGTCACGGCGATGGCAGCTTCGCGCTGTTCAACGGCATGTCGACCGCGCCGTCCGATCTGGTGGCGACGCTGCTCGCCTATGACGACACCCGCGGCGTGCCGATGGCGAGCATGCCGCATACCGGCTTCCAGCGCCTCGATGCCGGCAACACCGCCCTGATCATCGACACCGGCCCGCCGCCGCCGCCCAGCGTCAGCCATGACGCGCATGCCGGCTGCCTGTCGTTCGAGCTCTCCTCCGGCGTCAGCCGCATCGTGGTCAATTGCGGCATGCCTTCGACCGGCCGCGACAATTGGCGGCCGTTCGCGCGTTCCACCGCCGCGCATTCGACGCTGACCTATCACGACACCTCGTCGTGCCAGTTCGTCGAACTGTCGGCGATGAAGCGGCTGCTGCGTGGCGCGCCGATCACCAGCGGCCCTGCCAATGTCGAGAGTTACCGCGAAGCCGTCCCCGATGGCGACGTGCTCACCGCCTCGCACGACGGCTACCTGTCGCGCTTCGGCGTGATCCACCGCCGCGTGCTGATGATCTCCCAGGATGGCACCCGGCTCGAAGGCGAGGACTCGCTCGCACCGGCGCCGGGCGGCCGCATCAGGGGCAGCGAGGCCGATTTCGCGCTACGCTTCCATTTGCATCCGTCGGTGAAGGCCAGCCGGTTGTCCGACGCCCGCGGCGTGATGCTGGTGCTGCCCAACCGCGACGTCTGGACCTTCGAGGCGATGGACGACAAGGTCGATCTCGAGGACAGCGTGTTCCTGGCCGGCAATGACGGCCCGCGCCGCACCTCCCAGATCGTGATCCGGCAGGACGCAAGGCAGGCCGCCACCATCCGCTGGAGCTTCGTGCGCTCCTCGACCTCGGCCTCGGCCACCAACGCGCGCCGCAACGCCCGCCGCGAGCCGGAACTGCCGCTGTAGGTACCGCATCGCCTCCATCTCAGACCCGTCATCCTGAGGTGCGAGCTCTTGCGAGCCTCGAAGGATGCACGGCCCGGCTGGTGGCCGTCGACCCTTCGAGACGCGCTTTGCGCTCCTCAGGGTGACGGGGCTAATTTGCGAGGATTCGGCCCCCAAGACCGGTTTCGTAGCGCACAAAACCGTGCTACCCGGCTGCCTTAACAGCCAGGGATTTTCCGATATGACCGAACAGCTTCGCCGCGTGACCCGCGCTCTGTTGTCCGTTTCCGACAAGACCGGACTGATCGATTTCGCCAAGGCGCTGGCCGACCAGGGTGTCGAGCTGGTCTCGACCGGCGGCACCGCCAAGGCGATCGCGGCGGCCGGGCTGAAGGTGAAGGACGTCTCCGAACTCACCGGTTTCCCCGAGATGATGGACGGCCGGGTCAAGACGCTGCACCCGAAGGTGCATGGCGGCCTGCTCGCGATCCGCGACAACAAGGAGCATGCCGCGGCGATGGCCTCGCACGGCATCGCGCCGATCGATCTTCTGGTCGTCAATCTCTATCCGTTCGAAGCCACCGTCGACAAAGGCGCAGGGTTCGAGGAGTGCATCGAGAACATCGACATCGGCGGTCCGGCGATGATCCGCGCTGCCGCCAAGAACCATGACGACGTCGCGGTGGTGGTCGAGGCGAACGACTATCAGGCCGTGCTCGACGAGCTCGCCGCGCACAACCGCGCGACCTCGCTCCAGTTGCGCCGGCGGCTCGCCGCCAAGGCCTATGCGCGCACCGCGGCCTATGACGCCGCGATCTCGAACTGGTTTGCCGTGCAGCTCGACACCAAGGCGCCGGACTTCCGCGCCTTCGGCGGCAAGCTGATCCAGTCGCTGCGCTATGGCGAGAATCCGCACCAGAGCGCGGCGTTCTATGCCACGCCGGAGAAGCGACCGGGCGTCGCCACCGCGCGGCAATTGCAGGGCAAGGAATTGTCCTACAACAACATCAACGACACCGACGCGGCTTACGAATGCGTCGGCGAGTTCGATCCGCAGCGCACCGCGGCCTGCGTCATCGTCAAGCACGCCAATCCCTGCGGCGTCGCCGAAGGTCCCGATCTCGCCACCGCCTATGCCCGCGCGCTGGCCTGCGATTCCACCTCGGCCTATGGCGGCATCATCGCGGTCAACCGCACGCTCGATGCGGACGCGGCGCGCGCGATCATCGGCATCTTCACCGAGGTGATCATCGCGCCCGATGCGACCGAGGAGGCGATCGCGATCATCGCCGGCCGGCGCAATCTGCGCCTCTTGCTCGCCGGCGGCCTGCCGAACCCGCGCGCGCTGGGCCTCACCGCCAAGACCGTCGCCGGCGGCCTCCTGGTGCAGAGCCGCGACAATGCCGTGGTCGAGGACATGAACCTGAAGGTCGCGACCAAGCGCGCCCCGACCGACGCCGAGCTGCGCGATCTGAAATTCGCCTTCCGTGTCGCCAAGCACGTCAAGTCCAACACCATCATCTACGCCAAGGATCTCGCCACCGTCGGCATCGGCGCCGGCCAGATGAGCCGGGTCGATTCCGCCCGCATCGCCGCGCGCAAGGCGCTGGATGCGGCGGCCGAGCTGAAGCTCGCCGAGCCGCTGACCAAGGGTTCGGTGGTTGCCTCCGACGCGTTCTTCCCGTTCGCCGACGGCATGCTGGCCTGCATCGAGGCCGGTGCGACTGCGGTGATCCAGCCCGGCGGCTCGATGCGCGACGACGAGGTGATCAAGGCCGCTGACGAGCACGGCATCGCCATGGTGTTCACCGGCACCAGGCATTTCAGGCACTGACGTCATTCCGGGGCATCGCGCAGCGATGAGCCCGGAATCCATCGTGCAACGGATGAATGGATTCCGGGCTCGCGCTTCGCGCGCCCGGAATGACGGCGCTAGTTGCTCCTGACCCGCGCCAGCAGCGCCAATCCCACCACAAAGAACGCCACCAGCACGGCCATGCCGGCCTTCTGGCTCGCGGTCGCCGCGGTGATCGTGCCGATCAAGAGCGGGCCGATGAACGACGTCACCTTTCCGGTCAGCGCGAACAGGCCAAAATACTGCGCGATGCGATCCCTGGGCGCGAGGCGGATCAGCAGCGAGCGCGAGGCTGCCTGCAATGGCGCGCCGGTGGCACCGATCAGGCAGCCCAGCACGATATAGGCGCGCTCGGCGGCGCCTGCGAACAGCGGACCACCTGGCACCGGCGGCGCGACCGGAATGAACAGGATGGAATCCTTGTTGACGGTGAGGATCACGACGATCGCAAACAGCAGGATCAAGAGACTGCCGGTGATCACGCGCTTCGGCCCGAACGCATCGTCGAGCTTGCCGCCGATCCAGCCGCCGAACGTCCCGGCGACCGCCAGGATGATGCCGAAGGTGCCGATCCGGATCGTATCCCAGCCGAACGTGCCGGCAGCATAGATGCCGCCGAACGCGAACAGCGAGACCAGCCCGTCGGTGTAGATCATGTTGGCGAGCAGGAACCGCGCCAGCGATTTCTGCTTTGGCAGGCTCCGCAGTGATTCCCCGAGCTCGCGCAGGCCTGCGCCGAGCGCCGCACGGACCGGGCGCTTCGCCGGATAGTCCGGCGTGAACAGGAACATCGGCGCCACGAAGATGATGAACCACAATCCGGTCAGCGGCCCGGTGATGCGATCACCCTCATGCATGACAGGATCGAGCCCGAACAGCGGCGTGAAGCCGAACAGCGTCTTGCCGGTCTCGGCATTGGCGGCGAGGAAGCCGAGCACCAGCACGAGGCTCAGGATGCCACCGACATAGCCGGTGGCCCAGCCGGTGCCCGAAAGGCGCCCGATCCGCTCCGGAGGCACCAGGGTCGGCATCATCGCGTTGTTGAACACGGTCGCGAACTCGACGCCGACGCTGGCGATCGCATAGGCGAGCAACAGCATCGGGATGAGATCGGGATTGCCGGGCTTGCCGATCCACATCGCGCTCGAGCCGATCACCAGCAGCGCGCCGAAGCCCGCGATCCATGGCTTGCGCCGGCCGCTGGCATCGGCGATGGCGCCCAGCACCGGCGACAACAGCGCGATCGCAAGCCCCGCGGCCGCGGTGGCAAAGCCCCACAGCGCCTGGCCGCTCGCGGCGTCTGGCGCGACGAAGCTCGCGAAATAGGGCGCGAACACGAAGGTCGTGATCAGCGTGAAATAGGGCTGCGCGGCCCAATCGAAGAAGATCCAGCTGACGACCGCTGCGCGACCCGGATAGGCCTTTGCTGCACCGGTGCCGGTCTGCATAGTTGCCGTCATCGCGAAAGATATTCCTTGAGCTCGACCGCAGGCAGGCTTTTGCCGCTGCGATCCGTTCCCATATAGCATGGGCCGGTTTTGCTGATACGGCGACCAACAGGGCAGGACACTTCGATGGCGCTGACAGCAACGATGTCGCGACGGCTGTTTGCCGCTCTCCTGGCGATCGGCATCGCAACACCCGCCCTCGGCCAAGTCCAGGTCCAGGTCCAGCGCCGCGCCTACGAGCCGTCAGCCACTGACGCTGCCCGCAGCGTTCGCGCCGAAAACGGCATGGTGGTGGCACAGGAGAAACTCGCTGCGCGGGTCGGCGCCGACATCCTGCGGCAGGGTGGCAATGCCGTCGATGCCGCGGTCGCCACCGGCTTTGCGATGGCGGTGACCTATCCGCGCGCCGGCAATATCGGCGGTGGCGGCTTCATGGTGATCCACCTCGCCGGCCGCAACGAGGATATCGCAATCGACTACCGCGAGACCGCGCCGCAGGCCGCCACCCGCGACATGTTCCTCAGTGCCGAGGGCAAGCCCGATCCCGACAAGTCGCGCAACTCCGCGCTTGCGATCGGCGTGCCCGGCACGGTCGCGGGCCTGGCGCTGGCGCTTGAGAAATACGGCTCCGGCAAGTTCACGCTGGCGCAGATCCTCAAGCCCGCGATCGATCTCGCCCGCGACGGCTTCATCGTCACCGACGACACATCCGATACGTTGTCCGACATGTATCGCCGCATGTCGCGCTGGCCGAATTCGGCCAAGACGTTCTCACATGCCGACGGCACGCCGCTGCACGAGGGCGACCGCCTGGTCCAGGGCGACCTCGCCGGCGTTTTGACCGCGATCGCCGAACAGGGACCGCGCGGCTTCTACGAAGGCGCGGTCGCCGAAAAGCTCGTCAGCGGCATCAAGCAGGCCGGCGGCATCTTCACACTCGACGATTTGAAATCCTATCAACCGATCATCCGGACACCGATCCGCGGCACCTATCGCGGCTATGACATCGTCGCGATGCCGCAGCCGTCCTCCGGCGGCGTCGTGCTGTTGGAGATCCTCAACATCCTCGAAGGCTTTCAGGTGTCGGACATGAAGCAGGGCTCGGCCGCCTCGCTGCATGTGATGATCGAGGCGATGAAGCGGGCCTATGCCGACCGCGCCCGCTATCTCGGCGATCCTGCCTTCGTCGATGCGCCGACGCAATTGCTGGTCGACAAGGCCTATGCCGCCAGGCAACGCGCGACCATCGATCTCGCCCGCGCCACGCCCTGGATCGATGTGCGCAACGCGAAGCAACCGCATGAGGGCGACAACACCACGCATTACTCCGTGGTCGATGCCAGCGGCAACGCCGTCAGCAACACCTACACGCTGAACTTCCCCTATGGCGTCGGCCTCGTCGCCGACGGCACCGGCGTGTTGCTCAACAACGAGCTCGACGACTTCACCGCGGCGCCCGGCGCCTCCAACGCCTTCGGCCTGGTCGGCTTCGAGGCCAATCTGCCGGGGCCGGGCAAGCGCCCGTTGTCGTCGATGTCGCCGACCATCGTGCTGAAGGACGGCAAGCCGGTGCTGGTGACGGGATCGCCGGGCGGCAGCCGCATCATCTCGGCGGTGACGCAGATCATCGTCGACGTCATCGACTACAAGATGGACATCGCCGCCGCGGTCGCCGCGCCGCGCATCCACCATCAATGGCTGCCCGACGAGGTCCGCATCGAGCGCGGCTTTCCCGACGCAGTGCTCGCCGATCTGCGCGCCAAGGGGCACAAGCTCGTCGAGCCGCTCGGCTACTCCTCTGCGAACTCGATCGTGGTCACGACCAATGGTCTGCTCGGCGCGCCCGATCCGCGCACGCGTGGCTCGGAGGCCGCGGGATACTAGAATGCGCGGCGTTCGAGGCTCACCTCTCCCTTGGGAGAGGTCGGCGCGTAGCGCCGGGTGAGGGGTTCCGCTCTCTCGTTGGAGCCGCAGGCCCTCACCCGATTTGCTGCGCAAATCGACCTCTCCCCGTCGGGGAGAGGTGAACGTGCTCGTGGCCGACCGATACAATCCAGCTTCATCTCGTTCTAAGGACCGAGCAAACGCTGCTTTGCCCTGCCTGCGACATCGCGATAGATTGACGGTCCGCGCAACTCCGGCCGCGGATCGCAAACAGCCGGCGAACAATTTCTCCGGGGAACGCGGATGAGCACGGCGGAATCCAAATCGATCGAAGTCGCAGAAATCGAGGACACCAGTCTCCTCGCCTTCTACCGCGACATGAATTTGCAGGAACGGCGCACGTTCTGGGCCTGCGCCTCGGGCTGGACGCTCGACGGCATGGATTTCATGATCTATCCGCTGGTCATCGGCACCATCATCACGCTGTGGAAGGTCGACGCCGGCACCGCCGGGCTCGCCGGAACCGTGACGCTGCTGGCCTCCGCCGTCGGCGGCTGGCTCGGCGGCTATCTCTCCGACCGGATCGGGCGGGTGAAGACGTTGCAGCTCACCATCATCTGGTTCTCGTTCTTCTCGCTGGTCTGCGCCGTGGTGCAGAATTTCGATCAGTTGCTGATCGCCCGCGCGCTGCTCGGTCTCGGCTTCGGTGGCGAATGGGCCGCGGGTGCAGTGCTGATCGGCGAGGCGATCCGGCCGCAATATCGCGGCCGCGCGGTCGGCTCGGTGCAGTCGGGCTGGGCGATCGGCTGGGGCTTTGCGGTGCTGGCGCAGGCGGTGCTGTTCTCGGTGCTCCCGCCGGAAAACGCCTGGCGCTGGATGTTCGTGATCGGCGCGCTGCCGGCCTTGCTCGTATTCTATCTGCGCCGCTACGTCACCGAGCCCGAGATCTCCGCTGCCACGATGGCGAAGCAGAAGGCCTCCGGCAGCGGACCTGCCTCGCTGTGGGAAATCTTTCAAGGCCCGATCCTGAAGACCACGTTGCTCGCCTCGCTGGTCGGTACCGGCATGCAGGGCGGCTACTACGCCATCACCTTCTGGGTGCCGCGCTTCCTCACCACCGAGCGCAAGCTGTCGGTGGTCGGCTCGACCGGCTACCTCGCGACGCTGATCGTCGGCTCCTTCATCGGCTATCTGGTCGGCGCCTGGCTCGCCGACCGGATCGGCCGCCGCAACCTGTTCCTGATCTTCTCGCTCGGCGCCATCGCGGTGGTATTGCTCTACACCCAGCTGCCGCTCTCCAACCAGGTGCTGTGGGTGCTGGGCTTCCCGCTCGGCTTCTTTGCCTCGGGCTATTTCTCGGGCATGGGCGCATTCCTGACCGAGCTGTATCCGACCCGGCTGCGCGGCTCAGGCCAGGGCTTCTGCTACAATTTCGGCCGCGGCGTCGGCGCGCTGTTTCCGTTCCTGGTCGGCGCACTCTCGACCACGACCACACTGGCCAACGCGATCGCGATCTTTGCCGTCGCGGCCTATGGCGTGTTCTTCATCGCCGCCTACGCGCTGCCGGAGACCCGCGGCCGCGTGCTGCATGCGGATGGGTAGGGTTGTCAGTGGCGCGACGGCCGCGCGGCTTGCTTCACTTCGCCTCTCCCCCTGTGGGAGAGGCCGGATTGCATCACCAGATGCAATCCGGGTGAGGCGTCGCGGGCTATCCGCGCGGTGCACCGTGTGGAGAAATACCCCTCACCCCCAACCCTCTCCCACAAGGGGAGAGGGGGCCATCGTCTCGTGCGTCCCTCACGGAGGTTCTCATGACATCGCTCAAAGACAAGACGCTGTTCATCTCGGGTGCGAGCCGCGGCATTGGGCTTGCGATCGCGCTGCGCGCCGCGCGTGACGGCGCCAATGTCGCGATCGCGGCCAAGACCGCCGAGCCGCATCCGAAGCTGAAGGGCACGATCTACACCGCCGCCGACGAGGTCCGCGCCGCCGGCGGCAAGGCACTGCCTGTCATCTGCGACATCAGGGACGAGGCGCAGGTGATGGCGGCGATCGAGCAGACCGTCGCCGAGTTCGGCGGCATCGACGTCTGCGTCAACAATGCCAGCGCCATCAGCCTGACCAATTCGCAGGCGACCGACATGAAGCGCTACGACCTGATGATGGGGATCAACACCCGCGGCACCTTCATGGTGTCGAAATACTGCATTCCGCATCTGAAGAAGGCGCAGAATCCGCATATCCTGATGCTGTCGCCGCCGCTCGACATGAAGACGAAATGGTTCGAGCATTCGACCGCCTACACGATGGCGAAGTTCGGCATGAGCATGTGCGTGCTGGGGCTCGCCGGCGAACTGAAATCCGCCGGCGTCGCCGTCAACGCGCTGTGGCCGCGCACCACGATCGCGACTGCCGCGGTCGGCAACCTGCTCGGCGGCGACGCCATGATGCGCGCCAGCCGCACACCCGAGATCATGGGCGATGCGGCCCATGCGATCATCACCCGGCCGTCACGCGAATTCACCGGGCATTTCTGCATCGACGACAAGGTGCTCTATGCCAATGGCGTGCGCGATTTCGAGCACTACCGCGTCGATCCCTCGGTGCCGCTGATGTCGGATTTCTTCGTGCCGGACGACGACGCGCCGCCGCCCGGCGTCACCGTGCAGCCGCTGCCTGCGCGCTAGGCTACAGCGCAGACGCCTTCAGCTGCTCGCGCCAATGCGCCACGCGCTCCTTGAGCAGCGTGTCGCGCACGTAGGCGAGCTCCTCGTCCTCGATCCGCTCCAGCGTTTCAAGCGACATGCTTTCCGCGCCATGCGCCGTCCAGGCGCGCTGCAATCCGGTATTGCGGTGGCTGCCCATCCGCAGCGTGAACCAGATCCGGTTCTGGATCTTGTCGAGATCGGGCGCCTGCCCGACCCAGACCTCCCCCGTCGCGCGGCAGCGGATCGCGAACACGCCGGCAACGCTCGCGCGCTTCTTGTAGTCGGCAATGGCTTGCTTGCGGTCCTCGGTCTTCATCGCGGCTCCTGTCGTCTCGGTCAGACTATTTATATCCGGGTATTATTGACAACACAATTATGCCCGGGTAAAAAAGACCATCCGCACCTCGTGAGACGACCGCCATGGACACCGCCTGCTATCTCGAGCCGACCTGGAATGCCGGACGCGACTTCGCCCAGCGCGAGATCGCAGGCGAATTGGTGATGCTCAATCTGTTGCGCTTCCGGGAGATCGCCGATTATTCGCAAAGCCCCGAGCTGGCCCCGCCGCAGCCGATATCAGGCGCGGAGGCATACGACCGCTATGTCGCGCACACCCTCCCGCACTTGCGGAAGAGCGGCGGCGACATCCTATTCATGGGGAATGGCGGCCCGCTCTTGATCGGGCCCGAAGGCGAGCGCTGGGATCGCGCGATGCTGATCCGGCAAAAAAGCCGCGGCGCGTTCCTCGCCTTCGCGGTGGCGGAGGCCTACCTCGCCGGGATCGGACATCGCACCGCGGCGCTGGCGGATTCGCGGCTGCTGCCGCTGGTCGAGCTGCCGCGATGACCGCGTTATCGACCGACCTCGTACGGTCCGCCCTTCTCCAGCGCCCGCGCATAGGCCGGGCGCGCGTGGATGCGCTCGAGGAACGCGACGCAGCGGGGATGGCCCGCCTCGAGCCCACCGCGCGCGGCGGCAGCCTCGAGCGGGAAGCTCATCTGGATGTCGGCACCAGAGAAGTCGTGGCCGGCGAACCACTCGCTCTTGCCGAGTTCGCTTTCCCAATAGGCCATATGCTGCTTGAGCTGCGGATTGACCAGCGTGGACAGCGCCTGGTTCGAGACCTTGCGCACCAGCGGCCGCAACAGCGCCGGCGCCCGTTTCGGCATCAACGTGAACAGCAGCTTGAGCAGCAGCGGCGTCATCGCCGAGCCCTCGGCATAGTGCAGCCAATAGGTGTAGCGCAGCCGCTCCGGCGTATCGGCTTGCGGGATCAGGCGGCCATTGCCGTAGGTCGCAATGACGTATTCGAGGATCGCGCCGGATTCCGCGATGGTGTTGCCATTGTCGGTGACGACAGGCGACTTGCCGAGCGGATGGATCGCGCGGAGCTCCTTCGGCGCCCGCATGTCGGGCTGTCGCTGATAGCGCACGATCTCGTAGGGCACGCCCAATTCCTCGAGCAGCCACAGCACGCGCTGCGAGCGGGAATTGTTGAGATGGTGAACCGTCAGCATGGGCGTCCTCTGCAATGTCAGCGCGGTCGAGCGGCGCTTGGTGCCAGCCCGACGCAGGAAAGTCGAGATGCACGCGCCTGGATCATTGGAAATTACCCGGGCAATATGCCGTGCTGCCAGGGAGGCCTGCAATGACCCCAGCCTATATCGCCTTCGAAAAGGAGCACCGCATCGCGGCCGGCGAGCTCAGCGACGTTGCCCGCGCCGTCAAGCAATTGCTCGACCAGCGCAAGGACGCCGCGATCCTGGTGTTCAACGGCCGCACCTCGGCGCTGGTCGATATCGACTTCCGCGGCTCGGTCGACGACGTGCTGGCCCGTCTGCCGAAGCTCGCGCCGCGCAGTGACGAGGAACCCGCCGCGCCCGTTGCGCCGCGCGGCCCTGGCCGTCCGAAGCTCGGCGTCGTGGCGCGCGAGATCACGCTGTTGCCGCGGCACTGGGACTGGCTCGCGCAACAGAGGGGCGGCGCGTCGGTTGCGATCCGCAAACTGGTCGACGAGGCGCGGCGCGCCAGCGGCGACAAGGATCGCACGCGCAGCGCGCAGGAAGCGGCCTATCGCTTCATGACGACAATGGGCGGCAACCGGCCGCATTACGAGGACGCGATCCGCGCGCTGTTCGCGCACGACCGGCGCCACTTCGCGACCCTGATCGCGGACTGGCCGGCCGATATCCGTGACCACGTGATCGCGCTCGCCCATAGCGATCAAGCGGACTAGCGCGTTTTGAACAGACTGGACGAGTAACCTCGAACGAGATGTCGTCCCTGCGAAGGCAGCGACGACGGCGGTGTGTGCCGCCTGGCCTGAGATGCACGACCGTCTGAGCGGTCCAGTTTTTGGAAATTGAACGTGTCCACACCTCCCTCCCTGCGCAAAGCCTTCCTGTCCTTCCTGGCGCCGATGCTGCTGAGCAACGTGCTCCAGTCATTGTTCGGCACCGTCAACGGCGTCTATCTCGGCCAGATGATCGGCGTCGACGCGCTGGCGGCCGTCTCGGTGTTCTTTCCGGTGATGTTCTTCTTCATCGCATTCGTGATCGGTCTCAGTGCCGGCGCATCCGTCATGATCGGCCAGGCCTGGGGCGCCAACGAACCCGATCGGGTCAAGGCGGTCGCCGGCACCACCATGACCGTGACGCTGCTGCTGGCCGTTGCGATCGCGATATTGGGCGGCCTGTTCACGCGGCCGCTCCTGGTCGCGCTTGCGACGCCGCCTGACGTGCTCGACGCGGCGGTGTCCTATGCTCGGATCATGATGATCAGCATGCCCATCACCTTCGCGTTCCTGCTGCTGACGGCGATGATGCGCGGCGTCGGCGACACCGTGACGCCGCTGGTTGCGCTGACGGTCTCGACCATCACCGGCCTCGTGGTGACGCCGGCGCTGATCCGTGGCTGGCTCGGCCTGCCGATGCTGGGCGTCGCCAGCGCGGCCGTTGCCTCCACTGTCTCGGGCGTCGTGACGCTGCTGTGGCTGCATGTCCACATGCTGCGGCACAAGCATGCACTCGCCTTCGACGCCGCCTTCCTGCGCGCAATGCGGCCGAACGGCGCCCTGCTGCGCATCGTGCTACGGCTCGGCATTCCGACCGCGATCGGCATGGTGGTGGTCTCACTCGCCGAGCTGGTGCTGCTCGGCCTCGTCAACGGCTTCGGCTCGGATGCCACCGCCGCCTATGGCGCGGTCAACCAGGTGATCGGCTATGTCCAGTTCCCGGCGATCTCGATCGCGATCACGACCTCGATCTTCGGCGCGCAGGCGATCGGCCGCGGCGAGCCGGGCCAGGTCGGTGCCATCGTCAGGACCGGGCTCGAGATGAACCTGTGGCTGACCGGCGGACTGGTGGTGCTCGGCTATCTGTTCGCGCGACCCTTGATGGGCTTCTTCATCGTCGATCCCGCCGTGCTCGCGCTGGCACAGCAGCTGCTGTACATCGTGCTGTGGAGCATGGTGCTGTTCGGCATGGCGACGGTATTTTCCGGCGCGATGCGCGCCGGCGGCACGGTGTGGATGCCGCTGTTGATCTCGACCCTGGTGATCGCGGTGGTCGAGGTGCCGGTCGCGATCCTGCTCAGCCGCGCCATCGGGATCAGCGGCATCTGGATCGCCTATCCGGTGACCTTTGCAACCATGTTCCTGTTGCAGATGGCCTATTACACGCTGGTATGGCGCAAGCAGACCGTCACGCGGCTGATTTGACATCGCGCGCGGCGGCTCACATGATGATTATCATATTCTACGAATGGCACCTGCCGCAGCAGGTCCATGCTACACCAGGCCCATACCAGACAAGACCGAGGGAGAGACCGCCGTGAGCCAAAATCCGCAATTCCTGTTCGATTTCGGCAGCCCCAACGCGTTCCTCAGCCATGAGGCGATCCCGGCGATCGAACAGCGCACCGGCGTCAAGTTCGAGTATGTACCGATCCTGCTCGGCGGCATCTTCAAGGCCACCAACAACAAGTCGCCGGCCGAGACGCTGGCCGGCGTCAAGAACAAGCCCGATTTCATGAAGATCGAGACCGAGCGCTTCCTCAAGCGCTTCCGCGTCAAGCCCTACACCTGGAACCCGTTCTTCCCGGTCAACACGCTGAACCTGATGCGCGCGGCGGTCGCCGCCCAGCTCGAGGGCGTTTACGAGAGATATATCGAGGCCGCTTTCCATCACATGTGGGTCGAACCGAAGAAGATGGACGATCCCGAGATCGCCGGCAAAGCCATCGCCTCCTCCGGGCTCGATGCGGCCAAGCTGTTCGCGCGTGCGCAGGATGCCGACGTCAAGGCGAAGCTGATCGAAAACACCCAGCACGCCGTGGAGCGTGGCGCATTCGGCTCACCGACCTTCTTCGTCGGCAAGGAGATCTTCTTCGGCAAGGAGCAGCTGCGCGAAGTCGAGGAATTGGTGTCGGGAAAGTGAGATGAGCTGACGGCGAATAGCGAGTAGCGAATAGCCGGTTCAGATCCCTATTTATTCGCCATTCCCCATTCGCCCCTGGCTTCCGGGCAACAACAAAGAAGGACAAATTCCCATGCGCGTTCTCGTGGTCGGCGCCGGTGCGATCGGCGGTTACTTCGGCGGCCGGATGCTTCAGGCCGGCCGCGACGTCACTTTCCTGGTGCGTCCCCGCCGCGCCGCCGAGCTCGCCTCCGCCGGGCTCGTGATCAAGAGCCCGAACGGCGATGTCACGCTGAGCAATCCGCCGACCGTGCAGGCCGACCGGCTGTCGGACAAGTTCGACGTCGTGCTGCTGAGCTGCAAGGCGTTCGATCTCGAGGACGCGATCAAGTCGTTTGCGCCAGCGGTCGGCGACCAGACCGCGATCATCCCGTTGCTCAACGGCATGCTGCATCTCGATGCGCTCGACAAGACATTCGGCGCCCAGCACGTGCTCGGCGGGCTCTGTGCGATCGCGGCGACCTTGAACGAGAAGCGCGAGGTGGTGCAGCTGCAACCGATGCAGGGGCTGAATTTCGGCGAACGTGCCGGCGGGACGTCGGACCGGGTGCGCGCGATCGCGGAGACCTTCTCCGCAATCAATGGCGCGGCCGCCAGCGAGCACATCATGCAGGACATGTGGGAGAAGTGGGTGTTCCTGGCATCGCTCGCCGCCTCCACCAGTCTGATGCGGACCTCGGTCGGCAACATCCTGGCCGCGCCCGGCGGCAAGGACTTCCTGCTCGGCATCCTCGACGAATGCAGCGCGATCGCCGCCGCTGCCGGTCATCAACCCGGCGGCCCGTTCTTCCAGCGCACCCGCGGGCTGCTGACCACCGAGGGCTCGCCGATGACCGCATCGATGTTCCGCGACATCAAGGCCGGGCTGCCGGTCGAGGCCGATCACGTGATCGGCGACCTGATCGTGCGCGCGGATGCGGCGAAGATCCCGGTGCCGAAGCTGCGCACCGCCTACACGCATCTCAAGGCGTATGAGAAGCAGCGGCAGGCGTAATATCACCGGCGTCGTCCCGGCCGAGCGCGCAATTGCGCACCCGGCCGGGGCGACACCGTTTTTGCCGCTACAAATGCGCCAGGTAATGCGCCAGCGCGGTGATCTCCTCGTCGCTCAGCGGATAGGCCACATCGGCCATCGCGGCCTGCGCGCCGCCGGAGCGGACGCCCGACTTGTAGTCGTGCAGCGCCTTGACGAGATATTCCTCGCGCTGGCCGGCGATGCGGGCCACCGCCTTGGTGCCGGCGAAGGTGTCGCCATGGCATGACGCGCAGCGGCGGCCGGCGGCGGCCTGCTTGCCCTTTTCGGACAAGTCGGGATTGTCGTCCTTACCGCCCTTGAACGGCGGCAGCGACGCGAAATAGGCGCCGAGATTGCGGATATCCTCGTTGTTGAGCTGCTCGACGATCGGCTGCATCTGCTCGTTCTTGCGCGCGCCGGCGCGGAAGAACACCAATTGCCATTGAATGAACTGATCGAGCTGGCCCGCCAGCGAGGGAATGTTCTCGGTCTGCGAGATGCCGTTGTCGCCATGACAGCCGGCGCAGATTTCGGCTTTCTCCTTACCGGCGGCGACGTCGGCGGCCTGGGCCGACGATGCCAGCAGGATGGCCGCTGACAGAATTCCGAGCGACGCATGACGCATTGTCAGTTTCTCCGGCTGTCATTGCCTGGCTCAGCCCGGCAACCCATCGTGCTTGCTAAAGGGTTCTTGTTGGGATGGATGCCCGGATCCCGTCTTCGCCAAGGCTTCGACGAGGCCTCGGTCTGAGGCACGCCGTAGCCTCGGCGAAGGCGGCAAGTCCGGGCATGAGGAGGTGGTTCCGCGGTTGATCGCAACAGAGGCTGCGGATGCCTCACGGCCACCGCAGCCCCTCAATGCGTTCAGCTGTTACTTCTTGCTGTAGCTGATGCGATAGATCGCACCGGCCCAGTCGTCGGCGACGAGGATGGAGCCATCCTTGTCGAGCAGGATATCGGCGGGACGGCCGAGATAGCCCTGGTCACCCTCGATCCAGCCGGATGCGAAGATTTCCTGCTTGGCATTCTTGCCGTCCGGGCTCGCGGTGATCTTCACGATGCGGCCGCCCTGGTACTTGTGCCGGTTCCAGGAGCCATGCTCGGCGATCAGGATCGCGTTCTTGTAATCGGCCGGGAATTGGCTGCCGGTATAGAACTTCATGCCGAGCGGAGCCACGTGCGCGCCGAGATTGTAGACCGGCGGGGTGAACTCCGAGCACTTGTGACCCATCGCGAACTTGGTGTCCGGCAAATTGCCCTGGTGGCAATAGGGATAGCCGAAATGCTCGCCGATCTTCGAGATCATGTTGAGCTTGTCGCTCGGCAGATCGTCGCTGATCCAGTCACGGGCGTTTTCGGTGAACCAGTACTTGCCGGTGCGCGGATCGACGTCGCCGCCGACCGAGTTGCGCACGCCGAGCGCCCAGATCTCCGCGTTGCCGGTCTTGGGATCGACGCGGCGGATCTGCGACACCGAGGTCGGCGGGATGCCGATGTTGAAGGGCGGTCCGAACGGAATGTAGAACCAGCCGTCCTTGTCGACGGCGATGTACTTCCAGCCATGCGCCGCATAGGACGGCATGTCGTCATACACCACCTTGCCCTGGCCGAGATTGTCGAGATTGGCCTCGGCGTTGTCGTACTTGATCAGCTTGTCGACCGCGATGACGTAGAGCGCGCCGTCGCGGAAGGCGAGGCCGGTCGGCATGTTGAGGCCCTTGAGGATGGTCTTGACCTCTTTCTTGCCGTTGTTGTCCTTGATCGCGTAGACGTTGCCGAGGCCGAACGAGCCGACGAACAGCGTGCCCTTGTCTCCCCAGGCCATCTGCCGCGCCGCGAGCACGTTCGAGGCATAGACCTCGATCTTGAAGCCCGGCGGCAGCTTGATCTTCTTCATCATGGTGGCGAGTTCGGCGTCGGAGGCGCCGGTCGGCGGACCGGACGGCGGGGCAAGGCCCTTCTGCGCTTCGGTCTCGTCGCCGAGGAACCAGTCATCCGGCGGATGGGTCCAGAATTCCTTGTTGCCGGATTCGTATTTCTTCAGCGCGCGGCTCTTGTCGGTCTGTTGCTGCGCATTGGCGAAGGTGCTCCCCGCCAGCAGCGCGATCGCCGCGAACGCAAGTATTGATCGATTGAAAGCTGATTTCATCGAGTCACTCCCCTATGCAAGCCGTTGCAGCTTGCCTGTTATTGATTTTGAACGCCCTGAGAGATGGTGGTTGGCGCGGTCTGTGAGGTAGGTCAGACGGCAAAATGGTAGCACATCCATCGACGCTGAAAAGCGCATGCAGCAGTGTGCGCTGCGTCAAAACAAGTTGAGACGAAATTTGAAACGAAATTTTCCCGCACACGCTGCCTGATAACAAGGCATTCTGCACTGCGGCGTAATATTCGAATGAAGCTAACGCTCGGAATCGCCGCTAACGCGCCGAGAGGCGCGCGAGACCGAGCGCTTGCGCCTTGGCCTTCGACAGCGGCCTGAACAAAACGCTGCGGCGCTGCCCGCCGGAGATCGCCGCGATCTTGAAGCCGTCATCGGCGGCGACGATGTCGCCGGTCCGCAACGTCATGTCGTCCTCGATCGCGATCGGCGACAGGCCGGTCGACGCACTGGCGTTGCACGTGCATTGCGGCACGATCTCGCGCTGGAAGCGGAAGGCATTCGCCAGCGCCTTGTAGGTCTCGCCCGCTTCGGTTCGGGCGCTGTCGATGTCGGAGCCGGAATACAGCTTCACCTCGGCGGCGGGGCAGGCGGCCTCGCACGCCCTGACATCCACCGCCTCGCTCACCTGCGGCAGCGGGAAGAAGCGGCCATCACAGGTCCTGACGCAGAAGTTGCGCCAGCCGCCGCCCGATCGCGTCGTGATGTAGACCCGCCGCCGCGGTTGCTCGGCGGGCTCAAACTCAGGCGCCGGCGCAAAGCCGGGCATGGCAAAGAAATTGGGCGCCGGAGTGTAGGCCGAGTCGCTCGGCAATTGCTGCGCTGAAGCCGGCGGACATGCCCAGCCGCCAACGATCACGACCAGCACAGCAACGCCCGCGCGAGCCAGACGGCGGTTCAATCCGGAAGCTGGGGTCCAACCGATCATTCAATTTCTTGCGGTTGCTTGCACTTGCTGCCGGGCCGAAAGGTGAGCGGGCGGCCGTCTCGCGCCGGCCCTCGACGTCGACAGCAACACAGATTTCTATCAGTTTTACGAACCGGCGGTTTGACGGTTAACGAAAGGCCGCCGCCACGGACGAACGATGCATGTCGGTTGTGGTGCGGCGCAATACCGTCCGGAGCCGACGCTTGATCGGTGGTGGAGCGGGAGGTCCCAGATGCGGGTATTCGTCACGGGGGGGACCGGCGTCATTGGTTCTGCGGTGGTGTGCGAGCTGATCGCCCGCGGCCACCGCGTCCTTGGATTGGCTCGGTCGGACGCCGCGGCGGCCAGGCTTGCCGCACGCGGCGCCGCCGTGATGGCCGGCGACATCGCCACGCCGGACACATAGGTCGCGCGGCTTCCCGACGTCGACGCGGTGATTCACATGGCCTGTGATTTTTCGTCCGATATGGGGGCGATCGAACGGCGTCTGCTCGACGCGCTGTTGCCAGCGCTTGCGACGCCATCGGGCCGGATTCGGTTCATCTACACCGGTGGCTGCTGGTTGTTCGGCCCGACGGGCGACGTCGTCGCGAACGAGAGCGCGACGCTGGCCCCGCTGCCCGCCTTTGCGTGGATGTTGCCGCATCTCGAGCGCGTCCTGATCTCACGCGAGCTCCACGGCATCGTCGTTCATCCCGCGATGGTCTATGAGGCCGCTGGCGGCGTCTTCCGGCGCTTTGCGCATGAAGCATGTAAGGGCGCCGCGATCCGTGTCGTCGGCGGCGAGAGCGTGCGCTGGCCGCTGGTGCATAGTCATGATCTGGCGACGCTCTACGCGCTTGCACTCGACCGCGCCCCGGCGCGATCAAGCTTTATCGGCGCTGCGATCGAAGGCCACCCGGTCGGGCGGATCGCCCGTGCATTCGCGCGACGATCCGGCAAGCCGCAAGACCCGGTGATCGTTTCCGCCGACGCGATCGCGGCTGAGCTCGGAGAGTGGGCGCGGGGCTACGCGCTCGACCAGCGCCTGAGCGGCACGAAGGCCCGGCACGACCTCGGCTGGCAGCCAAGACATCTCGACCCCGAAGCAGCGATCGCTGCCGATACCTGACAACAAAAAAGCCCGCTTCGACGGGCGGGCCTTCATCAGATTGTCAGCTGTGTCAGCGAGATATTCGGTCAGCGAGATGTTTGGAGCGGGCGAAGGGGCTCGAACCCTCGACCCCGACCTTGGCAAGGTCGTGCTCTACCACTGAGCTACACCCGCGTCCGAAATGGCGGCGATCGCTCGCCGACAACGGCAGACCTATGCCAAAAGCCGCTCGCGAATGCAACACAAGAGCGCGGTCCGGGACTCACGAAATCGGGTGGTTTCCTTAAAAATTGACCCCGAATCGACCGAATTTGACGATCCTGCTGGATTTCTTTTTGCGCTTCCGCCGGAACGGGCCGCAAAGCGATCTCGTTCCGGGGCGATTCGAGCCGAGGTCCACCCGGTGGGATGGCGTTGAAATCCGGAGTCCCCGATCGAACCCGGCCGGGCGGCCGGCGATTGAAATTTGCCGACTGACCGCCATTTACTGGGCGTGATCTTGCGGAAAACCGGTTCCCACTCTTCCGGGATCATGCTCTAGCCTGACAGAACGGCTGAACCGGCCGTGCGGAGCGTGCTAGAACGCCCCCATAATTTTTGACCTCAGACGACCAGGCGAGGACAACGTGACGATAATGGAGCAGGGCGGCCCCACGCCCCAGGCAGCGCCCGATCTGATCAAGGAGACGACGACCCAGACCTTCGTCAAGGACGTCATCGAGGAATCGCGCCGTCAGCCGGTGCTGATCGACTTCTGGGCGCCCTGGTGCGGTCCGTGCCGTCAGCTCACGCCGATGCTTGAAAAGGCGGTCCGCAACGCCAAGGGCCGGGTCAAGCTGGTCAAGATGAACATCGACGACCACCCGCAGATCCCGGGCCAGATGGGCATCCAGTCGATCCCGGCCGTGATCGCCTTCGTCAACGGCCAGCCCGCCGATGGCTTCATGGGCGCGGTGCCGGAGAGCCAGCTCAACGCCTTCATCGACAAGATCACCAAGGGCGTTCCGGCCGCCGGCGAGCCCAATCTGACCGAGATCCTGGCCGAGGCCGACGCCGTGCTCGCCGAGGGCGACGCCGAGGCGGCCGCGCAGATCTATGCCGAGGTGCTGGCGCACGACGCCACCAACATCGCAGCCCTCGCCGGCCTCGCCAAATGCTACATGACGTCGGGTGCGGTGGAGCAGGCCAAGCAGACGCTCGCGATGGTCCCGGAATCCAAGCGCAACGACGCCGCGGTGAAGGCGGTGCAGACGGCGATCGAGCTCGCCGAGCAGGCGCAGTCGGTCGGCCCGATCGCGGAGCTGGAACAGAAAGTCGCCGCAAACCCGCTCGATCATCAGGCCAGGTTCGATCTCGCAACCGCGCTCAATGCGATGGGCAAGCGCACTGAAGCGACCGAGCAGCTGCTCGCCATCGTCAAGCGCGACCGCAAGTGGAACGACGACGGCGCGCGCAAGCAGCTGGTGCAGTTCTTCGAGGCGTGGGGCGGCACCGATGAAGCAACCGTCGAGGGGCGCAGGCGGTTGTCGACCATCCTGTTCTCGTAAGATTCGCCCGTCACAGCAGCGGGACCGCAAATGCCGATCAATGCCGAATATCGCGGGCCCGGCGAGCTGCCGGAGGTGATCCCGGTGTTCCCGCTGCCCGGCGCGCTGCTGTTGCCGCGCGGCCAGATGCCGCTCAACATCTTCGAGCCGCGCTATCTCGCGATGATCGACGACGCGCTGCGCGACGGTCATCGCCTGATCGGGATGATCCAGCCCGACGTCGCGCATTCGCACAAGGAGGCGAGGCCGGCGCTGTTCCGCATCGGCTGCGTCGGCCGCATCACCCAGCTCGCCGAATCTGGCGACGGCCGCTACATCCTCGAACTGACCGGCGTCGCGCGCTTCAAGGTGGTCGAGGAGCTGACCGTGCAGACCCCGTACCGGCAGTGCAAGGTCGATTTCTTCTCGTTCACCGGCGACTTCACCGCGCGCAAGGGCGAAGACGCCGTCGACCGCAAGGCGCTGCTCGAGGTGCTCGCCGATTTCCTCGAAGCCAACAATCTGAAGGTCGACTGGGACGGCATCGAATCCGCGCCCAACGAGGCGCTGGTCAACGCGCTGGCGATGATGTCGCCCTATGGTCCGGCCGAGAAGCAGGCGATGCTCGAGGCGCCCGACCTGAAGACCCGCGCCGAGATCCTGATCGCGGTCACCGAAATGGACCTCGCCAAGAAGCGCACGTCGGGCGACCCGCCGGTGCAGTAGCCTCCGGCTTCGCGATCAGCGATTGCGCAGCCGCTTGCGTCCCGTGAACATCGCGCGCACCAGGTTCTGACGCTGTAGCAAGCCGACCACGATGACGCCGAGCACGTGCAGCCCCACCAGGATGATGACCGCATCCGAGGCGTAGGCATGGGTATCCTCGACCCACCACACGCCGAAGAAGGTCACGGTGACCGCCATCGCCCCCGTGATCGCCGAGACCGCGAGCAACAGCAGCAGCGTCACCAGCATCGCGGTGCCGGCGGGGTTGAGCCCGATATAGCAGCCGGCGATGCCGCGGCGCAGATTCCAGATGTAACGCGGTGCGGCGCGCAGCCGGACACCGAGCCTGCCGAAACGCGCATGGCGCGTGCCGGCAAAGCCCCAGATCAGCCGGAACGCCAAGAGCCCGATCACCGCATAACCCGCGATCCGGTGCAGCCGGTCATAGGTATTGGGCGTCAGCCATGCGATCAGGACAAGGATGGCGAGCGCCCAGTGCCAGAGCCGCAGCGGCAGGTCCCAGACCTGCACGCTGGCCGCGCCGCGGGCACCCGGCGCCGCCTTCGTCATCGCGCCTGCTTCACTCGGTGGCTCACTTGGCCGTTCACTTGGCGATCGTGTGCTTCAGGCTGAGATCCTCCGGGCTGTAGAACAGCTCGTAGAGCTTGCCTTCCTTGACGCCATACACCTCGTAGCAGGAGCCCTCGATCTTCGAGCGGCGTACCTCGTAGCCGGCGGCCTTGGCCTTGGCTTCGGCATCGCTCGCCGGCTTCCACGACGCCTTGTCGAGCTTGGTGCAATCCTTGTAGCCGTCGGCCAGCGCCGCCGACCCCGCCAGTCCGAGCACACAGGCTGCAAGCGCAGCGCTCAAGATAATTCTCACGCGGATCTCCCCTCCATTGACGATGATGCCCGATAGCGCCATCGCGCCCGGACACATGCGTGAGCAAAACTGCGGTGATCGCCAAGTCAAGCAAGCGCGGTTTGCGCGGCGCTTTAGAGCCATTCTAGCGGTCGCGAAAACCGCTTTGATCTCCACGCGCAATCCGGTTTTGCCGCTCGGCTGCGGCCTTACGCCTCATCCGCACCCGATCAGGACGCGGCACCCGCCATTGCGAGGCGAACCACCGGACGTTCGGCGGCCGCCACGGCCCGTCCACCGATCATTTGCGCGACTTTCTCGCTCTGGACCGGCGGGCTGAAGTGGAAGCCCTGCACTTCGACGCAGGAATCCGCGCGGAGAATGTCGAGCTGCTCCCTGGTTTCGACGCCTTCGGCCGTCGTCGTCTTGCCGAGGCTGACCGCGAACCGAACGATCGCACGCGCGATCCTGCGCGACTCGTCGGTTGCCCCGCGAGTTCGGAGACGAAGCTGCGGTCGATCTTGACCTTGTCGAACGGAAACTTCTGAAGGAAGCTCAGCGACGAGTAGCCGGTGCCGAAATCGTCGAGCGCGATCCGTACCCCGAGATCGTGCAATTGGCTGAGCGCTGCAAACACCGCTTCGCTGTCCTGGATGATCGCCGTCTCGGTGACCTCGAGCTCGAGCTTGTCAGGCGAAACTCCGGCGTTTGCCAACGCCTGCACGATCACCGGCACCAGCTCCGGGCTCCTGAACTGCACCGGTGACAGGTTGATCGCGATCTTGAGATCGTCGGGCCATTTGGCGGCTTCGGCGCAGGCGGTACGTATCACCCATTCCCCGAGCGGCACGATCAGGCCGGTCTCTTCCGCCAGCGGGATGAACTGCGCCGGCGACACCATGCCGCGTTGCGGGTGATGCCAGCGCAACAGCGCCTCGAAGCCGCAGGTCTCGCCGCTCGCGACATGGATGAACGGCTGATAGTGCAACTCGAACTCGCCGTTGGCGAGCGCGCTGCGCATGTCGCGCTCGAGGCCGCGGCGGGATTGCAGCAACCGGTCGAGCTCCGGCTCGAAGAAACGGAACGAGCCGCGCCCGCCGCTCTTGGCCGAGTAGAGCGCAAGGTCGGCGCTGCGCAGGATCTCGTCCGAATCGGTGCCGTCGCGCGGCGCGATCGCGATGCCGATGCTGGTGCTGGTGCTCACCCGGTGGTGGCCGAGATCGATCGGCTCGCTGAGCGCCTTTCTGATCTTCTCGGCAAGCACGCCGGCTTCCGCAACCGGATCGGTGACGTAGTCGATGACAGCGAACTCGTCGCCGCCGAGCCGCGCGACCAGCGTGGTGTCGCCGACGCATCTGCGCAACCGTGCGGCCACCGACTTGAGCAGCGCATCGCCCGCCGGATGCCCGAGCGTGTCGTTGACCTCCTTGAAGCGATCGAGATCGAGCATCAGCACTGCAAGGCTTGGTCCGCCGCATCTCGCGCCGGAGAGCGCCTGCTCCATCCCCTCCTTGAGCAGCACGCGGTTCGGCAGGTCGGTCAGCGCGTCGTGTTGCGCCATGTAGGTGATCTTGGCCTCGGAGCGCCGCTGCTCGGTGACGTCGCGGTGCGTCGCCACCCAGCCGCCGCCGGGCATCGGGTGCCGCGTCACGCAGATCAGGCGGCCGTCGGCAAGCTCGTCGACCCGGCTGCTGATCTGGTCGGCCGGCAACGCATTCAATGTCGCCAGCACCTGGGTCGCGGCACTGTCGCTGGTCTCGCCCTTGAGGACGCCGTTGGCGATCCGATGCGTGATGATCTCGCGATGCGCGGTGCCGGGCAGCAGCAATTCGGGCGGCAGCCGGTACATCTTGGCGTAGCGTTCGTTGCACACGACGAGGCGCTTCTCCGCATCGAACATGCAGAGCCCCTCCCCCATGTGGTTGATCGCAGTGTCGAGCCGGAGCCTCTG
Organism: Bradyrhizobium sp. SK17; assembly: GCF_002831585.1. Classification (GTDB taxonomy): domain Bacteria; phylum Pseudomonadota; class Alphaproteobacteria; order Rhizobiales; family Xanthobacteraceae; genus Bradyrhizobium. The sequence continues at coordinate 1,378,743 of NZ_CP025113.1, read as the reverse complement.
CTCCTCCAGCTCCTTCTGCGACGCCTCGACCTGTTGTCGCGCCAGCGACAGCTGGCTGATGATCTCCTCGAAGCGGTGGGTGCGCAGCGCCAGCCGGCGGTCCGCGAGCACGCCGACCAGGCTCATTCCGAGCACCGAGAGCGCGACGCCCGCGATCACGATGGCAAGGAACGCCGGCGAGAGCGACATCGCTTCCGGACTCAACGACGGATCCGGGACGATCTCGACCGCGCCCATCGCGGTGAAATGATGCGACACGATCGCAAGCGTCAGCAGCACCGCCGCGACGAGCGACATCCAGCGATCCTGGTGGCGGACCGCGACCGACAGCGCGGCGTAGCCGAACAGCATGCCGAACGCGATGGAGGCCGCCACGAGATCGGTCGACCAGACCACACGGCCCGGCACTTCGAGTGCCCACATTCCGAGATAGTGCATGCTGGCGATGCCGATGCCGATCACGGCGCCGCCGACCGGTGCACGCCAGCCGCCGCTCGAATCGCTGGCGGCGAGGCCGAGGCCGCATGAGGTCAGCATCATCGCCACGGCGAGCGACAGCGCGGTCAGCGAGATGCCGTAGCCGGTCGGGACGCCGGGCTCGTAGGCGAGCATGGCAATGAAATGCGTGGCCCAGATGCCGTAGCCGATCGCAGCCCCCGCGATCGCGATCCAGATCAGCCGCGTCCGCGCCTGCGATGCGATCGCGCGATGGAAGATGTTGACGGCGACAATGCTGGCGACGAAGCAGACCAGTCCGGCGAGCAAAACGAGCCGCCAGTCATGCTCACCTGAAAGACACGTAAGAACGCGAAACATGCATCGGTCCATGGTTGTCCGTGCCGACAAGCTAGGCCGATTGAATTGTCGTCTCGATAATTTTCTGCAACTTTTGGTCGCATGGTTATCCGCGCGTAAGCCGATTCCACACGGAAATTGATGGCTCCATAAATTCTGTAGCCGCATCACTTCGCGTTGCTTCAAGCCTCGAGCGGTACGAGCACGGTCTCTCCGGTTGCGACCAGCGATAGCTCGCCCTGCTCGTTCTCCGCAAACAATTCGGCGCGCGCAAAAACCTGCCGGCGCCCGGCACGCAACGTGGTGCCTTTGGCAACGAGGCAGCGGCCCACGGCCGGCCTCAGACAGTTCATCGAGAAATGCGATGCGGTGACCGAGCCTACGATCGACGCAGCGGCGAAGCCGCATGCGGTATCGAGCAGAGCCGCGATCATGCCGGCATGCAGGTGCCCCGCATATTGGGTGAGATCGTCGCGCCACGGCATGCGCAGCTCGACTTCACCGGTACCGGCGCAGACGACTTCGAGGCCGACAAGCCGATTGAACGCCGCCGACGCATTGGTCGCAATCAAACGCTCCAGATCGAATCCCGCACCGTTGGAGACGCCCTGGCCGACACGATCATTCGTCATGGTTGCCCTCCGCTAATAGCCGGCGACCGCGAGCGCCACGACGGCGCTCATCGCCATCCAGCCGAAGTGCCGGAAGCGGGTCGCGACTGCATTCGCCAGCGCGGCGAAGCCGAACACGATGCCGAGCGTCACCACGATCCAGTGCCGCGCGGCGTCGGACGCCATTGCGGGCGCAGCGACCAGCAGCACACCGCCGCCGATCCAGGCCACCGTACCCGCCTGATAGACCAGATGGAGCAGGAAACGCAGTCGCGGCGGCTCGATCGTGGCGCGCGCGAATATTTTGGTCTCGCCGAGCACGCCATGGATCAGGCTGACCAGGATGGCGATCACTCCGGCGCCTTGCAGCAACAGATCACGCATCGCGACACCTCCGTACAGTACTGTATGGACAGTGCAGATAGAACATCCGTCGCTGGCGCCTGTCAATACACTTGTGTATGGTCGACGGGCGCGAACGGAAAACCATGACGGAACAGCTCTCAGCCAAGGACTGGCTCGACCAGGGCCTGAAGACGCTGGCGAAGCGCGGCTTCACGGCGCTCAAGGCCGAGCCGCTGGCCAAGGCGATGGGCGTCTCGCGCGGCAGCTTCTATTGGCATTTCGCCGACATCGCCGCCTACCGCAGCGCGATCCTCAGCCATTGGCGCGAGGTCGCGGCCGAGCAGGTGATCGCCGAGCTCGAGACGGTTCCGAAGGGCGCCGACGCGCTGGCGCTGTTGCTGCGCCGGACCTTCTCGGCGCGGCTCGCGCTGGAACGCGCAGTGCGCAGCTGGGCGACCGTCGATGCGACGACGCGGGCCGCCGTGCTCGAGGTCGACCGGCGCCGGATCGGCTACATCGAGACCCTGCTGCTGCAAACCGGATTCCCCGACGACGTGGCGCGCGGCCGCGCCCAGATCTTCTATTGGGCGTTCATCGGCTACGCGCTGTCCGAGCAGACCTTGCCGAAGGCGCAGCAACAGGCGGCGATCGACGAGCTGCTTCGCATGACCAAGCGCTGACAGCCTGCATTTGACTATGCTACACGGTGGGAAGCCGGAGACCGCAATGAATTCCACGACCGACCATCTCGAAAGCACCGCCGATCCCAAACTGCTCGAAATCCTGGTGTGCCCGATCACCAAGGGGCCGCTGGAGTTCGATGCCGCGCGGCAGGAGCTGATCTCGCGATCCGCGAAACTCGCCTATCCGATCCGCGACGGCATCCCGATCATGTTGCCGGAAGAGGCGCGCAAGATCGACTAGGGTGTGTTCCGAAAAACTGTGAAACAGTTTTCCCCACGACAAACGCGAAACGTTCGACCATGCTCCGATAAGGGGACCACATGCGCGCCGTCGGCACATGGCTGCTGCTGCTCGTTTCGCTGACGAGCGCGTCGGCCGACGAGAGCAAATTGCGCATCGGCCCGATCGACGCGGTGCTGGCGGTTCCGCCCGACATCGCCAAGCCACCGGTGGCGCTGCTGATCGCCGGCTCCGGCTCGACCGACCATGACGGCAACGGGCCGCAGCTCAAGCCGGCGACGCTGAAGAAACTCTCCGAGCAACTGGTCGCGCGCGGCATCGCGACGCTGCGCTACGACAAGCGCGGCGCCGGCGAATGGAAGAAGGAGTTCGGCCGTCCCGAGGACTTCCGCTTCAAGGACTTCGTCGGCGACGCGACATCGCTGATCGACTATCTGCGCGGCAGCGGCAAGTTCTCCCGTGTTGCGGTGGTCGGACACAGCGAGGGCGGTCTGGTCGCGATCCTCGCGGCGCAACGCGTGCCGATCGACCGGCTGGTGCTGCTGGCGACCGCCGCGCGCAAGCAGGGCGACGTGCTGAAGGCGCAGCTCGAGAAGCAGAGGCCGCCGGACAAGTTCGCGCCGATCGGCAAGGCCATCGATGACATCATGGCCGGGCAGATCGTCGACCCGCCGCCGGCAGGGCTTGCGATCGCGCCGGCGATGCAGCCCGCAATGGCGTCCGGCTTCAACGAGGATCCGGTCGATCCGATGCGGAAGATCACCGGGCCGACGCTGATCATCGCCGGCGGCCGCGACCACCAGCTGCCGCGGCTCGATTTCCTCGCGCTCACCACCGCCGACGTGGCAGCCAAATCGCTGTGGCTGCCGGACATGAATCATTTGCTGGTCGACGTCACCGACCAGGCCGAGGACATGGCGAGCTACAATCAGCCAGAGCGGCCGCTCGACCCCGATATGATCGACGCAGTGGCAGAGTTCGTCACGGCGCAGCGCCCTTGATGCGTAGCGCAGCGAGGACTACAGCGCCTCGCCCTTCAACAGACGCGGCACCTCGCCCGACAGTCCCGCCGCCTGGCGGATGAACATGCCCTTCAGCGGCGGCGCGCGATCGACCAGGCCGAGACCGATGTCGCGTACGGTGCGCAGCAATGTCGATTCGTTGGAGAACAGAAAGTTCAGCGCGTTGGTGGCAACGCCCATCGCCATCGTGTCGAAGCGGCGCCAGCGCTGGTAGCGCTCGAGTACGTCGGCCTGTCCGAGATCCATGCCGAGCCGCGCCGCGTCGACCACGACCTCTGCCAATGCTGCGACATCCTTCAGGCCCATATTGAGTCCCTGCCCCGCGATCGGATGGATCACGTGGGCGGCATCGCCGATCAATGCCAGCCGTTCGGCGATGAAGGAGCGCGCGACGAAATAGCCGAGCGGAAACGCGCGCGGCTTGTCGAGCGGCTTGATCTCGCCGAGATGCAGGCCGAAGCGTTGCTCGAGCTCGGCGTGGAATTCCTCGGCGCTCAAAGCCGTGATGCGCGCGGCGTCCTTGCGCGTCTCGGTCCACACCAGCGACGAACGGTTGCCGGTCAGCGGCAGGATCGCGAACGGGCCCGCGGGCAGGAAATGCTCCTCGGCGCGGCCGTGATGCTCGCGCTCATGCCCGACCGTGACCACGATGCCGGATTGATCATAGTCCCAGCCATGGGTCGCGATCCCGGCCCGTTCGCGCAGCTTCGAGCGCGCGCCGTCGGCCGCGACCAGCAGGCTCGCATCGATCTCGGCGCCGTCGGCCAAGGTGACGCTGACGCCGTCGGGCCGCGAGGCGAAGCTCGACACCGCGGTCGCCCGCAGCTCGACGCCTTCGGCTTCGGCCCGCGCCGCGAGCGCATCGATCAAATAGCGGTTCTCGACCATATGGGCGAAAGGCTCGCCGGGCTCGACATTGCCGGCGAAGGTCAGAAACACCGGGCGGGTCGCGTCCTCCAGCTTGGAGTCGGTCACCACCATGTCGGTGATCGGCTGCGCGGTCGGCGCCACCTGGCCCCAGACGCCGAGGGTCTCGAACAGCCGCCGGCAGGCCGCCACGATCGCGGTCGCGCGCGGATCGCGGCTCGGGCGCTGGCTCAGTGCCGGATCGGCCACGATCACCGGAACGTTCGGCCCCAGCCCCTGGCGCAACGCCACGGCCAGCGCCAGACCGGCGAATGCACCCCCGCAGATGACAATACTTCGCTGTGCCGGCATGCCTTTTCCCTACGCGCCTCACGCCATCAGACTGTGCTTGCTACCTGATATTAGCTGGGCGAAACAGGGGGCAGAAACAAGGCCATAATTCAACGGTCGTCATTCCGGGACACGCGCAGCGAGAGCCCGGAATCCATCAAGCCGCATGTTGCGTGGATGAATGGATTCCGGGCTCTCGCTTCGCGAGCCCCGGAATGACGAAAGAGAGCACCCCATGTCCAAGAGCCTGATCGACCTGCTGTCCATCCTCGATCTCGAGCAGCTCGAGGTGAATTTGTTCCGCGGCAACAGTCCGAAGACGAGCTGGCAGCGCGTGTTCGGCGGCCAGGTGATCGGCCAGGCCATGGTCGCGGCCTGCCGCACCGTCGAGGGCCGGCTGCCGCACTCGATCCATTGCTATTTCATCCTGCCCGGCGACCCGCAGATCCCGATTATCTACCAGGTCGAGCGGCTGCGCGACGGCAAGAGCTACACCACCCGCCGCGTCACTGCGATCCAGCACGGCAACGCGATCTTCTCCATCATGGTCTCGTTCCATTCCGACGAGGAGAGCAACTTCAATCACCAGGAGAAGATGCCGGACGTGCCGCCGCCGGAGAAGCTGACCGCGGAGGAAGTCTCGAAGCAGCCGATGTTCAAGGAGATGCCGGAGTTCATCCGCCGCTATTACGAGAGCGACCGGCCGATCGAGCTGCGCCCGGTCGAGCTCGGCCGCTATTTCGGCCAGAAGATCGACGACGGCCGCATCCATGTCTGGATCCGCACCGCGGCGAAGCTGCCCGACGATCCGGCGCTGCATCTGTGCGCGCTGGCCTATGCCTCGGACTTCTCGCTGCTCGATGCCGTGATGGCGCGCTACGGCCGCACGCTGTTCGATCGCCGCATGATGCCGGCGAGCCTCGATCACGCGATGTGGTTTCACCGCCCGTTCCGCGCCGACGAATGGCTGCTCTATTCGCAGGATTCGCCGAGCGCGCAGTCGGGCCGCGGCCTGACCCGCGGCCTGATCTTCAAGCCCGACGGCACGCTGGTGGCGTCCGTCGCGCAAGAAGGTTCGGTGCGCGAACGCAAATAGCTCTTAGCTACCTGCGTAGGCGCCGCGCTCGGTCAGCGCGAATTGCGAGATGAACCAGTTGGCGTACCAGCGCAGCATCCACGGGATCGGGATCAGGAAGGCGCAGGCGATCGAGGTCACGATGGTCCGCCACAGCACCTCGAGTCCGGATGCATTGAAGGAGACCTCGCGACGGGTGCCTTCGATGTTGCTGCAAATCCAGCGCATCCAGGCGGTCAGCACCCAGGCCCAGCCGACGATGGTGATGGTCGCGATCACCATCAGGACGTACCAGCCGACATAGACCAGCGGGCTGCCCTTGAACGAGATCGGCAGCTGCTCGCCGTTGGAGCTGAGGCGGCCGATGATCCAGCGCACGATCATCCAGCTCAGGAAGCCCTGCAACAGCAGCGAGAGCAGCGTGACGATGTTGCTGTCGGCAACTCCGGCATAGGTCAGAAGACCGAGCACGATGAAGGCGTACCAGATGTCGAGCGGCTGGCCGGTGAAGCCGAGGTTCGGGCGGCCCGGCACGCGGATGTACGGGATGGCCCAACGATACAGGCCGGTCGCGGTCCACGGCGCCGGGATCACGAGGATCTGGCCGATGAACATCAAGAGGCTGCGTCCGAACAGGCCCCAGATCGGGAAATCGGCCGACAACGCGCCTCCGCTATAGCTTCCGGAGGCCACCACCGGCGGCGGTCCGCCGGCCTGCGGGAACGCCGGCGGCGCGCCCGCGCTCGGAACCAGGCCTGGAATCTCCCCGGCCTTCTGCCAGCCGGCCATGCCCTCGGTCCACACCAGGGTGTCCGCCCGCACCATGCCACGGGTGATCAGGTCGCGGAGCTGAGCCTCCGGCAAGGGGCCCTTCTGCTGGCCGTCGGATGCATAAAACCAGTTTCGGTTCGACATTTTCTTGTTTCCTCGGGGCGCGGGTGCCCGCGCTGTGACGAGAATGAGCCAGCAGGACCGCTGGCCGGGGCGGGAAAGCCATATTCTGGCCGACGGTTGTCGTCCCGTACAGTGACGGAGTTCATGCGCTGCGCACGTTTTCCCCTTCAACCTGCAACTTTTTTATGCCATTTGCCCAGAAAGCTGCCAGATTTGGCGGACCCGAAAACGCTGGCTCCAGATCGCAAATTGCCGCTTCTGGAGGCGGTGGGTGCCGTTCCGGGGACGGGCGCACCCGGAAAACCTCAAGGGAATGAAGGCCTGAACCATGAAACTCGTCGTCGCGATCATCAAACCGTTCAAGCTCGATGAGGTACGCCAGGCGCTGACCGCGATCGGCGTCCATGGCATGACGGTGACCGAGGTGAAGGGCTATGGCCGCCAGAAGGGCCACACCGAAATCTATCGCGGCGCCGAATATGTCGTGAACTTCCTGCCCAAGCTCAGGATCGAGATCGCGGTCGATTCCAACCTCGCCGAGCAGGCGGTCAGCGTCATCACCCAGCATGCCCGCACCGGCCAGATCGGCGACGGCAAGATCTTCGTGACGCCGATCGACCACGCCCTGCGCATTCGCACCGGCGAGACCGATAACGACGCGCTCTGAACTTGATCAAAACGCCGCCGGCAACGACGCCGGTGCGCGGCAAAAAATCCGCACCAAAAACTGCGACACGCCGGGGAATGATGATGGGGGCACGGGCTCTTCGTGCAGCGAGTTCAGCTGCGCCGATCACTGCTGCAATGCTGTTCGCGCAGGCTGCGCCGGCCTTCGCGCAAGACGCCGCAGCCAATTCGGCTGCCAATCCCGGCATCAACGCCGCCGACACCGCCTGGATGATCGTCGCCACCGCGCTGGTGCTGATGATGACGATCCCGGGGCTCGCGCTGTTCTACTCCGGCATGGTGCGCAAGAAGAACGTGCTGGCGACGATGGCGCAGAGCCTCACCGCGGTTGCGCTGATCTCGATCCTCTGGGTCACCTTCGGCTATTCGCTGACCTTCGTCGGCAACGGTCCCTGGCTCGGCTCGCTCGACAGCTGGTTCCTGGCCGGCATCACCATGGACAGCGTCAATCCGGCGGCCAAGACCATCCCGGAAGCGCTGTTCATGCTGTACCAGATGACGTTCGCGATCATCACGGTGGCGCTGGTCGCAGGCTCGGTCGCCGACCGCATGCGGTTCTCGGCCTATGTGCTGTTCTCGATCGGCTGGTTCATCTTCGCCTATGTGCCGCTGGCCCATTGGGTGTGGGGCGGCGGCTTCCTCGCGTCGGCGGGCGTGCTGGATTTCGCCGGCGGCCTCGTCGTGCATCTGTCCGCCGGCATCAGCGGGCTGGTCGCGGCCAAGGTGATGGGCAACCGGCACGGCTATGGCCATGACAATCTGTCGCCGTTCGATCTGTCGCTCGCGGTGGTCGGCACCGGGCTGCTGTGGGTCGGCTGGTTCGGCTTCAACGGCGGCTCGGCGCTCGCGGCCAATTCGCGCGCCGTGTTTGCCATCACCGCCACGCATCTTGCAGCCTGCGCCGGCGCGCTGACCTGGGGCGCGATCGAATGGGCAACCCGCCGCAAGCCGTCGGTGCTCGGCATGATCTCGGGCGCGGTCGCAGGGCTCGGCACCATCACCCCGGCCTCCGGCTTCGTCGCGCCGTGGCACGGCGTCATCATCGGCATCCTCGCCGGCCTGATCTGCTACTGGGCCTGTACCTGGCTCAAGCATCGCTTCCGTTATGACGACTCGCTCGACGTGTTCGGCGTGCACGGCATCGGCGGCCTGACCGGCACCCTGCTCGCGGGCATTTTCGCAGTCTCGGCGATCGGCGGCACCTCCGGCCTGCTCGAAGGCAATCCGAAGCAACTGCTGATCCAGCTCTACGGCGTCATCGTTACGGCGCTCTGGTGCGGCGTCGTCACTTTCGTGCTGCTCAAGCTGGTCTCGGCCTTCGTGCCGCTGCGGGTCTCGACCCAGCAGGAGCTCGAGGGTCTCGACATCTCGCAGCACGGCGAGGCGTTGCAGTAGCGATCGCCGCGACGGCGAATCCGCAAAACAACCCCATGCAAAGCACCCACGCGGCGCGGCCTGGGAACAGTTCGGGCTTGCGCAACACATAAGTGTATGCTTATGTGTTGGCATGATCGAAGCCGACATCTTCAAGGCACTGGCCGACCCGACGCGCCGCAAGGTGTTCGAAAAGCTCGCGGGCGGCAGCCTCAACGCCAGCGCGCTGCGCGATGGCCTTGAGATCAGCCAGCCGGCAATGTCGCAGCATCTCGCGGTGCTGCGCGCGGCCGGCCTGGTGCGCGAGCAGCGGCAAGGCCGCTTCGTCAATTACGAGGTCGACCCCGACGGCATCGCCAGCATCGGGACCTGGCTCGCCCGGTACCGCGCCTATTGGCCGAAGCGCATCGAAGCGCTCTCCGACCTGCTGAAGGACATGGATCAATGAGCGACACGGTCGAGCCTGATGCGGACACAACCCTGGTGATCGAATACGAGCTCGACGCGCCGCCTGAAAAAGTATGGCGCGCGGTCACCATTCCGGCGCTGCGCGAACGCTGGCTGCCGGATGCCGATCTCGCCGGCGCCGAGCCGGAAGCAACGATCACAGGCGAAGAGGTGCGATACCGGCTCCGCGAGCCCGAACCGCCATTTCGCGAAAGCCATGTCACCTTCCGGATCGAGCCGAACGAGGCCGGCGGCACCAGGTTTCGCATCATCCAGCAAGCCTGCGACATCAGGGAAAAACAGCCGCAGCCAGCCAACGGCAACCACCGCACCGTGATGCGCGCGGCCTGATCGCGAACTTCATCCGAGACGTCATCACCTGCCAGAATGGAGGTCGCCGATGCGCGACATGATGCAGCTCGTCCCCATGGTCGTCGAACAATCCACCCGCGGCGAACGCTCGTTCGACATCTATTCGAGGCTGTTGCGCGAGCGGATCATCTTCCTGAACGGCGAGGTCAACGACGCGATGTCCGGACTGGTGTGCGCGCAATTGCTGTTCCTGGAGGCGGACAACCCGAACAAGCCGATCAACCTCTACATCAACTCCTATGGCGGCGTGATCACCAGCGGACTTGCGATGTACGACACCATGCAGTTCATCAAGGCGCCGGTTCACACGCTGTGCATGGGCACCGCGCGGTCCATGGGCTCGTTCCTGCTGATGGCCGGCGAGCCCGGGCACCGCGCCGCGCTTCCCAATGCCAGCCTCCACGTCCACCAGCCGCTCGGCGGCTTTCAGGGCCAGGCCACCGACATCCTGATCCACGCCACCGAGATCCAGGAGACCAAGCGGCGCATCATCCGGCTCTATGCCCAGCACTGCGGGCGCTCCGAAGCCGACGTCGAGCGGACGCTGGACCGCGATCACTTCATGTCAGCCCAGCAGGCGCTGGAATGGGGGCTGATCGACAAGGTGTTTGCGGCACGCGACGCCGCCTAATGGCCCAGCATCACCCCATCTAAATACCTACTGCTGCTCCCCTGCTGAGCAGAATTGTGTCCGGACCCTGGCTTGCTCACGAATTGAGCCAGTCTGATTAGATTTTAGGCGCGGCGGAATAGCGCAGGGCTGCGCGCCTCCCGCAATGCGGGAAAATATTCGGATTCATAATCCATTAGCGAACTCCGGCCGGTTGGCACGGCATTTGATTCTAAGGGTCCCGGCTGTGCCCGCGTAGTGGAAGTCCTCCGCGTGGTGAACCTCAGTCGAAACTCCCGGCGTTCGTTCGCGCCGGGCCCAAGCGGGGATAGGACTCATGAAAATTGTTATGGCGATCATTAAGCCATTCAAGCTGGAAGAGGTCCGTGACGCCCTGACCGCCATTGGCGTTCACGGTCTCACGGTGACGGAAGTCAAGGGATACGGCCGTCAGAAGGGCCACACGGAAATCTATCGCGGCGCCGAATATGCGGTGAGCTTCCTGCCCAAGATCAAGATCGAAGTCGCAGTCAACTCCGATCAGGTCGACAAGACCATCGACGCCATCACCTCCGCCGCCAAGACCGGACAGATCGGCGACGGCAAGATCTTCGTCATCAGCCTCGAGCACGCCGTGCGCATCCGCACCGGCGAGGCCGATGCTGCGGCCCTCTGATTTCGCGCTCAAACCTTAAGACCTCAGGAGTGAAATAACATGACGTTCAAGCGTCCCTATGGCGCGGGACTGGCGGCCCTTGCAGTCGGCCTGTTCGCCGCGACCGCCGCCTACGCCGAGCCAACCGTCAACAAGGGCGACAACGCCTGGATGCTGACCTCGACGGTGCTGGTGCTGTTGATGACCATCCCCGGCCTCGCGCTGTTCTATGGCGGCCTGGTCCGTTCCAAGAACATGCTCTCAGTGCTGGCGCAGGTGTTCTACACGGTCTGCCTCGTCACCGTGCTCTGGGCCCTCTACGGCTACAGCCTCGCCTTCACCGGCGGCTCCGACTTCATCGGCGGCTTCTCCAAGGCCTTCCTGATGGGCGTCACCCCGGACTCGAAGGCGGCGACCTTCTCGGTCGACGCCAACATCTCGGAGCTCATCTATATGTGCTTCCAGATGACCTTCGCGGCGATCACGCCGGCCCTCATCGTCGGCGCCTTCGCCGAGCGGATGAAGTTCGCGGCGATCGCGCTGTTCATCCCGCTCTGGGTGACGCTGATCTATTTCCCGATCGCACACATGGTCTGGTACTGGCCGGGCCCGGACGCGATCCAGGATGCCGCCAAGGCGCTCGCCGCCGCGGCTGACGGCGCGGCCAAGACCGCGGCGCAGGCCAAGCTCGACGAGATCAACGCCGACGCGGGCTGGATCTTCAAGAAGGGCGCCATCGACTTCGCCGGCGGCACCGTCGTGCACATCAACGCCGGCATCGCCGGCCTGGTCGGCGCGCTCTTGATCGGCAAGCGCACCGGCTACGGCAAGGAGCTGATGGCTCCGCACTCGCTGACCATGACCATGATCGGCGCCTCGCTGCTCTGGGTCGGCTGGTTCGGCTTCAACGCCGGGTCCAACCTCGAAGCCAATGGCGGCGCTGCGCTCGCCATGACCAACTCCTTCGTGGCAACCGCCGCGGCGGCGCTGTCGTGGATGTTCGCGGAGTGGATCATCAAGGGCCATCCCTCGCTGCTCGGCGCGCTCTCGGGCGCGGTCGCGGGCCTCGTCGCGGTGACGCCGGCGGCCGGCTTCGCCGGTCCGATGGGCGCCATCGTGCTCGGCCTCGTGGTCGGCGTGGTCTGCCTGTTCTTCTGCACCGTGGTGAAGAACGCGCTCGGCTATGACGACTCGCTCGACGTGTTCGGCGTCCACTGCGTCGGCGGCATCGTCGGCGCGCTCGGCACCGGCATCCTGGTCAACCCGGCGCTCGGTGGTGCGGGCATCATCGACTACACCGCGATCCCGCCGAAGGTCGCCGATTACGACTTCGCTGCGCAGATGATCTCGCAGTGCTGGGGCGTCGGCACCACGCTGGTGTGGTCCGGCATCGGCTCGGCGATCCTCTACAAGGTCGTCGACGTGATCGTCGGCCTGCGCGCCAATGTCGAGACCGAGCGTGAAGGCCTCGACATCACCGAGCACACCGAGCGCGCCTACAACATGTAAGGGTTCTCCCGGGGCGCGACCTCCCCAAGCGGTCGTTCCCAGAACTACGGTCCGGGCACATACCCGGCAATGTCCGGGCCGTTGAGGGGCTCCAGCGCAAGTTGGAGCCCCTTTCTTTTTTTGCGGCTTGAGAAAATAATGTCGGAATTGCCTGCCATTGTGGAATGGCGGGCGACAAACAACGAAACCGACAACAAAAACGGGAGGACGTCATGAAGGTGCAAGGCAAGTGCTATTGCGGCAACGTGCGCTATGAGGCCGAGGGCGAACCGATGATGGCGGCGCAATGCCTGTGCCGCGAATGCCAGTACATCACCGGCGGCGGACCGAACATGTTCATGGCGATGCCGACCACCGGCTTCAAATATACCGCGAGCGAGCCCAAGCAATTCACGCGCAAGGATCTCGAGCGCGCCGTGACCCGCGAATTCTGCCCGGAATGCGGCACCCATCTGGTGACCAAGGTGCCCGGCCTGCCCGCCACGATCCTGAAGGTCGGCACCTTCGACGACCCCAGCGTGTTCACCCCGCAGATGACGATCTACACCTGCGACAAGCAGCTCTTCCACCACGTGCCCGAAGGCAAGCCGTCATTCGACAAGCTGCCGGCGCGGTAAGGCGCCGCGCATTGATTGGGTAGTCCGGACGGAGTGCAGCGCAATCCGGGCTACCGGTCTTTGGGAATCACGCCGCATCCCGCGCGTGTTCGACGCGGTCGCGGCCGTGGCGCTTGGCCATGTAGAGCGCCTGGTCGGCGGTGCGCATCAGGCCGCCGAGATCGAAACCGCTTTGCCTGACGGTGAAGCCGATGCTGATCGTCACCGGCAATTGGGTGACGCCGTCGAGGATGGTTCTTTCGGCGCAATCGCGGCGGATTTGTTCGGCGCCATGCGCGGCCTGCTCGTGGCTCAGGCCGGTCAGCACCGCCGCGAATTCCTCACCGCCGTAGCGGGCGACCAGCGCGCCGTGCCGGACCGCGAACTGGCGCAGCACGTCGGCGATCTCGACCAGCACCTTGTCGCCGATCTCGTGTCCGTAGCGGTCGTTGATCGACTTGAAATGATCGATGTCGCACATCAGCACCGCCGCCGACGCACCGTCTGTCTGCGCCTGGTCGAGAGCGGCGGCCGCCTCGGCATCGAAGCCGCGCCGGTTCAACAGGCCGGTCAGTTGGTCGGTCTGCGACATCAAGGCGAGCTCGCGCCGGGTCTGCGCGAGCTCCAGCATCAACAGGCCGGCGCGCCAGGACATCGCACCGCTGAGCGCGATCGAGATGAAGACCCCGGCGGTGAGCCCGAACAGCTGCATCTGGCCGACCGTGATCGGCGCCGCGAGACTGCGGCCGAACACCAGCATGCCCATCGTGAACGACATCACCGCGGTCGAGAGCGCGGCGATCGCCATCACCTTGCCGGTACGGCGCAGGACATCGGCGCGGGTCTCGATCTTGATGGTCATCTCAGTCTGCGCACGCCCCGGTGATCCCTGGAATCCTTGATCCGGGCGGTGTTGCCAATTGCTGAAGGAACCGAGGCAGCGCGCGCTGGCGTTAATGGCCGGTAAAGCCGATCGCTCAAATGCGCGACGGCGCGCGGCGATCGCGGTCAGTCGATCAGGACTTCCTCGTCCGGAATTTCGGCCGGCGCGCCGTCGCGCAAATAGCGCTCGAGAATCGCGGCGAGCGACAGCGGCGTCAGCCGCTCCTCCGCGCCGGACAGCTCGGCGATCGGCCACCAGCGGAAGCAGTCGAGCACCGCCGCTTCGGCCTGGTCGGCCATCACAGGCTCGAATCGGTCAGCGTGAACGATCCGGTACTCTTCCTTCTGGGAGAACCGCCGGCCGCCCCAATTGAAGGTGTGATGGCGCCGCCAGACGACAGGACCGTGCGCGAACGCGGTCAACCCGACTTCCTCGGCCAATTCCCGCCGCAGCGTCGCTTCAGGCGTCTCGTCACCCTCGATGCCACCGCCCGGAGCAACCCAGAAGGTGTCGCCGCCATGTGGCGGACGAATCCGCAACAACAGCACTTCGCGTTCGCCGGTGATGATGAGCGCCCTGACGGCGCGGCGGTGGCAAGATGTGCGGAAAGGCCGGCGCCCGCAAACTATCCTCCGAAGAGCGCCGATAGATCGCCCGCGACCGGCATTAGTTCGTGGGAATCGGTGATAAGCAATCAGCTTCCTAATTCAGATTGCTTAGGAACGCGGATTGTGCGATATATCAAACCCATGACATTTACCACCGATTCTCTTGATGACGCGGGTGTGCTGGCCATCATGGTCAAGCATGCGCGCGCCTATTTCCGCAGGCATGCCGCTGAGAAGGTCATCGAGCAGGCGAAAGCCGAGATCAAAGAGGAGAGCAGGATCATCGCGACCTGCGAAGCGTCGTTGAGGATATTTGGCTGTGACATCGAGACCGATGAGGCGTGGACCGCCCTCATGGAAAAGTACCGTGAGCGCGTTTTCGAGGTGCTCAAGCTGGAGGGCTTCGTGCCCCGTACGGCCACGCTCGAGCAGGCTGAGGGCTCAACCGAAGGCGAGGCCGGACACGGATTGCCGCCGAAGCCGCAGATGCCGACCATCCAAGAGATTCTGCTAGAGCGGCTGCAAGAAGCCGCAGCCGATGGCTCAAAGGCCGCGCCGCTGCGCGATTATATCCAGCAGACTTATAATATTGAAATTCATGAGAAAACCGTCGGTATGACGCTGTACCGACTTCTCAAGAAGGGACTAGTGCGCCGCTTGGGGCACGTATGGTTTTTCGTGCCGCAGATTCCTGCGGATACGAAAAAACCCGGCGATCCACCGCCGGGTCTTCTCGATCTACTCAAGTAACTAGGAGGGCCGAGCCGTGCACGACACCAGCTAGTTCTGATCACGACGACCGGCGGGAGTAGCGCCCCGCCGGACTTCCTTCTGCCTGCGTGCATCGGTAGCTCAGCTGGATAGAGCGCCTGTCTGCTAAACGGGGGGTCGCTGGTTCGAGCCCAGTCCGGTGCACGCCTTTATTGTAGGAGAATGCGTAGCTTTTTCAAGGGGGTGAGCTATTAAAATACTAAACGAATCAACGGCTTAAGCCGTAGGATTTTGCGACCTACAAAACCATCAATAATTTCAAACTGAACTTTTGCTTGACGAAAACTACAACAGGTTCTGGTTTGTTCTCCATGAACAAGCTGCCGTCGAGAAGTGCTCCCATCTGGCCGCTCTCCTAAATCGGCTAACCGGAGGGAGAAATGTTTAGGCAAGAAGGGGGAAATACGTCGCCTATTGCGACGGCGAGTGTGGCGCTACGGTCCACACTGGACTCCGATCATTCCATCAAGCCGTCAACTACATCAGTCGCGCAGAAAGCTGGGACAACCGTAAGCGCGAGAACGGGTGGCACAACTACTGCCCAAGCTGCGCTGAATACGCGGACCCCGAACGCGATCTCGCTGGCATCCACTTCGGAAGACGAGCCATCCCCGACGAGGATTGGGCCAGAATTTTCAAACTGACGCATTACCAGCGCTGATATCACGCGCCGGCCGATCGTGCCCGGCGCCGATGGTTAATCGCGTCTTAACCTCGCCCTATCTATGGTGACTTGATCGGTTTACGGTCGGCGCCCCTCAACCCCGACCGCAGTGAAAGTGCTGGCATTTCAACCATGGCAATGACCGCCTCATCCGGCTTGGCGCAGGGCGCCGGCGATGTCGCATCCGCCGGCCAGGCCGAGCGTTCCCCATTCGTGCGGACCACCGAGCTGCTGGCGCCGTACCAGCCGGCTAAGCCATTGATTACGCTATCGGTCGGCGAGCCGCAGCACCCGGTGCCTGACTTCGTCGGGCCGGTGCTGTCGAAATTCACCGCCGATTTCGGCCGCTATCCGATGGCCAAGGGCATCGAGCCGTTCCGCCGCGCGGCCGCGACCTGGCTGTCGAGCCGGTTCCAATTGCCGCGTCCGCTCGATCCGGAGAGCGAGGTGATGGTGCTGAACGGCAGCCGCGAGGGGCTGTTCTTCGCCGCGATCGCCGCGGCCCGCTACGTCGCGCCGCGCAAGGGCCGGCCGGCGGTGCTGATGCCGAATCCGTTCTATCCGGCCTATGGCGCCGGCGCTCGCGCCGCCGGCTGCGAGCAGATCTATCTACCGACCACGCTCAGCAACGGCTTCCTGCCCGATCTCGATTCGATCGACGAGGCGACGCTGGCGCGCACCGTGGCGTTCTTCCTGGCCTCGCCTGCCAATCCGCAGGGCTCGGTCGCCTCGCGCGCCTATTTCACGCGGCTGAAGCAGCTCGCCGATCGCCATGGCTTCATGATCCTGAGCGACGAGTGCTATTCGGAGATCTACACCCGCGAAGCGCCGGGCAGCATGCTGGAATGTGCCGGCCCCGACTTCACCAACGTGGTCGCGTTCCAATCGCTGTCGAAGCGCTCGAACCTGCCGGGCATGCGGGTCGGCTTCGCCGCCGGCGACCGGAAGTTCATGGCCGCGTTCCTCGAGCTGCGCAATGTCGCGGCACCTCAGGTGCCGGTGCCCTTGCAACATGTCGCGGTCGCCGCCTATGGCGACGAGGCGCATGTCGAGGAGAACCGCAGGCTCTATCGCATCAAGTTCGATCTCGCCGACCAGATCCTCGGCAGCCGCTACGGCTACAAGCGGCCGGCCGGCGGGTTCTGCGTCTGGCTCGACGTTTCCGATCGCGGCGGCGACGAGGCGACGACGGTGAGGCTGTATCGCGACGCCGGCGTTCGCGTGATTCCCGGCAGCTATCTGGCGCGCGAGCAGAACGACGGTTCCAATCCGGGCGCGGGCTATATCCGGCTTGCGCTGGTCTCCGACAGTGAATCGACGGCCGAGGCGATGCATCGCCTGGTCGAAACCCTGGGTTAATCGCGAAGCGCGAAGATTGAGTATGCCAGCGATCGAACGTGTCATCCCCCTGGTCGGCCATTTGCCGCTCTCGTTGCGCGAGGCGCTGGCGCGACGGCTGCGCGAACTGACCGGGCTCGGCCTGATCGCGCTGTCGGGCGCCATCACTGCCGCGCTGATGACCTGGTCGGTGCAGGATCCGTCGCTGAGCCACGCCACCTCGCGCGCGATCCGCAACGTGCTCGGCTACCCCGGCGCGATCGGCGCCGACCTGTTGATGCAGATCCTCGGTCTCGGCTCGATCATGTTGCTGCTGCCGGTCGCGGTGTGGGGCTGGCGGATGCTGACGCACCGTCCATTCGACCGCGAGGCGCTGCGGCTCGGCTGCTGGATCCTGTGCACGGTGATCGCGGCGGGCTTTGCCAGTTGCTGGCCACACAACATCGCATGGCCGCTGCCGACCGGGCTCGGCGGCGTGGTCGGCGACGCGCTGCTGCGGACGCCGGCCGTGGTGTTCGGGCCGCCCGGCTTCATCTATCGGGTGGTGCTGGGGCTGATCCTGTTCGCGGCGATGGCCGTGACCTTCCTGTTCGCCTGCGGCTGGGGCGCCAAGGAGCGCGATCCGGAGCTGACGCCGATCGCCGATGACGACGAGCCGTTCGTCGAGGAGGACGAGGATCGCAGCTCGGTCTCGCTGGGTTGGCTGTTCCACGCCCTGATGAGCGCGAAGGCGCGGCTCGGCTGGTTGTTCACATCAGCCTACAAGTCGCTGGTCTCGAGCGGATCGCAGGGCCGCGCTGGCGCGTTCGAGCGCCAGGAGCCGAATATCGGCAGCGGCCGCGCGGCGCCCTCGATCGCGCCCGCGCATGACGATCACGACGACGAGGATGACGCCGAAGAGCCCGGCGACGACGAGGAAGAAGAGGACGAGGAGGAGCAAGCTCCCGTCGCCCGCGCGCCGCGCAAGAAGGCCGAGCCGAAGCCGAAGAAGAAGAATTCCGACAAGTTCGAGCTGCCGTCGGTGTCGGTGCTCAGCGCGCCGAAGGCCAGCGATCGCCAGCCGCTGAGCAAGGCCGAGCTCGAAACCAATTCGCGCTCGCTCGAAGGCGTGTTGCAGGATTTCGGTGTGCGCGGCGAGATCGTCAAGGCCAATCCGGGCCCGGTGGTCACGCTGTACGAGCTGGAGCCCGCACCGGGCATCAAATCGTCGCGCGTGATCGGACTGTCCGACGACATCGCGCGCTCGATGAGCGCGCTGTCGGCACGCGTCGCCGTCGTCGCCGGCCGCAACGCGATCGGCATCGAGCTGCCGAACGCGCATCGCGAGAAGGTCTATCTGCGCGAGCTGCTGGTGGCCAAGGAGAGCGTCGATTCGGTCGCCAAGCTGCCGCTCTGCCTCGGCAAGACGATCGGCGGCGATCCCGTCATCATCGACCTCGCGCGCACGCCGCACATGCTGATCGCCGGCACCACCGGCTCCGGCAAATCGGTCGCGATCAACACCATGATCCTGAGCCTGGTCTACCGGCTGCGGCCGGACCAGTGCCGGCTGATCATGGTCGATCCGAAGATGCTCGAACTTTCGGTCTATGACGGCATCCCGCATCTGTTGACGCCTGTCGTCACCGATCCGAAGAAGGCGGTGGTCGCGCTGAAATGGGCCGTGCGCGAGATGGAAGAGCGCTACAAGCGGATGGCCAAGCTCGGCGTCCGCAATATCGACGGCTACAACCAGCGTCTCGTCGAAGCCAAGGGCAAGGGCGAGGAACTGACGCGCACGGTGCACACCGGCTTCGACAAGGAGACCGGCAAGGCGATCTACGAGGAAGAGAAGCTCGATCTCGAGCCGCTGCCCTACATCGTGATCATCGTCGACGAGATGGCCGACCTGATGATGGTCGCCGGCAAGGACATCGAAGGCGCGGTGCAGCGCCTGGCGCAGATGGCGCGCGCCGCCGGCCTGCATGTGATCCTCGCGACGCAACGTCCGTCGGTCGACGTCATCACCGGCACCATCAAGGCGAACTTCCCGACCCGCATCGCCTTCCAGGTGACGTCGAAGATCGACAGCCGCACCATCCTGGGCGAGATGGGCGCCGAGCAGTTGCTCGGCCAGGGCGACATGCTCTACATGGCGGGCGGCGGCCGCATCAGCCGCGTGCACGGCCCGTTCGCATCCGACGAGGAAGTCGAGAAGGTGGTGCGTCACCTCAAGACGCAGGGACAGCCGGAATATCTCGAAGCCGTCACTGCGGAAGAGCCGACCGACGAGGACGGCGCGGTGTTCGACGCTACCGGCATGGGTGGCGACGGCGGCGGCGATCTGTTCTCGCAGGCGGTTGCGATCGTCAAGCGCGACCGCAAGGCGTCGACCTCCTACATCCAGCGCCGGCTCCAGATCGGCTACAACCGCGCCGCTTCGCTGATGGAACGGATGGAACTCGAAGGCATCGTGGGACCAGCGAATCACGCCGGAAAGCGCGAAATCCTGGTTGCGGAGGAAGAGGGCCAGTTCTGATCGGGAGCGATCATCACGGAAAAACCATATCTCCCTCGGAAGAGGCGGGATAGAATCCGGCCAAGCGGGACGAGCGTCGAACAGAGACCTGACATATCTGATGGCAAATCAACTCATTGACCGCGGCACGCGCATCGCGCTGGCTTTCCTCGTCACCGCCGCGATCGCCGGCGCCGCGACGGCGCAGAACACGCCGCCGAAATCCGCGCCCAATGGTGCCGCGAAGACTGCGCCGAAGGCCAAGGACGCCGGCGCGCAGAGCAACGCGGACAAGGGCCCGACGACCACCGGCGCCACCCAGGCACCGCCGAATCCGGTGATTCCCGATCCGCGCCGCAACGTGCCCGCCAACATCTTCCAGACCTTCGACGCCAACCAGAAGGCGCAGGCCGCCAAGGTCTCGGCCTATCTGTCGTCGCTGCAAACGCTGGTCGGGAATTTCGTCCAGGTCGGCCCCGACGGCACCAAGACCAAGGGCGATTTCTACATCCAGAAGCCCGGCAAGCTGCGCTTCGAATATGACGATCCGAGCACCATCGAGGTGATCGCCGACGGCTCCTCGGTCGCGGTGCGCGACCGCAGGCTCGCCACCCAGGACGTCTACCCGCTGTCGCAGACCCCGCTGCGCTATCTGCTGTCGGACCGCATCGACCTGATGAAGGACACCAACGTCATCAGCGTCACCGCCGACGACGTGTTCGTCAGCATCACGATCGAGGAGAAGCAGGCGCTGGTCGGCACCAGCCGCTTCCTTTTGATGATCGGCGCCAAGGACGGCAAGCTCAAGCAGTGGACCGTCACCGATCCGCAGGGCTACGACACCACGGTCGCGGTGTACAATCTCGACGCCACCCAGAAGCCCGATCCGTCGCTGTTCAAGATCGACTTCACGACCTATCCGGGCACCTCGCCGGGATAGCGGGACCAGCGATTCCCCGGCTGTGGACAATTGAAATCCGCACTGAGAACCGTGTAAGACGCAGCTCTCATGCGGTTCTCCATCACCACCTGGAATATCAACTCGGTGCGCCTGCGCATCGACATCGTCGCCAAATTCCTGAAGAGCGCCCGGCCGGACGTGCTGTGCCTGCAGGAGACCAAATGCATCGACGATGCGTTTCCGCTGAAGCGCTTCAAGCGGCTCGGCTACGAGCACGTCGCGCTGAACGGGCAGAAGGGCTATCACGGCGTCGCCATCGTCTCGCGCCTGCCGTTCGAGTCTACCGACATCAGGACGTTCTGCGACAAGATCGACTCGCGGCACATCTCGGTCTCCTTCGGCGAGAAGGCGCAGCTTTCAAAGCCGCTGGTGCTGCATAATTTCTACGTGCCGGCCGGCGGCGACATTCCCGATCCCGCGCTCAACCCGAAGTTCGAGCACAAGCTGCAATTCCTCGACGAGATGAAGAGCTGCGAGCCGCTGCATCCGCGCGGCGATGACCGCCACATCCTGGTCGGCGACCTCAACGTCGCGCCGCATGAGCACGACGTGTGGTCGCACAAGCAGCTGTTGAAGGTGGTCTCGCACACGCCGATCGAGACCGAGAAGCTGCTCGCGGCGCAGGCGCATGGCGAATGGTTCGACGTCGCGCGCGAGCGGATCCCGATGTCGGAGAAGGTCTACACCTGGTGGAGCTATCGCGCCGCGGACTGGACCGTCGGCGATCGCGGCCGCCGGCTCGATCACATCTGGGTCTCGCGCGCGCTGAAGGATCACGTCAGCGATTTCAAAATCACCCGCGACGCCCGCAGTTGGGAGCGCCCTTCGGATCACGTGCCGGTGACGGCGGTGATGGAGGTGTAACGCGCGGCTGCGACCCCTGGGGTTGTTATCCGTCATCCTGAGGAGCACGTAGCGCGTCTCGAAGGATGCCCGGCCCGGCTGGTGGCCGTCGACCCTTCGAGACGCGCGCGGGAGCGCGCTCCTCAGGGTGACGGATCAGAGAACTGTCGGCCAACGAGGGCGGCAGTTACGTACTCAGCTTCCCGCCCGCCATCAAAATGTCGCTCGCGAGCTGGCTGGTGCGCAGCGCGAGTTCGTCGCGCAGCCGGCGCGCGGCGGGCGGGTCGCTTTCCAGCACGCGCTGAAACAGGCTGCGCGCGACGCGGATCACGCTGCCGCGCTCCAGCGCGGTCGCGGTCGACGGCCGCTTCATCGCGACGATCAATGCAAGCTCGCCGATCAGTGCGCCCGGACCGGCGATGATCTCGGCGCCGCCTTCCTCGACACGGAAAGTGCCGCGCTGCACGACATAGCCGGCGTCCGCGGCGTCGCCGGCCTTGAACAGCACGTCGCCGGCGTTGAAATCGCGCTGCTCGGAGCCGATCGCCAGCATGCGCAGCGAGCTGTCGCCCAACAGACGCATCGTCGGGACCCGCTCGAGCAGGGCTACGTCATCATCGATCGACATTCAGGGCCGGTAACCGCGGTGCGCCTCGATTTCACGAATCGTTGAGCGCGAAGCGTATCACGGCACCAGCTTGTAGCCACCGGCTTCCGTGACCAGGATTTCCGGGTTGGCGGCGTCCTTCTCGATCTTCTGGCGCAGGCGGTAGATGTGGGTTTCCAGCGTGTGGGTGGTGACGCCGGAATTGTAGCCCCAGACTTCCTGGAGCAGGGTCTCGCGCGACACCGGCATCTGGCCGGCGCGGTAGAGGAAGCGCAGGATCGCGGTTTCCTTTTCGGTCAGCCGCACCTTCCTGGCATTGGCGCCGGTCAGCATCTTGGAGCCGGGCCGGAACGAGTAGGGACCGACCGAGAACACCGCGTCCTCGCTGGCTTCGTGCTGGCGGAGCTGAGCGCGGATCCGGGCCAGCAGCACCGCGAAGCGGAAGGGCTTGGCGACATAGTCGTTGGCGCCGCTTTCCAGCCCCAGGATGGTATCGGAATCGGTGTCGTGGCCGGTCAGCATGATGATCGGCGCCTTGAAGCCGCCCTTGCGAAGCGAGCGGACCACTTCGCGGCCGTCGGTGTCGGGCAGGCCGACATCCATCAGGACCAGATCGGGGGAATTGGCTTTGGCGGCAGTGGCGCCCTTGGCGCCGGTGTCGACTGCGGAGGCCTCGAATTCCTCGTGCAGGGACAGCTGCTCGACCAGCGTATCGCGCAGATCGGTATCGTCATCCACGATCAAGATCTTGCGGGCATTGGCCATAGGTACAATCCTTCGGGGGCAGGGCGGTCGGAAGCGGAGGGCGCTTACGGCCGTAACATCGGCTAGATATGTGCTCAGTTAGGCGATTGTTACCGATTCACAAGGCGGGCCAGTCTACCTCAAATCGAGCAGGGCAGGACGTGAATGTCCTGTAATGCCGGGGAATAGAATGTTTGGGGCATCCAAGGCAAGTTCAGTCTGGAACGATTCTTAAAGGAAGATAAGCTATTTCAATCACTTATACGACAGCCAAACGTGATCGCCCGCTCTCCGCCATCGAGGTCCGCAGCGCCGCCGGTGATCCGCGCCGGGGCTGGCTGACGGCCGCCGGCTGGACCGTCCCCGTGGCGCTCGGTCGCGGCGGAATCCTCGCCAACAAGCGCGAAGGCGACGGCGGCACCCCGCGCGGCATCTTCCATCCGCGGCAACTCTGGTGGCGCGCCGACCGGCACCGGCGGCCCACCACCTTGCTGCCGACCCGACCGATCCGCCGCGAGGACGCCTGGTGCGAGGATCCGGCCGACCGGCATTACAACCAGCCGATCCGGCTCGGCCGCGAGCAGGCCGGCGACCGCCTGACCCGCGAGGACCATCTCTACGACTTCATCGTCGAGATCGACCACAACGCCGCCCCGCGCATCGCCGGCCGCGGCAGCGCCGTGTTCCTGCATCTGGCGCGGCCCAATTTCGGCCCGACCGCGGGCTGCGTCTCGATGACCAAGGCGTCGATGCTGCGGCTGTTGCGGCGGATGTCGCCGAAGACAAGGATCATCATCGAGTAGATGGCAGGGCAGCGGTTTTCCCACGCGACAGGCGCTGCGCGTTTGTGTTGAGATCGCACCCAACCAAGAATAATTCCCGCGGGAGCAAACCAGCATGCTCGACACCAACCAGATCACCGCCGCCGCAAAGGTCCTGACCGACCACTGGCACGCCGGAACGAAACTCGACGCGCTCGATGGCGCGATGCGGCCGCGCGACCGCGCCGAGGGTTACGCGGTGCAGGCCGCGCTCGGGAAAACGTCGCGTGAAAAACTGTTCGGCTGGAAGATCGCGGCGACCAGCGCCGCCGGCCAGAAGCACATCAATGTCGCGGGGCCGCTGGCCGGACGGATCCTCGCCGAAACGGTCATCGTCGATGGCGGCACCGCGTCGATGAAGGGCAATGAGATGCGGGTCGGCGAGCCGGAATATGCCTTCCGCATGGCGCGCGATCTGGTGCCGCGCACCACGCCCTACAGCGTGCAGGAGGTGCTGGAGGCGGTCGCCACGCTGCATCCGGCGATCGAGATTCCGGACTCACGGTTCGCCGATTTCGTCTCCGCCGGCGAGGCCCAGTTGATCGCCGACAATGCCTGCGCGCATCGGTTCGTGCTTGGACCTGCGACCTCGGCGGACTGGCGCGCGATCGATCTGGTCGAAGAGCGCCCGGCCATCACGCTGCGCGGCGAGCGCTACGCCGGCCACGGCAAGAACGTGCTCGGCGATCCCCGCGTGGCGCTGGCCTGGTGCGCCAACGAACTGCGCGCGCTCGGCATCACCCTGCACGCAGGCGAAGTCGTCACCACCGGCACCTGCCACCCGCCGCTGCCGATCCAGGCCGGCGACGTGTTCGCAGCGGATTTCGGCGCGATCGGAAAGGTGTCGGTGAAGTTCGCTTAAAGCGCAGCTCTCGCGGCACAAACCAATGTCGTCCCGGCGCAGGCCGGGACCCATTACCACTGAACTCGGTTGTCGCGCATTGGCTAGCCGCGTGCCCTTTACGAAGGCCGCGGCGTATGGGTCCCGGCCTGCGCCGGGACGACATTGGTTATGCGGCACGCTTCGCGTTAGTTGTGGGGCACCGTCCGCGTCCCGAAGATCGCCGAGCCGACCCGCACATGGGTCGCGCCCATCGCGATCGCCACGGCGAAATCGGCGCTCATGCCCATCGAGAGATGCTTCAGCCCGTTGCGCGCGGCGATCTTGGCGCAGAGCGCGAAATGCGGCGCCGGCGCCTGGTCGACCGGCGGGATGCACATCAGCCCGGAGATCGCGAGACCATAGGTATCGCGGCACGCCGCGATGAAGGCGTCGGCGTCCTGCGGCGCGACGCCGGCCTTCTGCGGCTCCTCGCCGGTATTGATCTGGACGAACAGGTCCGGCAGCCGCTGCTGGGATTTGATTTCCTTGGCTAACGCTTCGCAAATGCTGGCGCGGTCGACCGAATGGATCGCGTCGAACAGCGCGACGGCTTCCTTGGCCTTGTTCGACTGCAACGGCCCGATCAGATGCAGCTTCACATCGGGGCTCGCTTGAACCAGCGCCGGCCACTTGCCCTTGGCTTCCTGCACGCGATTCTCGCCGAATACGCGCTGTCCGGCGGCGATAACAGGCGAAATCGCGTCGGCTGCGAAGGTCTTGGACACCGCGATCAGCGTCACCGAACCGCGCTCGCGCCGGGCTTCCTTGCAGGCCTGCGCGATCTCATTCTCCACGGCGGCGAGGCCGGCCGTTGCGGGGGCGTGTGGTGAATCAGCCGGTAACGGCGTGCTCGGGCTTTGGGTCATGCTTGTGCCGTTCTCAGACAGATGCGGGGGTTGGCTCGAATTTTACCAAATTCGGGAAAGGCTTTTTGAAGCCCTTCATCCTACCCTGCACACGGGCAAGGGATCAGAATGTCGGGCGTCACTTTCAACCGCAATCGCGTCAGACTCAAGAAGGTTCTGGGCATCCGTGCCCGGCTGGCCTTGCTTGCGGTCATGCTGGTCGCACCGCTGATGCTCGATCGCGTGCGCACGCTGGAGAATTTCCGCACCTCGCAGATCGCGCAGGCCGCGGCAGGCTATGCCAATTTGACCGCGCACGCCGCCGAGACCCAGCGCGAAGTGGTCTCCTCGGTCGAGACCATGCTGAAATCGGCCGCCTATATCCGCGCCTCCGGCGGCATAGCGCAGAGCTGCGAGGTGTTGCGCGCCAGCCTGCCGACCGTGCTGCCCTGGATCCGCAGCATCATGTTCGTCTCCAGGGACGGGCTGGTGCAGTGCTCCACGCTCAACATGCAGGTCGGGATGGATCTCGGCGACCGCGAATATTTCAAGAAGGCGCAGGACAATCGCGGCTTCGTGTTCAGCGACTATCTGCGCGGCAAGACCAATGGCCGCCCGATGATGATGGCCGCCTATCCGGTGGCAGCGATCAATCCGGAGCTGGATTCGGTCGTGGTCGCCGGCATCAACATCGACTGGCTGTCGCAGATCATGGCCAATCTCGGCGGCCAGCCCGGCATGGCAGCCGTTCTCGTCGACAGCACCGGCGTCGTGATCGCCGCCCCGACCGATCAGGCGAGCCTGATCGGCCGTTCGCTCGACACCATCCCGCTGATGGCGGCGATTGCCGAGAAGGCCCTGAGCTACGACGAACCGTCC
Organism: Bradyrhizobium sp. SK17; assembly: GCF_002831585.1. Classification (GTDB taxonomy): domain Bacteria; phylum Pseudomonadota; class Alphaproteobacteria; order Rhizobiales; family Xanthobacteraceae; genus Bradyrhizobium. The sequence goes on along the minus strand of NZ_CP025113.1, from coordinate 1,352,286 downwards.
GGCTCGGTGTCGTTCACCGGCGTCGACGGCGGACAGCGCACGCTGAGCTTCGCGCGCATCGCCGGCACCCAGTCCCGCCTGATCGTCAGCATGGACGAGGCCAAGGTGACGGCGGCAATCAACCGCGAGATCCGCACCGCCTATCTGCAACTCGGCTTCGTCTGCCTGTTCGTTCTGCTCGGTGCCCTGGTTGGCGCGGAGCGGCTCGTCATCCATCCGATCGAGCTGATGACCGGCATGGCGCGGCGGTTCGGCGAGGGCGACTGGTCGGCCCGCGTCGCCAAGCACAAGCTGCCGGCGGAATTCGTGCCGCTGGCACGCGCCTTCAACGCGATGGCGGCGCAGCTCAGCCAGCGCGAGCGCGAGCTGGTCGAGTCCAATGACCGCCTCACCGTGATGGCCTCGATCGACGCGCTGTCCGGCCTCGCCAACCGGCGCGGCTTCCAGAGCCGGCTCGACTTCGAGTGGCTGCGGGCGCAGCAGTATGAGTGCGGGCTGTCGCTGATGATGATCGATGTCGATCACTTCAAGCTCTACAACGACACCTACGGTCATCCCGAGGGCGACGCCTGCCTGACGCGGATCGGCGCGACGCTGGCGGGGATCGCTGCCGACACCATGGGCTTCGCCGGCCGCTATGGCGGCGAGGAGTTCTGCCTGCTGCTGCCGAACACCGACGCCGCGCATGCGCTCGCGATCGGCGAGACCGTGCGCACGGCGGTGCTCGGCCTCGCCGTGCCGCACGCGCCCTCGAGCCATGGCGTCGTCACCGTCAGCGTCGGCGTCGCGACGACGAAACCGAACGACACCCAGCGCCCCGGCGACCTGATCGAAGCCGCCGACGCCGCCCTCTACGCCGCCAAGCGCCGTGGCAGGAATGCCGTGATCGAGCACGGCTTCCTGCAGACGCTGGACGAAGCCGGCATGGCGCTGGCGAGCTGAGGTTGACTGCTACACCGCGCGGCCGCCCCCCGAGGCCGCCGGCCGCACGGTTTGGCGCTACCCATGATCAGCGCCCTTGCCCGAAATTGATCAATATCACCCAGCCGCCGCGCCGGACGTATTGCTATCAAAAGTATAGCTGATGTACCCTTGCGTCATTGAAGATGTGCCGATGTTTCTCGTCGACGTCGCCGGACCGCGTGGTCTGGCGTTGAATTTTGATCGCCGCTTCCTAGAGCGAGTGTATTGCGATGACGAAGGTAATGATCAGCAGCAGCCTGCTCGACCTTGAGGACGCGCGGAAGGCGATCATCGACTCCTGCAATCGATTTGAGTTTCAACCGATAGCGATGGAACACGAGGCCGCCGCAAACAGCGACGTTGTCGAGAAATCATTGGCCATGGTCGAGGAGGCGGACTGGTACATCCTCGTGATCGGTTACCGGTACGGATCCAGTTTGCCAGGCGATCCCCGGTCGATCACCGAGATTGAGTATGATCGCGCGGTCACGCTCGGAAAGAACCGTCTGCTGTTCCTCATGTCGGAGGAATACCCGCTGACAAGATCAGCCCTCGGAAAGGCAAATTCCCCGGAACTGCTTGAGCGCTTCACCACCAAGGCGCGGCAAGATCGCGTGCCGTCCTATTTCAGTAACGTGACGCACCTCCAGCTCCAGGTCGAAAAGGCTTTTCGCGATCACATCGACGTTCGGCCAAAGCAGCCGGTCCAATTCACGGGCATTCCGGTTGCGCCAAAGCCCTACATTGCCCATCCATACAGCCTGCTTGAATCGTCGACCTTGATTGGCCGCAGGCAGGAGCTCGAGGTGCTGTCCGGCTGGGCCAAGGATGCGGAAACCCCAATTCTCGCGGTCCAGGCCATGGGCGGAATGGGCAAGAGCGCTCTCACCTGGTCCTTCTTCAATTCCCAGATCAAGGACGGCACCCGCCACGGCTTCGATGGAGCGATGTGGTGGAGCTTCTATGAGCATTCCGCCTATTTCAGCAACTTCCTGGCGCATCTTTATTGCTACTGCTTCCAATGTTCGCTGGAAGACGCGCGAAAGAAGAGCTGGTCCGATCTCGAAGAGCCGCTCTTGCAGTCGCTCGCTGCCAATAGGTTCCTGGTCGTGCTCGACGGGTTCGAACGCGAGCTCAACCAGTATGTGGAAGAGCCCAACCGCCAGAACGAGCTCGAAGGCGACAGCAAACCTCGCGTCAGGGAAAGCCGGCGAAAGGGGCTGCTACAGGACGATGCGGCACAAAACACACGGAAAAAGCGATCGCTGAACGACTCGAGGGCGGCAGAGTTTCTCCAGAAGCTCGCCGCGATGAAATCAAGCAGCCGCATTCTGATATCGACGCGGCTTCACCTCGCCGACCTTGAGACGCGTGACGGCCGGCCGCGGCCCGGCGTGAAGACGCTGAACCTGTGCGGATTGGAGGACGGGGATGCGTTCCTGCTGTGGGAAAGCTACGGGATGCGGGGTTCACCGCAGAGCCTGCGCGGGCTGTTCCAGAGCATCGACGGTCACCCGCTCGTCATCCAGGCCGCAGCCGCCGCACTGGCGGATTATCCTCCCGCCAACCGGGACTACGACCAATACATCCTGAGGCGCCCCGACTTTAACCCCTCGGCCGATCTCCCGCTGCTGCAAAGGCACTCGCATATCCTGTCTCATGCGGTGCTCGGCCTCAGCGAGTTGTCGCGACAGGTCTTCCAGGTCGTCGCGCTGTTCAGGAAGCCGCCGACTTATGCGGTTCTTGACCACATGCTTCGATTGGGCAACGGACCGGTCAAGACCGAGGACGATCTCATAGCCGCGCTGGCCGACCTGGCTGATCGCGGCCTCATTGGTCGAAGCCCCTTGTCGAACCGCTTCGATATGCATCCGGTCATCCGCAACATTGGCCTGCGCTCGATCGATCACGACGCCTTGACGAGCAATTATGAAATGATCCGAGAGGTCTTTGAAGACAATCTCGACAACACCGAGGGTGCGCTCGGAGACGACGTTGCCGGCGACGAAGGGCGACGCCTCGAGAGCAAGCTCGAGATCATGAACGCATATCTCAAGACCGAACAGTTCGACGACGCGTTCGACTTCTACGAGAGCAATCTTGCCGACTTCCTCCACTCAAACGGCATGTCCACGCTTGCCCAGGAATGCCTCGCGCCGCTGTTCAAGGTCACGCGACACGGATCGGGCGTGTCATCAAAGTTGTTGTCGCCGGACCATCAACGTATGGGCTCGCTGTGTTACGCCTATGCCGTGGCAAGAGACTGCCAGTTCGAAAAGGCGTTGCGGCTGTTCGAGTATCACAATTCGCTATGCAGGGAGCCGATCTGCCTGCTCCATCAAACCAACATCTACTCGATCTCGGGTTACAACGTGAAGGTTGAGGAGCTCGTGAAATCCGTATTGGACAGTCTGAAGGCGGAGTACTGGATCGACCTTGAGGACAAATCCGATTACTGGCGAGCCGAATATGCCGCAACCGAGCTCAAGTTTCTTTCGAAACTATACGACTGCGCGGATGATCGGGAGGACGATCGGCTCTGCGATTACATCACTCGGAGGGCCTGCTTCATCATCGGTTCCGGCCTGGATATTGATGTGACCGACAACACCGGTGGCTTCATCGCGGAGCTGGCACTTGGCCCCCTCAAGAGAGGTCGCCGCCATGAAGAAGCTCTCTCGTTCAGTCAGGAGATGACCGATTATTTCTCAAGGGCCGGCAATTCGGGAGAGGCCCTGTCCTGGCGCGAGCATGCCTGCGATGCCAAGGTGGGATTGGGTTTGCTTTCCGAAGCGTTTGGCGAAATTGGAGATATATCACGCGAGTATCTCGACACCGGGAATACGCTATCTGCGGTCGGTTGCCGTCTGCGGCAGGCGAGAATTCTCGCGAAGCTCGAAAGCCCGGCCGAGGCATTGAACCTGCTGGGTGTCCTCGATGATCGTTTCACCGAGATGCAAGCTCACAGCTACCGGATCGCCGCGATTTGGGAGCGGGCCAAGATTCTGGAGGCGCAGGGCGAGATCATAAAAGTCGTCGCGCTCTGCAAGCAGATCGTCAAGCTATACTCGCCGCCATATCTCTCGTTCGACGGCACCAAGGAGCTGAATTTCGCCCGTCGCATTCTCCGCGAGTACGACGCCGGCGGCGATCACGATATTGAATTGTCCAAGCCACTGGACTGGATCTCGCAGTTCGAGCAGGGCAAGGACCCGTTTAGCCACGGCCAGCGGCCGTTCGATCTTGCGACGTTCCGGAAATGTATTCTCCATTAGCCATCGCTCGGCCCGACCGGTGATGCAGTATTCCGGAGATGGCCGGTATCGGGCCGATAGGCCGCGGCGTACCCAATCCCGATCGGATTCCGGACCGGTTGCCTCGCGGCCGCCATCCGTGCCGGCTTTCGCCGGGACGACGGGAACTACGCGCGGGCCGTCACAATGACCATTCGGCGGTATGACCATTCGGCGGTCCCCAAGCCGTTGACCCCATGGGCGTTTTTGTGGCCTAGTCCGCCGTCCCCGGATGGGACCCGAAAATCACCGAAAACCCTGCGATTTCATGACCGCCGAACGCTACAACGCCCGTGAATCCGAACCCCGCTGGCAAGCCATCTGGGACGAAAAGGCGATCTTCGCCTCCAAGAACGACGATCAACGGCCGAAATACTACGTGCTCGAGATGTTCCCGTACCCGTCCGGGCGCATCCATATCGGGCATGTCCGCAATTACACGCTCGGCGACGTGCTGGCCCGCTTCATGCGCGCCAAGGGTTTCAACGTGCTGCACCCGATGGGCTGGGACGCGTTCGGCCTGCCGGCGGAGAACGCCGCGATCGAGCGCAAGGTGGCGCCGAAGGCCTGGACCTACGACAACATCGCCGCGATGAAGAAGCAGTTGCGGTCGATCGGGCTGTCGCTGGACTGGAGCCGCGAATTCGCGACCTGCGACCCCAGCTATTACAAGCATCAGCAGAAGATGTTCCTGGACATGCTCGCCGCCGGCCTCGCCGAGCGCGAGAAGCGCAAGCTGAACTGGGACCCGGTCGACATGACCGTGCTCGCCAACGAGCAGGTGATCGACGGCCGCGGCTGGCGCTCGGGCGCCGTCGTCGAGCAGCGCGAGATGAGCCAGTGGGTTTTCAAGATCACGAAATACTCGCAGGAACTGCTGGAGGCGCTGGACGGTCTGGACCGCTGGCCCGACAAGGTGCGGCTGATGCAGCGCAACTGGATCGGCCGCTCCGAGGGCCTGTTGATCCGCTTCGCGCTGGACGCGGCAACCACGCCGGCCGGCGAGACCGAGCTGAAGATCTTCACCACGCGGCCGGACACGCTGTTCGGCGCCAAGTTCATGGCGATCTCGGCCGATCATCCGCTGGCGCAGGCGGCTGCCGCGAAGAACCCTGAGCTCGCCGCATTCATCGCCGACATCAAGAAGATCGGCACCGCGCAGTCGATCATCGACACCGCCGAGAAGCAGGGCTTCGACACCGGCATCAAGGCGGTGCATCCGTTCGATCCGAGCTGGAAGTTGCCGGTCTATGTCGCGAACTTCGTGCTGATGGAATACGGCACCGGCGCGATCTTCGGCTGTCCGGCGCACGACCAGCGCGACCTCGACTTCGTCAACAAGTACAATCTCGGCAACGTGCCGGTGGTCTGCCCCGAGGGCCAGGACCCGAACACGTTCGTCATCACCGATGTCGCCTATGACGGCGATGGCCGCATGATCAATTCGCGCTTCCTCGACGGCATGACGATCGAAGCTGCCAAGGAAGCGGTCGCGAAACGGCTGGAATCCGAACTGCGGGGCAATGCACCGGTCGGCGAACGGCAAGTGAATTTCCGGCTGCGCGACTGGGGCATCTCGCGGCAGCGCTATTGGGGCTGCCCGATCCCGGTGATCCATTGTCCGAAGTGCGACGTGGTGCCGGTGCCCGACGACCAGTTGCCGGTGACGCTGCCGGAGGATGTCTCGTTCGACAAGCCGGGCAACGCGCTCGACCATCATCCGACCTGGAAGCACGTCAGCTGTCCGAAGTGCGGTGGCAAGGCGGTGCGCGAGACCGACACGATGGACACCTTCGTGGACTCGTCGTGGTACTTCGCCCGCTTCACCGATCCGTGGAACGAGACGGCGCCGACCACGCCGGCGATCGCCAACCGGATGATGCCGGTCGACCAGTATATCGGCGGCGTCGAGCACGCGATCCTGCATCTGCTCTACAGCCGCTTCTTCACCCGCGCGATGAAGGCCACCGGCCACATCGACATGACGGAGCCGTTCGCCGGCATGTTCACCCAGGGCATGGTGGTGCACGAGACCTACCAGAAGGCCGACGGCGCCTGGGTGACCCCGGCCGAGGTGAAGATCGAGGTTGGCGGCAATGGCCGCCGCGCAGTGCTGCTGGCGACCGGCGAGGACATCGCGATCGGCCCGATCGAGAAGATGTCGAAGTCGAAGAAGAACACCGTCGACCCCGACGACATCATCGCGAGCTACGGCGCCGATGTGGCGCGCTGGTTCATGCTGTCGGACTCGCCGCCGGATCGCGACGTGATCTGGAGCGACGAGCGGGTGCAGGGCGCCTCACGCTTCGTGCAGCGGCTGTGGCGGCTGGTGAACGAATCCGAGGAGATCGCCAAGGCGGCGCCGGCGGCCCGGCCGGCAACGTTCGGACCGGAGGCGCAGGCGCTGCGCAAGGCGGCCCATGGCGCGCTCGACAAGGTGTCGTCCGGGATCGAGCGGCTGCATTTCAACGTCTGCCTCGCCCATATCCGCGAGTTCACCAATGCGCTGGCCGACGTGCTGGCCAAAGGCGACAAGCCGGCGCCGGACCTCGCCTGGTCGATCAAGGAAGCCGCGACCATCCTGGTCCAGCTGTTCTCGCCGATGATGCCGCATCTGGCCGAGGAGTGCTGGGTGGTTCTGGGCCAGACCGGGCTGGTTTCCGAGGCCGATTGGCCGCAAATCGAGCGCGATTTGCTGGTTGAGGACAGCGTGACCCTGGTGGTCCAGGTCAACGGTAAAAAACGAGGTGATGTTACCGTGCCACGCACCGCCCAAAATGCGGAGATAGAGACTGCCGTTTTGGCGCTCGATGCGGTAAAAGCCGCCTTGGACGGCAAACCCGTCCGCAAGGTGATCGTGGTGCCCATGAGGATCGTCAATGTTGTCGGCTAGGATCAGGATCGCCGCCCGGCTCATCGCCGTGGCCGCCTTGGCCGCGCTGACGGCTGGATGCTTCCAGCCGATGTATGCCGAACGCAATCTCGACGGTTCGCCCGGCCTGCGCGAAAAGCTGATGGGCGTCGAGGTTCCGCCGGTCGACAAGCCGAACGCCTCGCGCGAGGCCCGGGTCGGCGTCGAGGTCCGCAACGCCCTCGCCTTCAAGCTCTACGGCACCGCCACCGGCATGCCGCCGACGCACCGGCTGGTGCTGCGCTTCACCACCAGCCGCTCCTCGCTGATGATCGACCCGACCACCGCGCTGCCGACCAGCGAGAATTACGGCATCGACGCCAGCTTCAACCTGATCGAGATCGCGTCGAACAAGTCGGTCATGACCGGCACCACCTTCTCGCGCGTGTCCTATGACATGCCGGGCTCCTACCAGCGCTACGCCCGCGCCCGCGCCTTCCGCGATGCCGAGGACCGCGCCGCGCAGGAGATCGCCGACAATATCCAGACCCGGCTCGCCTCGTTCTTCTCCTCCGGAACCTGATCACCGCATTTGGTCGCGCTACGCGGAAAAGAGATCGACAGCTTCCTCGCCCGCCCGGACGCCGGACGCCCGATCATCCTGCTTTACGGTCCGGACCTCGGCCTGGTGCGCGAGCGCGCCGACGCGCTGATGGCCTCGGCCGTCGACGATCCCAATGATCCATTCTCGCTGGTGCGGCTCGATGGCGACGAGCTCGCCGCCGAACCGTCGCGGCTGATCGACGAAGCCATGACGGTGCCGCTGTTCGGCGGCCGCCGCGCCATCCGCGTCCGCGCCGGCTCGCGCAATTTCTCGAGCGGCGTCGAGACGCTGACCGAGACGCCGGCGCTGAAAGATTGCCGCATCGTGATCGAGGCCGGCGAGCTCCGCCCGGAATCGCCGCTGCGCAAGATCTGCGAGCGCGCCAAGAACGCGGTGGCGATCGGCTGCTATCCCGACACCGAACGCGATCTGACCAAGCTGATCGAGGACGAGCTGCGGATCTCCAACCTGCGGCTGGCGGGCGACGCGCGCGCGGTGCTGATGCCGCTGCTCGGCGGCGACCGCATGGCCTCGCGCAACGAGCTGCGCAAGCTCGCGCTGTTCGCGCACGGCAAGGGCGAGATCACCCTCGACGACGTGATGACCGTGGTGTCCGACGCCTCCGAGCTGAAGCTCGATCCGATCGTCGACGGCGCCTTCGCCGGCAACGCCGCGCTGGTCGAGAGCGAGTTCACGAAAGCGATGGTCGCCGGCACCTATCCCGGCGTGATCATCTCGGCGGCGCAGCGCCAGGCGGCGTGGCTGCATAAATCGGCGCTGGCGATCGCCGACGGCACGCCGGCATCCGCGGTGCTCGAAGGCGGATTCCCGCGGCTGCATTTCTCGCGCAAGCCGATGGTCGAGATCGCGCTGCGCAATTTCACGCCGCAGCGGCTGGTGGCCATCATCGATCAGCTCGCCACCGCGGCGCTCGACATGCGCAAGCAGGCCTCGCTCGCCGCCGTGATCGGGCAGCGCGCACTGCTCTCGATCGCGGCGAACGCGAAGCGGCGGGGGTAGGGTAAGAACCTAGCAGCCGTCATTGCGAGCAACGCGAAGCAGTCCATCGCTCCGCGTACGCGGAAAGATGGATTGCTTCGTCGCGATTGCTCCTCGCAATGACGAGGAGAAATGTCGGAAAACTAGCCGCCCTCCAGCCGCCGCACCACCTCGTCGAGCTGCTCGAGGTTGCGGTAGCTGATCTGCACCGTGCCGCCGGGATCGCGGTGGCTGACGGTGACGGCGAGGCCGAGCGCATCGCTGACGCGCTTCTCCAGCGCCAGCGTGTCGGCGTCCTTGTCGACCTTGGCCGCCGCGCTGCCAGAACGCGCCTTCTGCGGCTTGCGCTCCGGCACGCCCTCCTCATGCGCCAGCGCCTCGGCCTGGCGGACGTTGAGGCCTTCGGCGACGATGCGCTTGGCGGCCGTGAGCGGATCGGGCACGCCGATCAGCGCGCGGGCGTGACCGGCGGAGAGGTCGCCCTTGGAGATCAGCGCCTGCACCTCGTTCGGCAGTTTGGTCAGCCGCATCATGTTGGCGACATGGCTGCGGCTCTTGCCGACGATCTTGGCGATCTCTTCCTGGCTGCGTTTGAACTCGTCGGCAAGCGAATGATAGCCCAGCGCCTCTTCCATCGCGTTGAGGTCTTCGCGCTGCACGTTCTCGATGATCATGATCTCGAGCGCGTCGGAATCAGAAACCTCGACCGGCACGATCGGCACTTCATGCAGACCGGCGAGCTGCGAGGCGCGCCAGCGCCGTTCGCCGGCGATGATCTCGAAACGGTCCTGCGCGCCCTTGATCGCGCGCACCACGATCGGCTGGATCACGCCGCGCGCCTTGATCGAATCGGCGAGCTCGCCGAGCTCGGTATCGGCGAAGCTGCGCCGCGGGTTGCGCGGGTTGGGCTTGAGGAACTCGATCGGCACCTTGCGCTGCGTGCGCGGCCGCTCGGCATGCGCAGCCGCTTCGCCGCCGACATCTCCGATCAGGCTTGCCAGCCCGCGCCCCAGTCGCGAACGCGCTTCATCGGCCATTGTTGCGAGCTCCCTTGGATTCACACGCAATACTCCAGACTTGAATTTCAAGATCGTAGGATGGGTAGAGCGCAGCGAAACCCATCATTCTTTTCGAGTGCCGCGATGGGTATCGCTTCGCTCCACCCATCCTACGCACGACGCAACGTCGCTAGTGCGTGCGCAGTTCGCGCTCGCGCTGGATCACTTCGGTGGCGAGCTTGAGATAGGCATCGCTGCCGGCGCATTTGAGGTCGTAGACCAGCACAGGCTTGCCGTAGGACGGCGCTTCCGAGATGCGCACGTTGCGCGGGATCATGGTGTCGTAGACCTTGTTGCCCATGAACTGGCGCACGTCGGCGACCACCTGGTTGGAGAGGTTGTTGCGCGAGTCGAACATGGTCAGCACGATGCCGTGGATCGACAGCGTCGGGTTCAGCGTCGAGCGCACCTGCTCCACCGTTTGCAGCAATTGCGACAGACCTTCGAGCGCGAAGAACTCGCATTGCAGCGGCACCAGGATCGCGTCCGACGCCGCCATCGCATTCACCGTCAGCAGGTTGAGCGAGGGCGGGCAGTCGATCAGCACGTAGGTGTAGTCGGCTTCCGGCGAGACGTTGTTGTTCAATCCCGCGATCGCATCGCGCAGCCGGAAGGCGCGGCCCGGCGTGGTGCCGAGCTCGAGCTCGAGGCCGGAGAGATCCATGGTGGAGGCTGCGATGTGCAGCCGCGGCACCGCGGTCGCGACCACGGCATCGCGCAGCGGCGCCTCGCCGATCAGGACGTCGTAGGTCGAGCAACTGCGGTTGCGGCGATCGATCCCGAGCCCGGTCGAGGCGTTGCCCTGCGGATCGAGATCGACGATCAGGACGCGCTCGCCGATCGCAGCGAGTGCAGTACCAAGATTGATCGCTGTGGTTGTCTTGCCGACGCCGCCCTTCTGGTTGGCGAGCGACAGGATGCGCGGATGGCCGGGCGGCTGCGCCGCCCTATTCTCTTGATAAACCTCGTCCATCACAGTCATACCAAAATACCATTCACTCTCGCGGAGTCCCCTCACGCCGCTCGATTGACCCGAGTTCGACGATCCAGCCCTGTCCGCCGGTGCGGCTGGCATGTAGTTTAGGCGCAATATTCCAATATTTAGTGGCCTCGGTCAATTCGGCCTCTACATCTTGACCCTTCAAAAACAGCGCTTTCGCGCCCTTTTTGACCCACGGCTCGGCAAAGCCGATCAGTTGATGTAACGGAGCCAGCGCCCGCGCGGTGACGCAATCGATCGGGCCCGCGATTCTATCCACAGTATCCCCGATATCAGCCAGATGCACCGTCCCCGGTGACGCCGTCACGCGAATCGCCTCACGCAGGAACGCGGCCTTCTTGGCGATTCGCTCGACCAGATGGATCGATGCGCCAGGCGTTTCGGCCAAAGCGCAGGCGAGCACGACACCCGGAAAGCCGCCGCCGCTGCCGAGATCGATCCAGGACTTTGCCGATGGTGCGAGGCTCAGCAGCTGTAGCGAATCCGAGACGTGACGGGTCCAGAGATGCGGCAGCGTGGAGGGCGCGACGAGATTGGTCTTGGCCTGCCACGCCAGGAGGAGGGTGACGTAGCGGTCGAGCCGCGCTTCCGTTTCACGTGAAACAGGGGTCAGCGCGAGCGCCGCGGCTTTGTCCTTGGCGGAGACGTTGAACGCGGCGGGTTGTGGAGCTGGAGCCATTCTCTGGGATGCCGGTCGAGCTCGTCATTGCGAGCGAAGCGAAGCAATCCATTGTCCATCCGCGGAAGCGATGGATTGCTTCGTCGCTCCCGCTCCTCGCATTGACAAGACCACCTGCTGTTTCACGTGAAACGTCAGGCCGTCGCCTTCGCCGATTTCCGTCGTGCCTCGCGTCGCAGATAGGCCGCCAGGATACCCAGCGCCGCCGGCGTCATGCCGTCGATCCGGCCCGCCTGCCCGACCGTCCGCGGCTGCGCCTTCTGCAACTTGGCGCGCGCTTCATTGGAGAGACCAGGCACATCGGCATAGTCGATATCGGTCAGAACCAAACCTTCGTCGCGACGGAAGGCGTCGACGTCGGCGGTCTGACGCTTCAGATAGACATCGTATTTGGCATCGATCTCGAGGTGGACCGCGATCGCCGGGTCAATGGCCGACAGCTCCGGCCAGATCGCCTGGACCGCCGGCCACTCGATCTCCGGATAGGCCAGCAATTCGAAGGCCGATCGGCGATGGCCATCGCGGTTGAGCGCGAGCCCGTGCTTGGCGGCTTCATTCGGCGTGATCGCCAGCGACTTGGCCAAGCCTTTTGCCGCGTCGAGCGCCGCCATCTTGCTCCGGTGGCGTTCCGCGCGGCCCGCTCCGACGCATCCAAGTGCGATACCCTTGTCGGTCAGGCGCTGGTCGGCATTATCGGCCCGCAATGTCAGTCGGTATTCGGCGCGCGAGGTGAACATGCGATAGGGCTCGGTGATCCCGCGGGTCACCAGGTCGTCGATCATCACCCCGAGATAGCCGTCAGCACGGTCGAACACGATGGGATCGGCGCCGCTGGCCGCCAAAGCCGCGTTGAGGCCGGCAACGATGCCCTGCCCCGCCGCTTCTTCGTATCCCGTGGTGCCATTGATCTGGCCGGCCAGGAAAAGTCCGCGCAGGCGCCTGGTCTCCAGGGTCGGATCGAGCTCCCGCGGATCGACATGGTCATATTCGATCGCATAGCCGGGCCGAACCATCTTCACCCGCTCCAGGCCAGGAATGCTGGCGAGGATCGCGAGCTGAACCTCCTCGGGCAACGACGTCGAGATGCCGTTCGGATAGACCGTGCTGTCGTCGAGCCCTTCGGGCTCCAGGAAGATCTGGTGGCCATCGCGGTCGCCAAAGCGGACGATCTTGTCCTCGATCGATGGACAATAGCGCGGTCCCGAGCTCTTGATCTGGCCGGAGTACATCGGCGAGCGATGCACGTTGGCCCGGATCACCTCATGGGTTGCGGGCGTGGTCCGGGTGATGCCGCACTGGATCTGCGGGGTCGTGATCCGGTCGGTCATGACCGAAAACGGCTCCGGCGGATCGTCTCCGGGCTGCATTTCGACCGCCGACCAGTCGATCGTGGTGCCGTCGAGCCGCGGTGGGGTCCCGGTCTTGAGCCGGCCCAGCACAAAACCCGCCCGTTCGAACGAATTGGACAGGCCCATCGCCGGCGCCTCGCCGACCCGTCCTGCCGGCCAGTTCTTCTCCCCGAGATGGATCAGGCCGCGCAGAAAGGTCCCTGTGGTGATGACGACCGCACCCGCGGACAGCTGACGACCATCGCCCAGACGAATGCCGGTCACACGCCCGTCGATGACGGTCAGCTCGTCGGCTTCGCCTTCGATGACAGAGAGATTCGCGGTCTCGACGATCGCCGTCTGCATCGCAGCCGCATAGAGCTTGCGATCGGCCTGGGCACGCGGACCACGGACGGCGGGACCCTTCCGGCGATTGAGCATCCGGAACTGGATGCCACCAGCATCCGCGACCCGGCCCATCAGACCGTCCAGAGCATCGACTTCTCGAACCAGATGACCCTTGCCAAGTCCACCGATCGCCGGATTGCAAGACATCGCGCCGATGGTCGCGAAGCGATGGGTCACAAGGGCCGTCTTTGCGCCCATCCGGGCAGCGGCACTCGCGGCCTCGCAGCCGGCATGGCCGCCGCCAATGACGATGACGTCAAATGAATCTGCCCTGAAAGTCATGGCGGGATTTCTATCGTGGAGTGATGAAAGCCGGAAGAAGGAAGTTGGGATCGCGGGGTCAGAGACCCGATCGCCTGATCGAATATGGATCGCTTCGGCCGGCCCGCAATGACGTGCAGAGACGCGTTTCACGTGAAACAGCCCAGGTCTGGCGTGGCCGATTGTTTCACGTGAAACGGAGTGGGTCCTTAACCAATCGGAAACCATGTTTCACGTGAAACAGGCCCGGTTCCGTCTACTTGCCGACGCAGAACTCGCGGAAGATGACGTCGAGGATGTCCTCGACATCGACCCGGCCAAGCAAGCGACCAAGCGAGGTCGCTGCCCTCCGCAGTTCCTCTGCGGCAAGCTCCTCGCCCTGCCCGACCACATCGATGCTGCGCTGGAGCGACTCAACTGTTTCTTCGAGCAGTCCGCGTTGCCGGGTCCGGCTGATCAGGCCGGCCTCACCGGTTCCAAAATAGTCGTGTGCGAAGCCGACCAAGGCGGCGATCAGCTCCGAGAGACCGTCACCGCGAGCCGCCGAGATCCTGAACTCGCGATAGTCTCCGCCCTCACCCGCCGTCGTTCTCACCAGATCGATCTTGTTGCGCACCAGCCAGGTTGGCGTGCCGCCGCCGTGTCCGACCTTCGCGCCACCGGTGTCGGCCAGCCACAGCACGAGATCGGCTTCCGCGGCGCGCGCCCGGGCACGGCGGACACCCTCCTGCTCGACCGGGTCATCGGTCTCACGAATCCCGGCGGTGTCGATCACCGTGACGGGATAGCCGTCCAGATCGAGCTGTACCTCGATCACGTCACGGGTCGTGCCGGCATGCGGCGAGACGATCGCGACTTCGCGCCTGGCGAGCTGATTGATCAGGGTCGACTTGCCGACGTTCGGCGGGCCCGCAATCGCAACCACCAGGCCGTCGCGCAGCCGCTCGCTTTGCGCCTGACCCGCAAGCACATTCTTGATCTCATCATGCAACGCCCGGATCCGCTCCAGCGCTGGCGCAATCAGCTCCGCCGGCACATCGCCTTCATCGGAGAAATCGATCCCAGCCTCGATCAACGCCGACGCCACGATGATCCGCTCGCGCCAGTCTCGCGCGCGATCGCCGAGCAGCCCTTTCAGTTGGCGGAGCGCCTGGCGTCGCTGCCGGTCGGTGTCGGCGTGGATCAGATCGTCGAGGCCCTCGGCTTCCGTCAGGTCAAGCTTGCCGTTCTCGAATGCTCGCCGGGTGAATTCGCCGGGCTCGGCCGGTCGAACATTGTCGAATTTCGCGATGGCTTCGAACATCGCCGACAGCACCGCACGGCCGCCATGGACGTGCAATTCGGCGACATCCTCGCCGGTCGCGCTTGCCGGGCCGGGGAACCACAGCACGACGGCATCGTCAATCGGTTGCCGATTCGAATCGTGCAGCAGTGCCCGGGTCGCCATCCGCGGCGTCGGCCTGTTGCCCGCCAATCCCTCAATGACCGACGCAGCCATTGGGCCAGACAGCCTGACAATAGCGATCGCACTCGGTGGCCGTCCGGAGGATAAGGCGAAAATGGTCTGGTCGCGCGGATGCATCGCCTATTTCTTCCAGCAAATTGCCAAAGGCAATCCCGCTTCGCTTTCGCAGGCTGGTCGCTTCATGTTGCAATGCAACATAGTCGCGACGTCTTGCGGTATCCGCGCAGCAATTTGCTGCACCAGTCCAGGGTCAAATCACAATCTAAATCATAAACACAATATATATCAAATAGTTAATTGGATACCGCCTCGGCGGGCGCAGTTCAATTCATGCTGCGCTTTGCTGCAACAAGGCCGCAGCATGAAAAAGGGCGCCCCGTTTCTGCGGAGCGCCCTCTTCTGTTCAGCCCTTTGGGCTCAGGTATTCATGGAATCGAAGAATTCCGAATTGCTCTTCGTGTTCCGGAGCTTGTCGAGCAGGAAGTCGATCGCGTCCATGGTGCCCATCGGATTGAGGATGCGGCGCAGGACGTACATCTTCTTCAACACCTGCGGATCGGTGATCAGCTCCTCCTTGCGGGTGCCGGAGCGGGCGATATCGATCGCCGGGAAGGTCCGCTTGTCCGAGACCTTGCGGTCGAGGATCAGTTCGGAGTTACCGGTTCCCTTGAACTCTTCGAAGATGACTTCGTCCATGCGGCTGCCGGTGTCGACCAGCGCGGTCGCGATGATGGTCAGCGAGCCGCCCTCCTCGATGTTGCGCGCGGCGCCGAAGAACCGCTTCGGACGCTGCAACGCATTGGCGTCGACACCGCCGGTCAGCACCTTGCCGGATGACGGCACCACGGTGTTGTAGGCGCGGCCGAGGCGCGTGATCGAATCGAGCAGGATCACGACGTCGCGGCCGTGCTCGACCAGGCGCTTGGCCTTCTCGATCACCATCTCGGCGACCTGGACGTGACGCACCGCCGGCTCGTCGAAGGTCGACGACACCACCTCGCCCTTCACCGAGCGCTGCATGTCGGTGACTTCTTCCGGACGTTCGTCGATCAGCAGCACGATCAGGTAGCAGTCGGGATGGTTGGCGGTGATCGAGTGCGCGATGTTCTGCATCAGCACCGTCTTGCCGGTGCGCGGCGGCGCCACGATCAGCGCGCGCTGGCCCTTGCCGATCGGCGCGACGATGTCGATCACACGTGCGGACAGGTCCTTCTTGGTGGAATCCTCAAGCTCCATGCGGAAACGCTGATTGGGAAACAGCGGCGTGAGGTTGTCGAAATTGACCTTGTGCTTCGACTTTTCCGGGTCTTCGAAATTGAGCGTGTTGACCTTCAACAGCGCGAAATAGCGTTCGCCTTCCTTCGGGCTGCGAATATGGCCTTCGATCGTATCGCCGGTGCGCAAGCCGAAGCGGCGGATCTGCGACGGCGACACGTAGATGTCGTCGGGGCCGGGCAAGTAGTTCGCGTCGGGCGAACGAAGGAAGCCGAAGCCGTCGGACAGCACCTCGACCACGCCTTCACCGATAATGTCGGTCTCGGCGATCGCGAGCTGCTTGAGAATTGCGAACATCAGCTCCTGCTTGCGCATGGTGCTGGCATTCTCGACCCCGTTCTCTTCCGCAAACGAGACGAGCTCGGCCGGCGTTTTCGATTTGAGGTCCTGGAGTTTGATTTCCCGCATTGGGGTAGTCCTGTGAGGAAGTAAGTAGGGAAGGGGTGCGAGGTGGCTCTGGAAAAAGCGGACGCCAAGGGAAGGTCCGCAGGTCTCAGCCAGGAAAGTGCCGTTGGGGCTTTCAAACCTGATGCGGCGCCGGCCCGAAAAGAACCGGAACGCGACCACATCCGCCTGCGTGGGGTGGGATGAAACCTATATAGAAAATCGATCCGTCCTTCGCAAGAAGGACTGAAGCATGCGACCTCGGCATCGCAATGTCTAGAACGGCTTCACGACCACCATGATCACGATCAGGATCATCAGAAGCGTCGGCACCTCGTTGATAATACGATAGAATTTCTGACTGCGCTGATTCCGGTCCGCGGCGAAGTCCTTCACGCAGCGGGACAAAAAGCCGTGGATACCCGACATCACGAGCACCAGCGTAAATTTGACGTGAAACCAGCCTGAAAGGTACCAGTGTCCGGCCCAGGCCAGATAAAGCCCGGCCAACCAGGTTACGATCATCGCAGGATTGATGATCGCCTTCAAAAGCCGGCGTTCCATGATCTTGAAGGTCTCGGATTGCTTCGAGCCGGCTTCGGCCTCGCAATGATAGACGAACAGCCGCGGCAGATAGAGCATGCCCGCCATCCAGGAGATGACGGCAATGACGTGCAGGGCCTTGATCCAATCGTACATCGCTGGGATGCCTTTCAGGGAACAGCTCGGGCGGGCTCGGCGTTGCAGACAAGGCTCTGCAAGCGGGAGACGGATACATATCCGCACACACGGCTCTCCTAAACCTAATTAATTTTAGAATCTAAGGTTTGAGTCTTAATGACGGTGAATTTGACTCATGCAAGACGGTCCAGCCGTTCTTGCGGGCTTGTTCACATCCCTCAACATTTTGGCGGCCCAGTGCCGAGATCGGGAATCCGTTGCTGGACTCAATTGGTTGCGTAGCTCAGTGGCCAGCTTATCAAGAGACAAATCCACATCGGTTCACTATCATCCATCCGATCGCCTCGACTTATCCTTTCGCGAGGTGCTGTGAAGAAAGGGACGGGATATCCAACGGCCCGGCGACGGACCCGGATTCTTCTCCTCGACCTCCACAGCGATTCACAGGTTAGACAGGGGCTCCGGTGCCGACGACCTCCAATTATTTCCACCTGCATCTGGTGTCGGACTCGACCGGCGAGACGCTGATCACCGTGGCGCGCGCGGTCGCCGCGCAATACGCCAATGTCACCGCGGTCGAGCATGTCTATCCGTTGGTGCGCAGCCAGAAGCAGCTCGATCGCGTGCTCGACGAGATCGAGGAATCCCCGGGCATCGTGCTGTTTACGCTGCTGGAGAAAGATCTGGTCGGCCGGCTCGAAGGCAAGTGCAGGGAGATCAACGTTCCGAGCCTGTCGATCATCGGGCCGGTGATGCAATTGTTCGAGGCGTATCTGGGTGCTGCGACCACCGGGCGGGTCGGCGCGCAACACGTGCTCAACGCGGAATATTTCGCCCGCATCGATGCGCTCAACTTCACGATGATGCATGACGACGGTCAGCATGTCGAAGGCCTGGAGGAGGCCGATGTGGTGCTTGTCGGAGTGTCCCGTACCTCGAAGACGCCGACTTCGATCTACCTCGCCAACCGCGGCATCAGGACGGCGAACGTGCCGCTGGTGCCGGGAATTCCGCTGCCGCATCAGCTCGAGACCTTGAAGAAGCCGCTGGTGGTCAGCCTGCATGCGACACCCGAGCGCCTGATCCAGGTCCGGCAGAACCGCCTGCTGACGATGGGCGACCGCGACAACGACACCTACATCGACAAACAGTCGGTGGCCGACGAGGTGGCCTTTGCGCGGCGCCTGAGCGCGAAATTCAACTGGGCGCTGCTCGACGTGACGCGCCGCTCGATCGAGGAAACGGCGGCCGCGGTGATGAAGCTCTATAACGACCGCCAGCGCGCGCGGCCGTTGGAGTGATCACCTCGTCATGACGATCTGGCGCGACCCACAGAAGCTGATCCTGGCCTCGCAAAGCCGTGCGCGACGGATGCTGCTCGAGAATGCCGGCCTCGATTTCGAGGCGCTGCCGGCCGATATCGACGAACGCGGCGTGCAGACCAATTCCGGCCTTTCGGCGCCGGGAGAGATCGCCTCGCTCTTGGCGCGCGAGAAGGCGCTGTTCATATCCAGGCAGAAGCCCGGTCGGTATGTCGTCGGCGCCGATCAGACCTTGGCGCTGGGGCAACGGATGTTCAGCAAGCCGGCCGGCCGCGCGCAGGCTGCCGAGCAGCTCGGTCTGCTGGCGGGCCAGATCCATGAGCTGCATTCCGCAGTCTCGGTGGCGCGTGATGGACAAATCCTGTTTGATGACGTCAGCGTCGCCCGCATGACGATGCGGCCGCTCGCCGCCGGCGAGATCACGGCCTATCTCGACCAGGCCGGGGAGGCGGTAACGACCAGCGTCGGCGCCTACCAGCTCGAAGGCCTCGGCGTGCATCTGTTCGAGCGGATCGAAGGCGACCATTTCACCATCTTCGGTCTGCCGCTATTGTCGCTGCTGGCGTTCCTGCGCCGCGAACGACTGCTCGCGGTGTGAGCCGCCGACATATGGTGACGGAGAGATGCTGAAGCGATGCTGATTGTTGGACTGACCGGCTCGATCGGGATGGGGAAATCCACCACGGCCAAACTGTTCATGGAGGCCGGCGTGCCGGTGTACGACGCCGATGCGGCCGTGCATCAACTCTATGAAGGCGAAGCTGCGCCGGCGATCGAGGCCGCGTTTCCCGGCACCACCGCCAATGGCAAGGTCGATCGCGCCAAGCTGTCGGCACGCGTGGTGCAGGACGCGGTGGCGATCAAGCAGCTCGAGCAGATCGTGCATCCGATGCTCGGCGCATCGCGCCAGAAATTCTTCGCCGACGCCGAGGCCGCCGGCGCGCCCATCGTCGTGCTCGACATCCCGCTGCTGTTCGAGACCGGCGGCGAGAAACGCGTCGATGCGGTCGTGGTCGTCACCACGTCGGCGGAACTGCAACGCGAGCGCGTGCTGGCGCGGGGCACCATGGATGCGGCGAAACTCGACGCCATCATCGCCAAGCAGATGCCGGACGCCGAGAAGCGCAAGCGCGCCGATTTCATCGTGGATACCTCGCACGGACTTGATCCGGTGCGGGCGCGCATCCGCGACATTCTGGACGAGATTGCTAAGATGCCGAAGCGGCGCGCCTGATTCGCGCCTTTTCGGACTCCTTCACGTCATGCGCGAAATCGTTCTCGATACCGAAACCACTGGCCTCGATCCGCTGCGCGGTGACCGGCTGGTCGAAATCGGCTGCGTCGAGATCTTCAACCGCATGCCGACCGGCCAGACCTATCACGTCTATATCAATCCCGAACGCGACATGCCGATGGAAGCGTTCAACGTGCACGGCCTTTCGACCGAGTTCCTGGCCAGCAAGCCGCTGTTCACCGAGGTGGTCGACGAGTTCCTGGCCTTCATCGGCGATACGCCGCTGGTGATCCACAACGCCTCGTTCGACATCAGCTTCATCAACGCCGAGCTCGACCGCATCAAGCGGAAGGCGATTCCGAAGGACCGGCTGGTCGATACGCTGCTGCTGGCGCGGCGCAAGCATCCCGGCGTGTCGAACCGGCTCGACGATCTCTGCTCGCGTTATCAGATCGACAATTCCCGCCGCACCAAGCACGGCGCCTTGCTCGACGCCGAGCTGCTCGCCGAGGTCTATATCGACCTGATCGGGGCGCGGCAGTCGCAGCTCATCCTGGCATCGGAAACGTCGGATGCGCGCGCCGGCAGCCACAGTGATTCACCGCGGCGGCAGCGCGAAACCCCGTTGGCGGCACGGGTCAGCGATGCGGATCGCGAGGCCCACCGGGCCTTCGTCGGCACGCTCGGCGACAAGCCGATCTGGAACGATTACCTGCCGCCGCCAGCGCCTGTTGAAGCCCCGGCGGCCTGATCATCCTGCTAGTGGTTCCGTCATCCTGAGGAGCGCGAAGCGCGTCTCGAAGGATGCCCGGCCCGGCCGGTGACCGTCGAACCTTCGAGACGCCTGCTTCGCAGGCTCCTCAGGATGACGGCTCACAGGTCCGCTGACTTTCTCGAAGTTGAAATCAGCTCGGCTTGACGCCGGAGGCGGCCTGCGCGGCTGCGGCGCGCTCCATGTTCTGGCGGTAGAGGCCGACGAAATCGACCGGGTCGAGCAGCAGGGGCGGGAAGCCGCCGTCGCGGACGGAGGTGGCGACGATCTCGCGCGCGAACGGGAACAGCAGCCGCGGGCACTCGATCATGACCAGCGGGTGCAGGTTCTCCTGCGGCACATTCAGGATACGGAACACGCCGGCATAGGCCAGGTCGAAGCTGAACATCACCTTGCCGGCCGACTCCGCCTTGCCCTCGACCGAGAGGATCACCTCGTACTCGTTCTCCGACAGGTTGTTGGCGGAGACGTTGATCTGGATGTTGATCGCCGGCTGTTGCTGCTGCTGGCCGAGCGATGCCGGGGCATTCGGGTTCTCGAACGACAGGTCCTTGGTGTACTGCGCCAGCACGTTGAGCTGGGGAGCGGCCTGTTCGACAGGGGCGCCGTTGCCATTGGTCATGAAATGTCTCCTGGAGCAGCGCTCGATGGACAGGATGTCCGACGGCACGCGTTAAGGTGTTGGGAATGCCGATGCCGGGCGAGTGGCTATCATAGGCCCGGCTCGGTCCACAAGGACGACGAACGAACGCATTCCGGCACGGCCACGGCCGGATTGTCCGGCCAAAAGGCCGCGAGCACGGGTCCGCCAAATCTCTTAACGGCTTCCTAAATTATTGAAGATGCGCGATTTCCTGAAAGGAACGGGTTTCCCCCCGGCTCCAAAACGCGCTACACTTGCCCGTGCCAAAAAGCGCCATTGGCCGAGCATAGTTTCGTGCCTACATGCTGCGGACTCAATCGGCGATGTAATCTCTGCCGTTCCCGACCGGGAACGCTTTGACGGCCGGCCCGTTGCCGGCAGAGACCAGAAAGCGAAATCGACGTGGATATCTACACCATCATTTTCCTGGCGCTGGCCGTTTTTATCTTCCTGCGCCTGCGCAGCGTTCTCGGGCAGCGCACGGGAAGCGAGCGGCCGCCTTATGATCGTGCGGCTCCCAACGTCGTGCAGCGCGGCCAGGACAACAACGTCGTGCCGATCCCGGGGTCGGTGGTCGACCAGCCGGCCGCGGCGCCGGCGGCCGAGCCGGTCGAACCCACGGAGCGCTGGAAGGGCATCGCCGAGCCCGGCACGCCGCTGGCGCAGGGCCTCGATGCGGTCGTGGCCCAGGATTCCGCGTTCGATCCGCGGCATTTCCTCTCCGGCGCCCGCTCGGCCTATGAAATGATCGTGCTGGCGTTCGCCAATGGCGATCGCCGTGCGCTGCGCGACCTGCTGTCGACCGAGGTCTATGAGAGCTTCGAGGCGGCGATCAAGGATCGCGAGAAGCACGAGCAGAAGACCGAGACCCGGTTCGTGTCGATCGACAAGGCCGAGATCGTCAGCGCGGAGACGCGCGATCGCTCGACCCAGCTCACCGTCCGCTTCGTGTCGCAGATGATCTCGGTGACGCGCGACAAGGCGGGCACCATCGTCGACGGAAGCCCGGACAAGGTCGCCGACATCACCGACGTCTGGACATTCGCCCGCGACTCGACTTCCCGCGATCCGAACTGGAAGCTGGTTGGCACTGGAAGCGCTCACTAAACATCTCAGCTACGGGCGCCTCGCGGTCGCGTGCTGTGCGCTCGCCGTGTTGTGCTCCACCGCGGCGATCGCCGCGCGCAAATGGGGCCGGCATGCCCCGCCCCGACACGAGATCAGCCATCCGATCCCCTATCCCAATCTGGAATTGCCGTTGCAGGTCAGCGGCAGCCAGTATGAACCGCTGACCTGGCCCAATGTCGCGGGCTGGGGCGACGATGATCATCTCGCCGCCTACAAGGCGTTTCGCACCAGCTGCAAGCCGATCGCCGCCCAGCAGGGCGCGCCCGCGGA
The DNA here is from genome assembly GCF_002831585.1 of Bradyrhizobium sp. SK17. GTDB lineage: Bacteria > Pseudomonadota > Alphaproteobacteria > Rhizobiales > Xanthobacteraceae > Bradyrhizobium. Next base: position 1,329,668 of record NZ_CP025113.1, on the reverse strand, counting down.
TTCGAAAGCGCTCGGCAGCTCGCTGCGCGATCCCTGCCGGATCGCCAAGGGGCTCGCGCTCAGCGACGGCGTCAAGGCGAAGGAATTCTTCGAGCAGAATTTCGTGCCACTGCGCATCTCGCGGCTCGGCGAGGATGCCGGCTTCGTCACCGGCTATTACGAGCCGGTGCTCGACGGGTCGAAGACCCAGACCGACGTCTACAACGTTCCGGTCTATCGCCGGCCCTCCAACCTGTTCGTGCGCGGCAAGACGCAAGCCTCGGTCGGGCTGCCCAACGGCGGTCCGGTGTATCGCAAGATCGGCCGGCGCAAGCTCGTGCCGTATTACGACCGCGCCCAGATCGAGGACGGCGCGATCGCCGGCCGCGGACTCGAGCTCTGCTGGCTGAAGAGCCAGACCGACCTGCTGTTCGCGCAGATCCAGGGCTCGGCGCGGATCAAATTCGACGACGGCACCACGCTGCGCATCAATTACGACGCGCATAATGGTTATCCCTATACGCCGGTCGGGCGGGTCCTGATCGACCGCGGCATCATCCCGAAGGATCAGATGTCGATGCAGAAGATCAGGGAATGGATGGACCAGAACCCCGACGGTGCCAAGGAGCTGCGGCGGCAGAACCGCGCCTACGTGTTCTTCCGCGAAGTCCCGCTGTCCGACAAGGACGAAGCGGTCGGCGCGCAGGGGGTGCCGCTGACGCCCGGCCGTTCGATCGCGGTCGACAAGGCGCTGCATGTCTACGGCACGCCGTTCTTCATCGCCGGCGAGTTGCCGATCGAATCCGAGCAGTCGAAGACCCCGTTCCACCGGCTGATGATCGCGCAGGACACCGGATCGGCGATCGTCGGCCCGGCCCGCGCCGATCTCTATTTCGGCGCCGGCGCGGACGCCGGAAAGGTATCGGGCCGGCTGCGGCACAACATGCAGTTCGTGATGCTGGTGCCGAAGGCGCTCGACCCGGTCGCGCGCGGCCACAAGCTGCCGGTCCCCGAGGACCGGCCGTCGGCCAGGATCGCGAAACTGTTTCCCCAGACCGATCCACAACCGGACAAGCCGGCGGAAAAGCCCGCCGATGTGCCGACGGCGACGATCACCAAGGGCGCGAAGGCCGCCACCAAGGACGGGGCTGCCACCACGGCCAAGGCGCCAGCCGTCGCGCCGGATGCGGCATCCACCAAGCCTGCCGCAACAACCCCTGTCGCGCAGGCAGCGCCTGTGGCAGAACCGGTGCCATTGCCGGTCGCCCGGCCCGACATTCCGCAAGATCAGGAGCAGCGGCGCAGCCGGCGCATTCGCCATCACCGCGACCAATGAAACGTCCCGCGCCGATTCCCGACCTCTCCGCTCCGTCGCGGCGCAAGCGTGCGCTCAGCGAGGAAGAGCGTGCGCTCTGGGAGAGCGTCGCGAAGCAGGTCAAGCCGCTGCGCAAGCGACCGGCCGCAGCGAAAGCACATGCGGCCGCTTCTGATCCCGCGAGCCATCACGCGGCCGCAAAGCCTATCCCGGTCAAGGCGGTGGCGCCGGTGAAATCCGTCACCCCGCCGCGTCCGCAGATGCCACCGCTGGCGCCGATCGGCCGCCGCGAGCGGGCAAAGCTGTCGCGCGGCAGGCAGGACATCGATGCGCGGCTCGACCTGCACGGCATGACCCAAATCCGCGCGCATCGCGTGCTGTTCGCCTTCCTGCAACGCGCGCATCATGACGGGCTCACCTTCGTGCTGGTCATCACCGGCAAGGGCAAGGTCGGCGGTCTCGATGCTGAGCGCGGCGTGTTGCGCCGCCAGGTGCCGGAATGGCTCGGCCTGCCTGAATTCCGCTCGCTGGTCGTCGGCTTCGAGGAGGCGCATATCGGCCATGGCGGCGAGGGCGCGCTCTATGTGCGGGTGCGGCGCGCGCGCTGAGCGTGCGATCAGAACGGCCGGACGATTCCGACGCGCGGGATCAACGTCACGATCCAGCCCAGCACAGTCGTCTTGCGATCGTCCGCCGGAATCACCGGCACATCTTTCGAGGCCGGCAGCATTTTCACGGCATGCAGCATCAGGAACATGCAGACCGCCCAGTTCGAGATCCAGCGCGAATAGTCGAATACGGTCACGAACATCACGACATAGCCGGCGCTGATCATGACGAGCGCGGCGAGTACGATCCGCCGATGCAGCTCGCTTGCCAGCGCCTCGATCAAGCGCGCGAAATAGCGCCACAGCGGCGTGTGCAGCCAGATCAGCAGCGCGAACACCGGCACGCCAAGGATGTTCGAGGGCATCCGCGCCCAGGTGTCGGCGAACTCCTTCGACAGCGGCTGGTACCAGATGTAGCCGAACTCCAGCAGATCGGTCCGTGATGGATCGGCCATCCGGCTTTGCAGGTGACGGAGGAATTCGTCATAGGGCACGTCGACGGTGCCGGCGAACTGCGCCACCAGGAACAGGAGGCCGACCGCGGCCAGCGCCACCAGCCCTACGGCCATGTTTCGCGGCGTCGCGCCCTGTACCAGATAGAAGCGCAGCACCACGATCGCGGCGATCGTCGGCACATACATCAGGACGAAGATGTGGTGGATCAGGATCAGCACGATCGAGAACGCAGCCGCGACCAGGACATAGGTGACCGAGCGCGCCGGGATCAGCAGCAGCAGGATCGTCAACGCACAGCCATAGATGTCGAAATGGCCGAGCGTGTGCATGAAGTTCTTCAGGAAGAACGGCGATCCCGCAATGAAAACGAACAGCGGCCAATGCGCGTCGTCGAGGCCGAACGTCCGCTGAAACAGCCTGACGAACAGTCCGAGCGTCACCAGCCAGATCGCGCCGGCCAGCGCGAACACCAGCCACACCGGCACCTTGTCGGTGAACAGCGACACGATCGCGCCGATCAGCGCGCGTTTGGTGAAGCCGTAGTGATAATCGACCAAGAGATGGATGTAGGGGACGAAAGGCGGCAGCGCGATCTTGTGCAGGAACACCCCGACCAGCACCGCCGCGTTGACGGCCAGCATCAGGCGCCAGGGGTTCTGCGTCACCCACAGATTCATTGATCGCCTACTCACGTCGTCCCGGCGAAGGCCGGGACCCATTACCACCGATGGCAGTTTTAGAAGGAATGTCGGCCCGAGTCTTGGTCACTACTGACTTCGGGGGTTATGGGCCCCGGCCTTCGCCGGGGCGACGAGAGGCTGCAACGCCTACAAAATAAACCGGCTGAGATCGGCGTTCTTGGCGAGATCGCCGACATGCCTCGTCACGTAGTCGGCGTCGACCTGGATGGTCTCGCCGTGACGGTCGGGCGCGGTGAAGGAAATGTCGTCCAGCACCCGCTCCATCACGGTTTGCAGCCGCCGCGCGCCGATATTCTCGACGGTGGAATTGACCGCCACCGCGACATCGGCGAGCGCGTCGATCGCGCCGTCGGTGATGTCGAGCGTGACGCCCTCGGTCTTCATCAGCGCGACATATTGCTTGATCAGCGACGCTTCCGGCTCGGTCAGGATCCGGCGCATGTCGTCACGGGTCAGCGCCTGCAACTCGACGCGGATCGGCAGGCGGCCCTGCAATTCCGGCAGCAGGTCCGAGGGCTTGGCGATATGGAAAGCGCCGGAGGCGATGAACAGGATGTGGTCGGTCTTGACTGCGCCGTGCTTGGTCGAGACCGTGGTGCCCTCGATCAGCGGCAGCAGATCGCGCTGCACGCCCTCGCGCGAGACATCGCCGCCGGCACGGTTCTCGCGCACGCAGATCTTGTCGATCTCGTCGAGGAACACGATGCCGTTGTTCTCGACCGCGCTGATCGCTTCCTGCACCAGTTGATCGGTGTCGAGCAGCTTGTCGGATTCCTCGTTGACGAGGATCTCGTGCGAGCCTTCCACGGTCAGGCGGCGGGTCTTGCTGCGTCCGCCCATCTTGCCGAAGATGTCGCCGAGCGAGATCGCGCCCATCTGGGCGCCGGGCATGCCGGGAATCTCGAACATCGGCATGCCGCTGCCGGACGACTGGGTCTCGATCTCGATTTCCTTGTCGTTGAGCTCGCCGGCGCGCAGCTTCTTGCGGAACGACTCGCGGGTCGCCGGGCTCGATCCCGGGCCGACCAGCGCATCCAGCACGCGCTCCTCGGCGGCAAGCTGGGCGCGGGCCTGGACATCCTTGCGCTTGCGCTCGCGGGTCTGCGCGATCGCCACCTCGACGAGATCGCGGACGATCTGCTCGACGTCGCGGCCGACATAGCCGACCTCGGTGAACTTGGTGGCCTCGACCTTGAGGAACGGCGCGCCCGCGAGCTTGGCCAGCCGCCGCGCGATCTCGGTCTTGCCGACGCCGGTCGGCCCGATCATCAGGATGTTCTTGGGCAGAACCTCCTCACGCAGGGAACCGGCAAGTTGCAGCCGCCGCCAGCGGTTGCGCAGCGCGATCGACACGGCGCGCTTGGCGTCGGCCTGGCCGACGATGAAACGGTCAAGTTCGGAAACAATTTCGCGGGGGAGAAGTCGGTCATTGGCTCTAGCTAGGTTGAATTCGTGGTCTCGGCAAGCGGCTGCGTTCCTTGGGCATGTTCCCTGGGCATGGCCGCCTAAAGGATCGGCGGCCCGGCCTGCCACTGCCTGATCGCCTCGAACGGATGGATCAGCATGATGATGTTCAGCGTCAGATTGTCGCGAATGTGGAGCAGCATCACGGTTTCGAAGGCAACGCCGAGCGCGATCGTTGCCGCAATCGGCAGCTTGCGCGCGAGCAGGAAGCCGAAAACCATCGCGAGCGTGTCCGACACCGAATTGACGATGGTGTCTCCGTAATAATCCAGCGAGATCGTGCCGGCGCGGTAGCGCTCGATGATCCAGTTGGAGTTTTCGACGAGCTCCCAGCTTCCTTCGATCAGCATCGCGACAATCAGCCGTGCCGGCCAGGCGAGACGAGGCAGCGCCAGGAAGGTCAGGCCGTAGAACAACAGGCCATGCAGCACATGCGACAGCGTGTACCAGTCGGTGATGTGCTGCGAATTCTCCGAGCTCTGGACCGCGCCATGCCAGAGTTTGACATAGCCGCAGGCGCAGATCGGCAGGCGACCCATCGCATAAAGCAGCGCGGCCTGGAGTGCGAGCAGCGCGGCGGCGATTGCGAACCATTGCCAGGCTGAAACGCCGGCCTCGGGTTTCGGCGCCAGTGTCATGCGTCGCGGACCATCAATAGCGCCGGACCGTCGGGCGTCTCGACCGTGCCGGCTTCCTGAAAGCCCGCCTTCGCGTAGGCGCGCACGGCACGCGCGTTGGCCGGATTGGGGTCGACAACGATGCGTGGCGCGCCTTGCGCCAGCCGTTGCTCGACAAAGGCGCGGATCAGCGCCGAACCGTGACCGCCGGCCACCATGTCCGGTGCGCCGATGAAGAGATCGATGCCGCGGGTGCCGTCAGGTTGGGCACCCAGGCCGCAATTCCACGCCGTCAGGTCGTAGCACTGGATGTAGCCGAAATCGTTGCCATTGGCGGCGACGATGAACTGGTCCATCGCCGGCTCGTCGAGGTCGCCGCTGACGAGCGCATATTGCTCGGCCGGATCGCCCCACCACTCCCGGACATGCGGCTGCGCCAGCCACCGCTTGATCAGCGGCAGGTCGGCCGTCGTCATCGGACGGAAGTGATAAAGGCTGGCCATGCTCAGCCGCCGATCGTCTCGATCGTCACGTTCCGGTTGGTGTAGACGCAGATGTCGGCGGCGATATCCAGCGCGCGGCGGACGATGGTCTCGGCGTCCTTGTCGGTATCGACCAGCGCGCGGGCTGCGGCGAGGGCATAATTGCCACCGGAGCCGATCGCCATCACGCCGCTTTCCGGCTCGAGCACGTCGCCAGTGCCGGTCAGCACCAGGGAGACGTCCTTGTCGGCCACGATCATCATGGCCTCCAGCCGGCGCAGATAGCGGTCGGTCCGCCAGTCCTTGGCCAGTTCGACGGCCGCCCGGGTCAGCTGCCCCGGATATTGCTCCAGCTTGCTCTCCAGCCGCTCGAACAGGGTGAAGGCGTCGGCGGTGGCGCCGGCAAAGCCGCCGATCACGTCGCCCTTGCCGATCCGGCGGACCTTCTTGGCGTTGGCCTTGATCACGGTCTGGCCGATCGAGACCTGCCCGTCGCCGCCGATCACCACCTTGCCGCCCTTGCGGACCGTGCAGATCGTGGTGCCATGCCAGACCGGCAGCTCATTTTGGGATGCTTGCATAGGTTACCTCTCTCAGGCGCAGATTTAGGCGGTCCGGCAGGGGGTTACAATCGGGGGAAATCAGAGCGTTTTCGAGCGAAGCCTGTCCCGGGCTTGATCCGGGATGGGCACCGGTTCGCGTGAAGAAAACGCGTCAAAATTAGATCGGCAAGGAATTTAGGTCACCATGGCCCGAACTTGGGTCATTTCGAGGTCATCCCGCAGTAGCGAAGGTGACATCAGCCTGTTAAAAGACCGGCGTTTTCGGCACGGGAAAGCTCAATCTTCATGCGCACCGCAACCATCAAGCGCAAGACCAAGGAGACCGACATCGAGGTGACGGTCAACCTCGACGGAGAAGGCGTATCCACGGTTTCGACCGGGATCGGCTTCTTCGACCATATGCTCGACCTCCTGGCCCGGCATTCGCGCATCGACATCACGGTGAAGGCGGATGGCGATCTCCATGTCGATTACCACCACACCACCGAAGACGTCGGAATCGCGCTCGGACAGGCGGTCAAGCAGGCGCTCGGCAACATGGCCGGCATCACCCGCTACGCCTCGATCCACATGCCGATGGACGAGACGCTGTCGCGCGTCGTGATCGACATCTCCGGCCGCCCGGTGCTCGTCTTCAAGGTCGAGTTCCCGCGCGACAAGATCGGCGAGTTCGACACCGAGCTGGTGCGCGAATGGTTCAACGCCTTCACGATGAACGCCGGCGTGACTCTCCACGTCGAGACCCTATATGGCGAGAACAGCCATCATATCTCCGAATCCTGTTTCAAGGGTTTGGCGAGGGCGCTCCGGACCGCGGTTGCGATCGATCCGCGCGCCCAGGGCGAGGTGCCCTCGACCAAGGGTCAGCTCGGCGGCTGACATCGACGACATTCGGCGGAGCTTTCGATGCCGGTCTACACAGTGCATGCCCCTGTGGCCAATGGTGCCGATCTTTCGGCGACCGACAAGATCACCTTCGTGCGCGACGGCTTCCATTTCTGGGCCGCGGTCGCGGGCGTGGTCTGGCTGATCTGGAACCGGCTCTGGCTGGCGCTGATCGGCTGGCTCGTCGTCACCTTCGTGATTGATTTTGCCTTGACCAAGCTCGGCGTCGCTCGCGGTGCGATCCTGCTCGTTGACCTGGTGCTGATGCTGTTGCTCGGCCTCGAGGCGGCGAGCCTGCAACGCTGGACATTGTCGCGGCGCAAATGGCGCCAGCTCGACATCGTGGTGGCCGACGACGAGGAGGCGGCCGAGCGCCGCTTCTTCGAGCGCTGGACCGCGCGTCGTCGCGGCCTCGTCAACGACCAGCGATCGGTCGACCGCGGCGGCCCGCCGCCCACCCGGGACGTGCCGGGCCAGTCATTCTCAAAGCCCCCGCCGATGCCGCAAGGCGGCATCATCGGATTGTTCCCAGAGCCAGGAGGATCGCGATGACGGTTGCAATCATCGACTACGGCTCCGGCAATCTGCATTCGGCGGCGAAGGCCTTCGAGCGCGCCGCTCGCAGCATGGAGGATCTGCAAGCCGTCAAGGTGACGCGCGATCCCGACGCGGTGTATCGCGCCGATCGCATCGTGCTGCCCGGCGTCGGCGCCTTTGCCGATTGCCGCCGCGGCGTCGACGCGGTCGACGGCATGCTGGAGGCGCTCACCGAGGCGGTGCGGGTCAAGGCGCGGCCGTTCTTCGGCATCTGCGTCGGCATGCAGCTGATGGCGACGCGCGGCAAGGAGCACGTGATCACCGAGGGCTTCGACTGGATCGGCGGCGACGTCGTCAAGATCGAGCCGCGTGACGAGAACCTGAAGGTCCCGCATATGGGCTGGAATACGCTCGACATGGTGCGCGAGCATCCGGTGCTGGAGCGGCTGCCGCTCGGCCCGAAGGGACGCCACGCCTATTTCGTGCACTCCTATCACCTCAACGCCGCCAACGAGGGCGACGTGCTGGCGCGCGCCGACTATGGCGGGCCGGTGACCGCGATCGTCGGCAAGGACACCGCGATCGGCACCCAGTTTCACCCGGAAAAGAGCCAGCGCTTCGGCCTCGCTCTGATCTCCAATTTCTTGAAGTGGAAGCCGTGATTCTCTTTCCAGCGGTTGATCTGAAGAACGGCCAGTGCGTGCGCCTGGAGCAGGGCGACATGGCGCGCGCCACCGTGTTCAATCTCGATCCGGCGGCGCAGGCCAGGAGCTTCGCCGCGCAGGGCTTCGAATATCTCCACGTGGTCGATCTCGACGGGGCGTTCGCCGGCAAGCCGATGAACGCTCATGCGGTTGAGGCGATGCTGAAGGCCGTCACCATGCCGGTGCAGCTCGGCGGCGGCATCCGCGACCTCGCGACCATCGAGGCCTGGCTCGGCAAGGGCATCACGCGCGTCATCATCGGGACCGCGGCGGTGCGCGATCCGGAACTCGTGAAGGGCGCGGCGAAGACATTCCCCGGCCGCGTCGCCGTGGGCCTCGATGCCCGCGACGGCAAGGTCGCGGTCGAAGGCTGGGCCGAGACCTCCCATGTCACCGCGCTCGAGATCGCGCAGCGATTCGAGGATGCCGGCGTTGCCGCGATCATCTTCACCGATATCGCGCGCGACGGCCTGCTCAAGGGCCTCAACCTCGATGCGACCATCGCGCTCGCCGATCGCATCTCGATTCCGGTGATCGCCTCAGGCGGCTTTGCCTCGATCGACGACGTCAAGGCGCTGCTGGAGCCGCGTGCGAACAAGCTTGCCGGCGCGATCGTCGGCAGGGCTTTGTATGACGGGCGGCTCGATCCCGCCGCCGCGCTGACGCTGATCAAGAGCGCACGAACCGCGGCCTAGGAGGAAACCATGTTCAAGGTTCGCGTGATCCCCTGCCTCGACGTCAAGGACGGGCGCGTGGTCAAGGGCGTCAACTTCGTCGACCTGCGCGACGCCGGCGATCCGGTCGAGGCCGCGATCGCCTATGACGCCGCCGGCGCCGACGAGCTCACCTTCCTCGACATCACCGCCACGCATGAGAACCGCGGCATCATCCTCGACGTGGTGCGGCGGACCGCGGAAGCCTGCTTCATGCCGCTGACGGTCGGCGGCGGCGTCCGCACCGTCGACGACATCAAGACCCTGCTGCGCTACGGCGCGGACAAGGTCTCGATCAATTCGGCGGCGGTCAGCCGGCGCGAGTTCGTCAAGGAAGCTGCCGAGAAGTTCGGCGAGCAATGCATCGTGGTTGCGATCGACGCCAAGCGGGTCAAGCGCGCCGGTGGCTCGGACCGCTGGGAGATCTTCACCCATGGTGGACGAAATGCCACCGGGATCGACGCCATCGAATATGCCCAGGAGGTCGTCGCGCTCGGCGCCGGAGAGATCCTGCTGACCTCGATGGATCGGGACGGCACGCGGCAGGGCTTTGACCTGCCGCTGACCCGCCAGATCGCGGACAGTGTCCCTGTACCGGTTATCGCGTCGGGCGGCGTCGGTAATCTCGATCATCTGGTGGATGGCGTCCGCGAGGGCCATGCCACCGGCGTGCTGGCGGCGTCGATCTTCCACTTCGGGGAATTTACCATTCGCCAGGCCAAGGATCACATGGTGCGCGCCGGTTTGCCGATGCGCCTCGATCCGTAGCGCGTGGTTCGGAAACACAGTGATCTGGGACTCCTTGTCACAAAAATGCTAAGTCCCAACGCAGGGATGGCACAACAGCAGTGCCGGTGCGCATGCTTGAGTTGAGTTGATGTCGCGTTTCACGATCCACGATCTGGCCGCCACCATCGACGCCCGCGCTGCAACGGGCGGCGAGGCGTCCTATACCCGCAAGCTGCTCGACAAGGGCGCGGAGCATTGCGCCAAGAAATTGGGCGAGGAGGCGGTCGAGACCGTGATCGCCGCGGTCGAGAATGACCGCGATCATCTGATCGCCGAAAGCGCCGATCTGGTGTTTCACCTGCTGGTTCTGTTGAAATCACGTGGCGTGAAGCTGGAGGATGTCGAGGCTGCGCTGGAGAAGCGCACCGTGATGTCCGGACTGGAAGAGAAGGCATCGCGCAAGCGCGATTGATCACGGGGAGGGCCTCATGGACATCCGGGCACCAGATCAGCAATACAATCCCTACCGCACCTTCACGCGCCAGCAATGGTCGCATCTGCGCGACGATACGCCGATGACGCTTGAGCCGGGCGAATTCGATCGCCTGCGTTCGATGCATGACCGCCTCGATTTGCAGGAGGTCGAGGACATCTACCTGCCGCTGTCGCGGCTGCTTTCGATCTATGTCGATGCCACCCAGCGGCTGTATTATTCGCAGCGCCAGTTCCTCAACATCCGCGACCGCAAGATGCCCTATATCGTCGGCGTCGCCGGCTCGGTTGCGGTCGGCAAGTCGACCACGGCCCGCGTGTTGCAGGCGCTCTTGGCGCGCTGGTCGCCGCGGCCGAAGGTCGACCTGATCACGACCGACGGCTTCCTGTTTCCCAATGCGGTGCTCGAGCGCCAGGGCATCATGCAGAAGAAGGGTTTTCCGGAAAGCTACGACCTGCCGACGCTGCTGTCGTTCCTCAGCGACATCAAGGCCGGACGGCGCCGCGTGCGCGCGCCGGTCTATTCGCATCTGACCTACGACATCGTGCCGAACAAGTGGGTCGAGATCGACCAGCCGGACATCCTGATCGTCGAGGGCGTCAACGTGCTGCAAACCGGGCGGCTGCCGCGCGACGGCAAGGCGGTGCCGTTCGTGTCCGACTTCTTCGATTTCTCGGTCTATATCGACGCCGACGAGGCGGTGCTGCGCAACTGGTACATCAAGCGCTTCCTGGCGCTGCGTGACACCGCGTTCACCGACCCCCGCTCCTACTTCCACCGCTATGCGCTGTTGTCGGACGAGGAAGCCACCGCGACCGCGATCGCGATCTGGGAGCGCACCAACCTCGCCAATCTCGAGGACAACATCCTGCCGACCCGTCCGCGCGCCACCCTGATCCTGAAGAAGGGCGCCGATCACGTGGTGCAATCGGTCGCCTTGCGGCGGCTGTAATTGTTCGCCACTCAAGCTTGCCACATCACGGCTGTCGTCCCCGCGAATGCGGGGACCCATAACCACAGCCGTTTGCGATTCGCAGGCTGTGGCCACAGCGCGTCGCAAAACCGAATTCGGTGGTTATGGGTCCCGGCCTTCGCCGGGACGACACGGAGTTTGCGGCCTACGCCGCGATATGCCGTGCAGCGGCCAGCGTCGCGAGCGCTTCTTCCAGCTTCTCGCGGTCGAGCGGTTTGATCAAAAAACCATCCATGCCGGCTTCGAAGCAGGCATAGCGGTCCTCCACCAGCGTGTTCGCGGTCAAGGCCAGGATCGGCGTCCGGCGGACGGACTGGCCCGACAGCCCGCCGGACTCGTGGGCGCGGATCTGCTTGGTGGTCTCGATGCCGTTGAGGCGCGGCATCTGGATATCCATCAGCACGAGATCATAGGGCGTGCCCGCCGACGTCGCCGAAAGCCAGGATTCCATTGCCTGCTCGCCATTGGTGGTGATGACCACGTCGTGGCCGAGCCGGGTGAGCAGCGAGCGCATCAAGAGCGCGTTGATCTCGTTGTCTTCGGCGACCAGGATCGAAAGCCCCTTGTCCGGCGGCGCGGATGCCGGCGCAGTGGGCGTTGACTCGGCCTCGATCTCAAGGTTTGGCGTTAGAACGCCTGGCATCGCGAGGCTTGGCGCGGCGATCTCGGGTGACGCGGTCAGGCGCGCGGCGAGCGACGACGCGCGCAACGGCTTGACCAGATAGCCGGTGAGCATGGTCGTCCCGGAGGCCGAGAGGTCCTGCCGCGTCGCCGGCGTGACCATCACGATGCGATGGGCGGCGTGGATGCGGGCGGCGCTGGCAAGCGTTTCCAGCGCCGCCGTGCCGAGCGTGTGGTCGATCAGGACCGCGTGCCAGCTCCGCTCCGGCAGCAGCGCCTCGGCGACGTTGGCATCCGAGACGATGCAGGTCTGGGCGCCCCAGCGCTGCAACCGTCGCGAGATCAGCGAGGCCTCGATGCTCTGCGGCGCAACCAGCATGATCGACTGGCCGGCGAGATCGGGTGCGGTGAAACCGTTGGTCTCGCCGGGATCGGCGGCGGCGAGCGGGATCGACACCTCGAAGGTCGAGCCCGCGCCCGGCGTGCTCGCCAGCCCGATCCGGCCGCCCATCCGCTTGACGATGCGGTCGCTGATCGAGAGGCCGAGGCCGGTGCCGCCATAGCTGCGCGCGATGCGATCGTCGGCCTGCTCGAATTCGCGGAAGATGCGCTGCTGCGCTTCGGGTGCGATGCCGATGCCGGTGTCGCGAACCAGGAAACTGATCTCGTTCGGCCAGATCCCGGGCTCGACGATCAGTGCCACGCCGCCGGTGGCGGTGAACTTGATGGCGTTGCCGGCGAGATTGAGCAGCACCTGGCGCAGCCGTGCCGCGTCGCCGGTCACTTGCAGCGGCAGCCGCTCGTCGACATAGGCGGCGATCTCGATGCCCTTGGCCTGCGCGCGCGGCGCCAGCAGCTCGGTGATGTCCTCGATCAGGCCGGACAGCGCGAAGGCGCGGTGCTCGAGATCGATCTTGCCGGCCTCGATCTTGGAATAGTCGAGCAGCTCCTCGATCAGCGCCAGCAGTGCGTCGCCCGAGGTCTTGACCGCCTTGACATAGGTCGTCTGCTCCGGCGTCAGCTGGGTATCCATCAGCAGGCCGCTCATGCCGATGATGCCGTTCAGCGGGGTGCGGATCTCGTGGCTCGCCATCGCGAGGAAGCGCGACTTGGCGCGGTTGGCGGCGTCGGCCTGATCGCGCGCCTCAGCCAGCGCGCGTTCGCTCTCGGTGCGGTCGGTGACGTCGCGGCCGACGCTCTGCATCTCCGCCGGCGCGCCGGCATCGTTGCGCACCAGGCCTTCGCGCCAGGCGATCCAGCGCGGCCCGAGCGGTCCGTCGATCTTCTGGTCGTAGACCCGCGTGCCGTTGGATTCGAGCGCGGTGTCGCCATGTTCGAGCACCTTGAGCGTCGCGGTGCTGCCGATCAATTCGCTGCGGGAGAGCTGTGCCAGCTCGCAATAGGCGTCGTTGGCGTAGGTGATCAGGCCGTCGAGATCGCGCAGCACGATGACGTCGTCCTGGGCCTCGAACAGCGTGCTGGCGCGCTGCTCCGCCTCCTGCAATTCCCAATTGCGGTCGGCCATCGCTTCATTGTGCTGGGCGATGGTGCGCAACCGCGCGCGCATCAGCCGCAGGCGGATGCCGAGCGTCACGATCCAGAGGCAGGCGAGCGCGAACAGGAAGCTGACGCCGATCGCGAAGGCGTTGGGATCGTAGCCGCTCTGTTGCGAGAGCGCGCCCGAGATGAATCCGAACGCGCCGCCAAACGCGATGGAGAAGATCGTGAAGGAACGGATGATCGTCGCGACCCAGGAGTGGCGCCGCAGGAAGCGGCGAAGGCGCAACTTGATCCGGAAGAAACGCCCCATCAATCGTGGCCCTGAGACAGCGAGATTCGCCGATGAAAATGCGTCGGTCACCTTGCAAAGTGCTTGAAGTTGGTGGCCGTTTCGCGTTGCCCTGACAACAGGGTTAGCGCGAGGTTAACTCCGCCACGAGCCGGTTCGGGACATGCGCGTCGGGCTCGATCGCAGCGGCCTCGAGGCGGCGATGGCCGCCGCGGGCGCTGACGATCAGGGCCGCGGCATCGCGCGCCGAGAACGTCTTCGACTGCACGTAGACGCGGTAGTCGAACGGACCGTCATGCGAAAGATAGATCACCGGACCAGTTGCGGTCGGCTCGCTGGAAATCCCGATCAGCTGCGGCACCGTGTTGCTCTCGCAGGCGCCGGCCTCGGCATCGTCGATGTCGTCGATCACGGTGAAGTCGGCGGCATCAGCGCTGTCGGCAATCCGGACCCGGACGGTGGCAAGGCTCGGATCGTCGGTGAAGCTGACGTGAAGCTGGGCCTGCCAGGGCACCGATGCGATCTGCATCGCCGCACCGCCGACCTCGATGCAGGGCCGGGGACCCGGCAGCAACTCCGCATGGGTAAGCACCGCGGCCACGGCAAGGGGGACCACCGAGGCCAAAACCTTCATACGCAACATGACACAACTCGCTCGACCCAAGCGTCCCGCGGATCGCGGTGCTTATGGTTTGCGGAGCGTAAACAAAACTCGTTACCGCGGGGTTGACGGCGGCGATTGCGGCGCGAATCGCGACAGGACTGACCTGCTCTCACTCGGTGGACCGCTGCCCGCGTCGCCGGTCAACGACCGCTTCACGCCGCGCGACGCAGGTCGTCGGCCAATGCACGATAGGACAGCGCCTCGGCGAGATGCAGCCGGCCGATCGCATCCGCGCCGTCGAGATCGGCGAGCGTGCGCGCCACCCGCAGCACACGGTGATAACCGCGCGCAGTGAGGCGCATGGTGTCGGCGGCTTCGCGCAGCAGCTTCTGGCCGTGCGCATCGGGCTGCGCGATGGTCTCGAGCAGCGAGCTCGGCGCCTCCGCATTGGTGCGGACCTGCGGCATGCCGGCCGCGGCATAGCGCGCGAGCTGGATGTCGCGCGCGGCCGCGACGCGCTTGGCGACCTCGGCCGATCCCTCCGCGGGCGGCGGCAGGATCAGGTCCGCCGCGGTCACGGCCGGCACCTCGATCCTGAGATCGATGCGGTCCATCAGCGGGCCGGAGATCCGCATCTGGTAGTCGGCGGTGCAGCGGTCGACGGGTGCGCGCTTGCAGGAATAGCCGGGCTCATAGGCGTGGCCGCAGCGGCACGGGTTCATCGCCGCGACCAACATGAAGCGCGCCGGATAGGTGACGCGATGGTTGGCGCGGCTCACCGCGACCTCGCCGTTCTCCAGCGGCTGGCGCAGCGAATCCAGCACGCGCGGGTCGAACTCCGGCAGTTCGTCGAGGAACAGCACGCCCTGATGCGCGAGCGAGATCTCGCCGGGCTTGGCGCGCATGCCGCCGCCGGTCAGCGCGGCCATGCTGGCGGAATGATGCGGGCTGCGGAACGGCCGCCGCGCGGTCAGCGCGCCGTCCCGGATCATGCCGGCGACGGAGGCGATCATCGAGACCTCGAGCAGCTCGGACGGCGACAGCGGCGGCAGGATCGAGGGCAATCGCGCGGCCAGCATCGATTTGCCGGCGCCGGGCGAGCCGATCATCAGCAAATGATGTCCGCCGGCAGCGGCGATCTCGAGCGCGCGTTTCGCGCTCTCCTGGCCCTTGATGTCGCGCAGGTCGAGCAGCGCGTCCTCGCGCTCATGCACCTTGGGCTGCGGCCGCCACAGCAGCTGCGTGCCCTTGAAGTGGTTGGCGATCTGGATCAGCGAGTGGGCCGCGATGATCTGGATGTCAGGGCTCGCCCAGGCCGCCTCCGAGCCGCAGGCCGCCGGGCAGATCAGCCCCTCGTCGCGCGAATTGGCGCCGATCGCGGCGGGCAGCACGCCCGCGACGGCTGCGATCGAGCCATCGAGCCCGAGTTCGCCGAGCACGGTGAAGCCGCTGAGCGCATCCGGCGGGATCGCGCCGATCGCCGCCATCAGGCCGAGAGCAATCGGCAGGTCGTAGTGGCTGCCTTCCTTGGGCAGGTCGGCGGGCGCGAGGTTGACGGTGATGCGGCGGGCGGGCAGCGCGAGGCCGGAGGCGATCAGCGCCGAGCGCACCCGCTCGCGCGCCTCCGACACCGCCTTGTCGGGCAGGCCGACGATCGCAAACGCCGGCAGTCCCGGCGCGACCTGCACCTGCACGTCGACCGCGCGGGCCTCGATCCCCTCGAATGCGACGGTGGAAACCCGCTGGACCATGCTGCCCCTATCTTCCGCACGCGAGGGTAGCGGAGCCGGGCGACAAGCGCAAGAACATTACAGGAACATTCGTCAGGCGCGCGCCCGGTACCAATCCACCGCGCGGCGGTCTGCCACGGCCGGCGCGGATGTCGCAGCCATTGCCCGCCGCATGAAGCGCGCCGGTTGGCGTGAGTTGCAAACTACACTGCCAACAACCCAGAGAATCGTTCGGCGCGCGCGACGCTGTCGCGCACATTGTCGCAGCACGTCGACGATTTCCTTTTTGTTTCAGCGATCGCACGCCGACTGCGCGCGCAGTCTCGATCTATTCCAATCGCCGAGGTCTGTACGCGCGCGCCCCGCACTGTAGAGCCGGATCACAAATCCATTCAGGCTGACATCAGGGGCGCCTTCGCGTGATCGACCGACTTGCTTCGCATTCCATTCGCCAACATCCGCTGCTGCGAACGATCGGTCTGTGCACCGCCGCCGTCCTGGCAACCGGCGTCGCGGTGGAACGTGCCGAGGCGCAAACCGAACTGCCGCCGGTAAGCGTGGATGCGCCGGGCCAGCGCGCGGCGGCTGCGAATGCAAAGCCGGTTCGTCGCGCGACGACCACGCGCGCGAACCGGACCAACCGCGCGGCTCGATCGCAGCAGGCGGCGACCGAATCGCCGGCGCAATCCGTCGCGGGTGCCGGCGAGCGCGCCGGCGGACCGGTGGTCGGATTCGTTGCCACGCGTTCGGGGACGGCGACCAAGACCGACACGCCGCTGATCGAAACCCCGCAATCGATCTCGGTGATCACGACGGACCAGGTCAGGAACCAGGGTGCGGAATCGGTGGGCGCGGCGTTGCGCTACACCGCGGGCGTCAGCGGCGACGTCAATGGCGGCTCGGATACCCGCTTCGGCGGCTTGCAGATCCGCGGCTTCGACATGACGATGCCCGGCCTCTATCTCGACGGGCTGCGGCTGCCGAGCAGCAACTATGTTCACTTCCTCGGTCTCGATCCCTATGGCGCCGAGCGCCTCGAAGTGCTGAAGGGGCCTTCTTCCGCGATGTTCGGCGGCAGCGGCACCGGCGGCATCCTCAACTATGTCAGCAAACTGCCGACCGCGCGTGAATTCGGGGAAGTGTCGCTGTCCGGCGGCAGCTTCAACCGCTTCCAGGGCGAGTTCGATATCGGTGGCCGCGCCAACAAGGAAGGCACGGTGCTGTGGCGCCTGACCGGCGTCGCGCGCGACGGCGAGACCCAGGTCGATTACACCAAGGACAACAGGGTCTTCATCGCGCCCGCCGTCACGGTGAAGCCGAACGAGGACACCACGATCACCTTCCTGGCGAATTATCAGAAGGAGCGGACCGGCTGGGGCCTCCAGTTCCTGCCGCCGTCCGGCACGGTCTGGGCCAACAATGGCCGCTTCATTCCGAACACGCGGTTCGTCGGCGAGCCCGGCTTCAATCAGTTCGACACCGAGCAGACCTCGGTCGGCTACATGCTGTCGCACGACATCAACGACGCGCTGACCTTCCGCCAGAACCTGCGCTACTCGTGGATGCACAACGAGCAGAGGAGTTTCTACGGCGCCGGCTACGCGTCGGCGGCCGACGAAGCCGCGGGCCTGCTGTCGCGCGGCGGCGCCGGCGGCAACTCGACGATCAATTCCTTCGCGGTCGACAACCAGCTGCAAGGCAAGTTCGTCACCGGCATGCTGAGCCACACCACGCTGTTTGGCATCGACTACCGCAACACCTCGTTCCGCGACATGGCCTCGAGCTTCAGCACCGGCAAGATCAACGTGTTTGCGCCGGTCTACGCCAACAGCTGGACCAACAACGGACCGTATGACGACACCGGCATTACGCAGTCGCAGGCCGGTCTTTACTTGCAGGACCAGATCAAACTCGGCCGGTTGTCGTTCCTGCTCGGCGGACGGCAGGATTTCGTCACCACGGACCTCGACAACAACCTCGCGAAGACCTCGACGTCGACCGACGCCTCGGCGTTCACCGGCCGCGCCGCCGTGATGTACAATTTCGACAACGGCATCGCGCCCTATTTCAGCTACTCGGAATCATTCCTGCCGGTGCTGAGCATCAACTCCGCCGGAGAGCTGCTGAAGCCGGAAAGCGGGGTGCAGTACGAAGTCGGCGTCAAGTACCAGCCGGTCGGTATCAATGCGCTGATCACGCTGGCGGCCTTCGACCTGACCCGGTCCAACGTCGTCACCTACGCGCCGCCATCCTACTTTGCGGAGCAGACCGGCGAGGTCAGGTCGCGCGGCGTCGAGCTCGAGGGCACTGCGACGCTGGCCGAGGGCGTCAACATCCGCGGCGGCTACGCCTATGTCGATGCGGTCGTGACCAAGGATCCGGTCAATGTCGGCAAGGCGCCGACCACCGTGCCGCTCAACCGCTTCTCGCTGTGGGGCGATTACACCGTTCAGGGCGGTGCGTTCGCCGGCGTTCAGTTCGGCGGCGGCGTCCGCTATGTCGGATCGACCTTCGGCAACGAGGCCAACACCTTCAAGGTGCCGGCGTCCACGGTCGTCGATGCGCTGGTCGCCTACACCAGGGGCAATTATCGCCTCTCCCTCAACGTCACCAACCTCGCCGACACGCGTTACGTGGCGGCCTGCTACGGCAATACGAGCTGCTTCTACGCAGAGGGTCGGAAGGCGATCGCCAAGCTGACGTATCGCTGGTGAGGGGTCCGCACAACATGCCGAGATCCCCATGAGACCGATCCTTGGACGACTGCATCGCTGGGCGGGACTGCTCACCGCGGCGTTCCTGTTCTTCTCCGGCGTCACCGGCGCCATCATCTCGTGGGATCACGAGATCGACGACATCCTCAACAAGAAGCTGTTCGAGGTGACCAGCGCAGGACCTGCGATTCCGTCGGTGGAGCTGGTCAAGCTGATCGAGCAGCGCGATCACCGTGCCCGCGTGGTCCACATGTTCATGACCCCGGAGAAGGGCGAATCGCTGTGGTTCTTCGTGCTGCCGCGGATCGATCCGCAGACCGGCAAGCGCTACACGCTCGACTACAATCAGATCTTCCTCGATCCGAACACCGGCGCCGAGCTCGGTCGCCGCTATTGGGGCGCGGTCTGGCCGGTGAGCCGGGAAAACTTCGTCTCGTTTCTCTACAAGCTGCACTACACGATGCACATTCCCGAATTCTGGGGCAGCGATCGCTGGGGAATGCGGTTCCTCGGCATCATCGCCGTGATCTGGACGATCGATTGCTTCGTCGGCTTCTACCTGACCTTGCCATCGCGGCGCCGCGCCAGGGCCGAGCCGGCGTCGGCGCTACCGGCCGCCGCGCGCAAGGGCTTCTGGACCCGCTGGGCGCCGGCCTGGAAGATCAAGATGTCGGGCAGCGCCTATCGGGTCAATTTCGATATCCATCGCGCCTTCAGCCTGTGGACCTGGGCCCTGCTGTTCGTGATCGCGTTCACCGCCTTCTCGCTCAACCTTTATTTCGAGGTGTTCTCGCCGCTGATGAAGACGGTGTCCAACTACACGCCGACCCCGTACGAGCAGCGACCGTACCGCCATCTCGACGATCCGATCGAGCCGAGGATGACCTATCCGGATATCGCAGCGCGGGCCGCGGCCGAGGGCAAGGCGCGCGGCTGGACGACGCCGATCGGTTCGATCAACTATGGTCCGGCCCATGGCGTCTATGCGGTCGCATTCTTCGAGCCCGGTGGTGAACACGGCGCCGCCGGCGTCGGTCCGGCGCAGCTCTATTACGACAGTGAAGACGGCCGTCCGCTGGGCGAGCGGCTGCCGTGGGTCGGCACCGCGGCCGACGTCTTCGTGCAGATGCAGTTCCCCTGCATTCCGGTCGCATCGCCGGCCTGCCCGGGCGCATCCTGATTTCCCTGATGGGTCTGGTGGTCGCGGCCCTGTCGGTGACCGGCGTGGTGATCTGGTGGCGCAAGCGTCGGGCGCGGATCGGTGCGCGAACGGGGGCGGTCAGTGGAGCCAGCCGGCGCCTCGCGCCGGCCGAATAGACGCCGTCTCGCCGCGTCATGCATTGCGCAAGATCAGGTTGAGATGGAACGGCGTCGAAAGTTCACCTCTCCCTTGGGAGAGGTCGATTTGCGCAGCAAATCGGGTGAGGGGTTCCGGTCTATCGAGAGAGCAAGAGCCCTCACCGGGCACATCGCACCGACCGCTCCCCGCCGGCGAGAGGTGGACCGAGACCGCGCCCAACCGATGCAACCAAAACTCAGCGCGCTTTGGCGTGCATGGCCCGATCGTGCATTCGGGAGCAGCAGCCGCTCCCGAATGCCTCGTCGTCGTCAGGACGTCACAGCGTCATCTGCATCGGCTCGGGATAATAGTGGTAGCCCTCGCCGGCCTTGGCGACGTGGCCGTAGCCCGGCCAGGCGAAGTGATAGGACATGACAGGCGTCCTGTTCACGGCCAGCGTCTCCAGCAGCTTGACCCGCGAGGCCGCCGCCTGCTTCGGATCGGTGTCGTAGGAGAACTCCATCCGCGGCCGCTCCAGCAGAAGCACCGCGTGATGCGACAGGTCGCCGAGGAAGGCGAAGGATTTGCCGCCCGAGCTCACCATGAAGATGGTGTGGCCCACGGTGTGGCCGGGCGCCGCGATCGCCTGCACACCGGGCAGGAATTCCTGGCCATCCTTGAAGAACACGATGCGGTCGCGCACCGGCAGCAGGTTCTTGCGGGCGTGCACGACAAAGTCCTTCAACGGACTGCCCATCTTGCCTTCGTCGGTCCAGAAATCGAGATCGCTCTGCGCGATGTAGTACTGCGCATTCGGGAACAGCGGCTTGTTGTCGGCATCGACGATGCCACCGATGTGGTCGATATGCGCGTGCGACAGCACGACGGCGTCGATGTCCTCCGGCTTGATGCCGGCTTCCTTCATGCTCTTCTGCTGCCGCCCGGTGGTCGGGCCGAACGCCTGCGAGGTGCCCATGCCGGTGTCGAACAGGATCAGCCTGTCGCCCATGTTGACGATCGGCGAGTTCTGCTCGAGCACGACATTGTCGGGCGAGAGGAAGTTGTCGGACAGCATCTTCTTCACCTCTTCCTTCGGCACGCCGGTGAAGGTGCCGGAGGGATCGCCGAGCGGAAGCGGGCCGTCGGAGACGACGGTCACTTCGGCGTCGCCGAGCACGAAACGGTGCCAATAGGGAGTCTGTGTGCCGAGCTTCGGCGCACGCGCCTGCGCGGTGCCGCCGAGGAGTGTGCTGGCGCCGAGACCGGCGCCGAGCGCGAGCAAGGATCGTCGTGAGACATTGAGCGTCATAACGTTCTTCCTCCACAATTTTTATGAGATTGTCGCGTTGTCGCCCGCGTTGGCCCGCCGCTTGACCTGACGCAGGCAACAGGATGCTGCGCTCGCCGGCGCAAGCTGGCAAGTAGAATAAGGCGAACGAATGCGCGGTTGAAATCTAGGTGGATTTCAACCGGCATGTGCGGCGCACAACAGAGCTGTTATTTGGCGGCGCGCTTCTTCTCGATGGTATCCCAGATCATCGCTGCGACGTCGGGGCCATTGAGCCGTTGAATGGCGCGGATGCCGGTCGGCGAGGTGACGTTGATCTCGGTCAGATTGCCGTCGATCACGTCGATGCCGACGAACAGCAGGCCACGCTCGCGCAGCGCCGGTCCGAGCGTCGCGCAGATTTCTCGCTCGCGATCCGACAGCTCGGTCGCCTTGGCCGCGCCACCGCGCACCATGTTGGAGCGCAGGTCATCCGCCGCCGGCACGCGGTTGACGGCGCCGGCGAACTCGCCGTCGACCAGGATGATGCGCTTGTCGCCATGCTTCACCTCGGGGAGGAAGCGCTGGATCACCCAGGGCTCCTTGAAGGTGACCGAGAACATGTCGAACAGCGAGCCGAAGTTCATGTCCTGCGGCATCACGCGGAACACCGCGGCGCCGCCATGGCCGTGCAACGGCTTCATGACGACCGCGCCGTGCTGGTCGCGGAAGGCGTTGATCTCGTCGAGGTCGCGCGAGATCAGGGTCGGCGGCATCAGCTGCGGGAAGTTCATCACGAACAGCTTTTCCGGCGCGTTGCGCACGCTGGCCGGGTTGTTGACGACAAGGGTGTTTGGATGGATGCGCTCCAGAAAGTGCGTCGAAGTGATGTAGGCGAGATCGAATGGCGGATCCTGCCGCAGCAGCACGACGTCGAAGCCGTTCAGCGCCTCGCGCTTTGCTTCACCGAGCGTGAAATGATTGCCGACCTCGTCGCGCACGGTGAGCGGCTGCACCGGCGCCACCAGCTCCTCGCCGCGCAGCGACAGCTTGTCGGGCGTGTAGTAGGAGATGCCGTGGCCGCGCTTCTGCGCCTCGAGCAGCAGCGCAAAGGTGGAATCGCCGCGGATGTTGATGCGCGCGATAGGATCCATCTGGACGGCGATCTTCAATTTCATAGGTGTGTCCCGCGAGGTCTGAGGGTAGCTTCAAGGGCTTGCGTCGAATGCCGCTAACAGATGGCGCGGCAGGCTCTTCGGCGCAATCAGCACGGCGTCGAATCTGAGATCAAATTCGGCATGTTCGGGATGCGCCATCAGCCAGGCCTGGGCGGCATTGACGATGCGCTGCTGCTGGCGCGGCGTCACGGCATAGGCGGCTTCATCGAGGCTGGCACGGGCCTTGACCTCGACGAAGGCGACGAGATTGCGCTTGCGTGCGACGAGGTCGATCTCGCCATAGGGCGTGCGGAAGCGCCTTGCCAGGATGCGATAGCCCTTGGCGATCAGAAGCGCCGCGGCGCGGCTTTCGGCCGAGATGCCGGTGCGGAATGCGGCGACGCGCTCCGGCGAGGCGCTGTCAGTCTTGGCACTACCGGGCTTCGCCATCGCCGTCCCCGGTCGATTTCGCCAGCTCGAGCGCGCGCGCATAGACCTCGCGGCGCGGCCGGCCCGACAGCTCGACCGCGTGGGCGACCGCATCCTTGACGCTGCCGCGGGCGAGTTGCGCGCGCAGCAGATCGTCGAGCGAATTCTCGTCCATCACCCCGGCATCGTCGGCCGGCGGCCCGATCACCAGCACGAACTCGCCGCGGGTCTCCAGCGCGTCCGCGCCGGCTGCAAGCTCGGCGACCGGTGCGCGCTTGATCTCCTCGTGCAGCTTGGTCAGCTCGCGGCAGATTGCCGCATCACGCCCGGCCATGATCGCGGCGAGGTCGCGCAGCGTGTCCTGCACGCGATTGCCGGATTCGAACATCACGAGCGTCGAATCGATCCGGGCGAGCTCGCTCAGCCGCGCGCGGCGCGCGTGCTCCTTGGCCGGCAGGAATCCCTCGAAGAAGAACCGGTCGGTCGGCAGCGCCGCGACCGATAGCGCGGTCAGCACCGATGACGGCCCGGGCACCGCAATGACGGCATGCCCGGCGGCGCAGACCTCGCGTACCAGCTTGAAGCCGGGATCGGAGATCAGCGGCGTGCCGGCGTCGGACACCAGCGCGATCGCGGCGCCCTGTGCCAGCCGCTCCAGGATCTTGGGCCGCGCTTGCGCGGCGTTGTGCTCGTGATAGAGCGCGAGCTCGGCACTGATCGCGTAACGCTCGGTCAGCCGGCGGGTGATCCTGGTGTCCTCGCAGGCGATGACGTCGACGCCGGCCAGCGTCTCCAGCGCGCGCAGGGTGATGTCGGCGAGATTTCCAATCGGGGTCGCCACCAGATGCAGCCCGGGTGCAGCCCTTGGCGCGGCCAGTTGCTGGCCGCCGATCGAAAAGGTCTTGGCCAAAGTCTTGGCCGCAGCGCCCGCCGTGGCGTCCGGATGGTGGAGGGAACTGGCTTTTGCGCGCATAATGCCAATCTAAAGGGATGGCAGCCCTTGCGCCACATCCGCATCGCGGCGGCGGACGGCTTGCCGGTCACGAGAAATGGAAGCCGCGGCAACGGCGCCGCAGGGACATAATCCTTTTGTTTTAGTTAACTATTCGCCGACAATATGCCTGAATCCACCCGCCTCATCCGAGCCGGATGGAGTCCTGGCCGATCCCGGTCGGCCAAGAGAAGAGAGACGATGGCAGGCCCGCATCACCGCACGTCACTGCCGTCGGGCACGACCCGGCGGACCGCGCTTGGCCTCCTTTTGGGCGCGCCGCTGCTGACGGCCTGTTCGGGCGTCCAGCAGAGCCTGAGCCAATTTTCCAGCGGTAACCCCGAGGCTGGTCCGTCCGGCCCGCCGCAACAACCGCAGGCGGTCGGCACCGGGCAGGTCAAGATCGGACTGATCCTGCCGCTGTCGGCCGCCGGCAATGCTGGGCTCGCCGCCCAGTCGATGCGCAACGCGGCGGAAATGGCGCTCGCGGAATTCCAGAACCCGAACATCCAGCTCCTGATCAAGGACGATGGCGGCAGCCCGCAGGGCGCCGGTCAGGGGGCCCAGCAGGCCTTGGCGGAGGGCGCGGAGATCATCCTGGGACCGCTGTTCGCTGCCTCGGTGCCTCCCGTTGCACAACTGGCGCGGCCACGCGGAACCTCGGTGATCGCGTTCTCCACCGATTCGAGCGTGGCCGGCCACGGCGTCTATCTGCTGAGCTTCCTGCCGGAGTCCGACATCAACCGGATCGTCGATTACTCCGCCAGCATCGGCAAGCGCTCGTTCGCCGCGATGGTGCCCGACAATGCCTATGGCAACGTGGTCGAGGCCGCGTTCAAGCAGGCGGCCGGGCGCAAGAACGGCCGCGTCGTCGCCTTCGAGAAATATGGCGCCGATCGCGCGGCCGCGGCGCGGACGGTGGCGCAGGCGCTTGGCCAGGCCGACGCGCTGTTGATTGCCGACGATGGCGATTCGGTGGTCGCGACGGCCGACGCGCTGACCGCGGCCGGCGCCAATCTGCGCAACATCCAGCTGCTCGGCACAGGTCTGTGGGACAATCCGCGGGTGTTTGCGAGCCCCGCCTTGCAGGGCGGCCTCTATGCGGCCCCGGATCCCTCCGGCTTCCGCAGCTTCGCCGGCCGCTACCGCGCCAAATATGGCGGCGAACCGGTCCGCACCTCGACGCTGGCCTATGATGCGGTGGCGCTGATGGCGGCGCTGGCGCGCACCCAGGGCGCGCAACGTTTCGCGCCGGAGACGCTGACCAATCCCTCCGGCTTTGCCGGCATCGATGGTCTGTTCCGCTTCCGCTCCGACGGCACCAATGAGCGCGGCCTTGCGGTCATGAAGGTGGCGTCCGGCGGCGGCACGCCGGTAGCAGGCTCGCCGAAGAGCTTTGGGGCCTGATCGTCGTCCGGCGGTCGAGCTGCCTCGCCGAGCGCCGGCGCCCTGCTTTGCATGGGGTTGTTTTCGATATTTAGGCCGCGAGATCCGCGACCACGGCGTCGAGCACCGGAAATCCCGACTTGGTCACGCGCAGCCGGCCGTCGGCATCGACCGCGATCGCACCCTCCTCACGCAGCAGCGTGATCCGCTGCGGATCGAGCGCGCGGCCGGAGAGCTGCGCATAGCGCTTCGGATCGATACCCTCGACCAGCCGCAGTCCCATCAGCAGGAACTCGTCGGCGCGCTCTTCGCTGTTCAGGCCGTCATCGCTGACGACGCCATGGCCGCGTTCCTCGACGTTCAACAGCCAGGCTTCGGGACGCCGCTCGGTCGCGGTCGCATGCCTGACGCCATCGATGTCGAGCCTGCCATGCGCGCCGGGACCGATGCCGGCATATTCCTCGCCGCGCCAGTAGACCAGATTGTGCTTGCACTCCACGCCGGGGCGGGCGTGGTTGGAGATCTCATAGGCCGGCAAGCCCTCGCGGGCGCAGACCTCCTGCGTGACGTCGTAGAGTGCGCGCGACGTCGCCTCGTCCGGCGTCTGCAATTTGCCGGCGGCGTGCAGTCCGAAGAACGGCGTGCCTTCCTCGATCGTGAGCTGATAGAGCGACAGATGCTCGGCGGCTTCCGAGATCGCCTGCTTCAATTCATCGGCCCACATCAGCGGCGTCTGGTCTGGACGGGCGTAGATCAGGTCGAATGAATAGCGATCGAACGCCGAGCGCGCGATCGCGACCGCGTCGAGCGCCTCGCGCGCCGTATGCAGGCGGCCCAATGCCTTCAGTGACGCATCGTCGAGCGCCTGCACGCCGAGCGAGACGCGGTTGACGCCCGCGGTGCGATAGCCACGAAAGCGCGTCGCCTCGACGCTGGTCGGATTGGCCTCCAGCGTGACCTCGACGTCGCGTGCGACCGACCAGTGCTTGCCGATCGCATCGAGCACGGCGCCAACGGTCTGCGGCTGCATCAGCGAGGGCGTGCCGCCGCCGAGGAAGATCGATGTGACTTCGCGTCCCGGCACCCGCGCGGCGGTGGTCTCGATCTCGCGGGCGAAGGCGCGCACGAAACGATCTTCGTCGACCGGCGCATGCCGGACATGGCTGTTGAAATCGCAATACGGGCACTTCGACAGGCAGAACGGCCAGTGCACGTAGACGCCGAATGCTGTTCGTTCAGCGTGGCTCAAGGCAGATCTCCGCGAGCTTCACGAAGGCGCGGGCGCGATGCGACAGGCCGAGCCCGTGCGGCGGCAGGCCGTGCTTCTCGATGCTGGTCATCTCGCCGAACGTCCGCGTGTATCCGTCAGGCAGAAACGCCGGATCATAGCCGAAGCCGGCGGTGCCGCGTGGCGGCCAGACCAGCGTTCCGTCGACACGGGCCTCGACCTCTTCGAGATGATCGTCGGGCCACGCCACGCACAGCGCCGAGACGAAATGCGCCTTGCGCTGCTCGGATGTTGTGGCGCCGCGCTCCTGCAACAGGCGTTCGATCCGCGTCATCGCCGCCATGAAGTCCTTGCTCTCGCCGGCCCAGCGCGCCGAGTAGATTCCCGGGGCGCCGTCGAGCGCGTCGACCACAAGGCCAGAATCGTCGGCGAAGGCCGGCAAGCCGGTCGCCTTCGCCGCGGCGATGGCCTTGATCGCCGCATTGGCGCGAAAACTGTCGCCGGTCTCCTCGGGCTCGGCAAGGCCGAGTTCGCCGGCCGACACCGCCTCGACGCCGTGCGGCGCCAGCAGTTCCCGCATCTCGGCAAGCTTGCCGGGATTATGGGTGGCGATGACGAGCCTTCCGGTGATTCGGCGATGCATGACCAATCAGACTACGCCACCGCGATCTTTTGCAAGTCGACCAGACGCGCGACACCTTTGCGCGCCAGCGCCATCAGCGCCAGCAATTCGTCCTGCGAGAACGGCGTCTTCTCGGCGGTGCCCTGCACCTCGATGATGCGGCCGTCGCCGGTCATGACGAAATTGGCGTCGGTGTCGGCCTCGGAATCCTCGGCATAGTCGAGATCGAGCACCGGCGTGCCCTGGTAGATGCCGCAGGAGATCGCCGCCACATTGTCGCGCAACACGTTGGCCTTCAGCATGTTGCGGGTCTTCATCCAGTTGATGCAGTCGGCCAGCGCCACCCAGGCGCCGGTGATCGAGGCGGTGCGGGTGCCGCCATCGGCCTGGATGACGTCGCAATCGACCGTGATCTGGCGCTCGCCGAGCGCTTCGAGATCGATCGCCGCGCGCAGCGAGCGGCCGATCAGCCGCTGGATCTCGACCGTGCGGCCGCCCTGCTTGCCGGCGGAGGCCTCGCGGCGGGTGCGTTCCAGCGTGGCGCGCGGCAGCATGCCGTATTCGGCGGTGACCCAGCCGCGGCCCTGGCCCTTCAGCCATGGCGGCAACCGCTCTTCCAAGGTCGCCGTCACCAGCACATGGGTGTCGCCGAACTTCACCATGCAGGAACCCTCGGCATATTTGACGACGCCGCGTTCCAGCGACACGGGACGCAGTTCATCGGGTGCACGGCGGCTTGGCCGCATGAAATCCTCCAAAAATCCCAGAGATATGGCTGGGCGTGCTTGTAGGAGGGGGAAGGGGCAGCGGCAAGGGTTTTTGGTCCCCGGGATGGACCGGTCCCGGAGCGCCGAATGCGCGCTTGTCACCGGCCTCCCGGAGCGACAAATTAGGCAGCAATTGCGAGGGACTGGAGTGTGACTCATCACGATCCGATCGGCCTGATCGCGCCGCATGCCGGGCTGGCCCAGCTCAACGAGCGGTCGCGCGACATTTTTCGTCAAATCGTCGAAAGCTATCTCGCCACCGGCGAGCCGGTTGGTTCGCGCAACATCTCGCGCCTGATCGCATTACCGCTGTCGCCGGCCTCGGTCCGCAACGTGATGTCGGATCTCGAGCAGCTCGGCCTGATTTACGCGCCGCACACCTCGGCGGGCCGGTTGCCGACCGAACTCGGCCTGCGGTTCTTCGTCGACGCCCTGATGCAGGTCGGCGACCTCACCGAGGCCGAGCGGCAGTCGATCCAGACCCAGCTTGCCGCCGTCGGCCGTGCGCAATCCGTCGAGGCGGCGCTCGGCGAGGCGTTGACGCGGCTGTCGGGCCTGACCCGCGCCGCGGCCGTGGTGCTGACGCAGAAGTCGAATGCGCGGCTGAAGCATATCGAATTCGTGCGGCTGGAGCCGGAGAAGGCGCTGGTCGTGCTGGTCGGCGAAGACGGCCAGGTCGAGAATCGCGTGCTGGCGCTGCCGCCCGGCGTGCCGTCCTCGGCCCTGACCGAAGCGACCAATTTCCTCAATGCGCGGATCCGCGGCCGGACGCTGGCCGAGGCGCGGCTCGAGCTCGAGACCGCGTTGACGCAAAATCGCGCCGAGCTCGACCAGCTCACGCAGAAGGTCGTCGCGGCGGGCATCGCGAGCTGGTCCGGTGGCGAGAGCGAGGACCGCCAGCTGATCGTGCGCGGCCACGCCAATCTGCTGGAGGATTTGCATGCGCTCGATGATCTCGAGCGGATCAAATCGCTGTTCGACGATCTCGAGACCAAGCGCGGCGTGATCGATCTGCTTGGCCGCGCCGAGCGCGGCGAGGGCGTGCGGATTTTCATCGGCTCGGAGAACAAGCTGTTCTCGCTGTCGGGTTCCTCGACCATCATCGCGCCCTATGGCGACGCCCAGGGCCGCATCGTCGGCGTGCTCGGCGTGATCGGGCCGACCCGGCTGAACTATGCGCGGGTGATCCCGACGGTGGATTATGCGGCGCGCATCGTCAGCAAGATGCTGGGCGGCTGACCGGAGGTGGATTTGGCTTGCATTTGACTGGTTTCCTGCACCGGCGCAGGGGATCCCGGTGCCTCAAGCCGGTAGGTTACGCTTGATTTTCGCCGCCCAAAGCACGATATCCCGGCTAGCAATCCCCAAGATTTGAACCGACGCGAGTTTTCGAGAAGGCAAGCCATGACCGATCCGAACCGGGCCAATGACAACAGCGAGAATTCGGCGCCGACGGGTGAGCCCGTGGTTTCGAAGCCCTACATCATGCCCGACGATCCCGAGGCGGGATCATCAGAGGCGCTGGCCAAGGAACTCGCCGAGGCCAAGGACCGCACGCTGCGCACGCTGGCCGAGATGGAGAACCTCCGTCAACGCACCCGCCGCGAGGTCGCCGACGCCAAGACCTACGGCATCACGGGCTTTGCCCGCGACGTGCTCGACATCGCCGACAATCTGCAACGCGCGCTCGACGCGGTGCCGGCCGAGACCAAGGAAGCCGCCGATCCCGGCCTGAAGGCGCTGCTCGAGGGCGTCGAGCTGACCGAGCGTTCGCTGCTCAACGCGCTGGAGAAGAACGGCGTCAAGAAGTTCGATCCGATCGGCGAGAAGTTCGATCCGAACTTCCAGCAGGCGATGTTCGAGGTGCCTGACGCATCGGTGCCATCAGGCACCGTGGTGCAGGTCGTGCAGGCCGGCTACATGATCGGCGAGCGCATCCTGCGTCCGGCGCTGGTCGGCGTCTCCAAGGGCGGCGCCAAGTCGGCCCCCAGCGCCGACATCACGGTCTGATCCGTCCAACCTGCGAGTCATAAGCGCGCTGTCGTGGATTCACGACGGCGGCTTCTCATGCGCCTTCGGCCAATAGGTGCCGAAGTTCCAGAGATTTCCTTCCGGGTCGCGGCAGGCGAAATCACGGCTGCCATAGTCGGTGTCGCGCAGTTCCATTTCGATTGTCGCCCCCGCCGCCTTGGCCTTCGCATGCAGGGCGTCGGGATCGTCGACCGCGACATAGATCGAATCGGTGCGGCGGCCGCCGATGTCCCCGACCAGTTTGCCATAGTCGTCGTCGCGGCTCTGGCCGAGCATCAGGATCGAGGAACCGTAGGCCAGCTCGGCGTGATGGATCACTCCATCGTGGCGGTAGACGACGTATTCGGTGAACCCGAATGCCGCCTTCAACCAGCCGACCATCGCCTCGGCATCCCTGCAACGGATCGTCGGGTAGATGCGGGGCGGTTCGATATTGCTCATGATTGCGCGTGTCCCATGTTGGTCGCCGGATGGCGACACTATGCGCAAGGCGATGCGCCGCCGGCTTGAAGGTTTGTTACCGGTCCGCCAGCAGATCGCCGGAATGCGCCAGCCGGCTGTCGGTCATCGCCAGCCGGCGCGCCCATGCCGTCGGCGGTTCCCCGGCGAATTCGACGAACTCGCGGACGAGATGGGCCTGGTCGGCATAGCCGGTTTCCGCCGCGATCGCCGCCCAGGCGCGCGGCCCGCCGCGCTGGGCGATCCGGCAGGCCTGGTGGAAGCGCATCATCCGCGCCAGCGATTTGGGGGCGAGGCCAAGCTCCGATCGAAAGCGGTCGACGAGGTGCTTGCGGCTCCACCCGATATCGGCGGCGAGCGTCGTGATCCGGATCGTGCCGGCGGATCGCGCCAGCCTGCGATAGGCGGACGCGATCTCAGGCGATGGCGCATGGTTCGCGCGACGGAGCACGAAGTCCTCGATCAGGTCGAAGCGCCGCTGCCAGCAGGTCGTATTGCCGAGCCGTTCGCGGAGCCGCCGTCCCTCGTGGCCGAGCACGTCGCCGAGATCGACCATCCGCCCGGCGAGCTCGGTGATGGTGCCGCCGAAGAAGCGGTAGGCGCCGAGCGGCGTGAAATCCACCTGCACGCTTTCGGCGCGGCCATCGGACTCGATATAGACCGGCCCCGTGTGCAGGCCCGCGGCGAAGCTGAGCTGCCGGTCGGACGCCTCGGGCCGACGCGCAAGCGCGATCAAATAGGGCGAGCCGAAGCTGACAATGAAAGGCACAATCAGCGGCGCCGTCTGGCAGTGGACGAATTGGCCTGCGACCGTCTCACGATAGCCGGTGATCCCGACAATCATGCCCGCCAGTCGTGGCGATGGCGGGCGCCGCACGAAGTCGAATTCAACGGGGGCCGCGGGCTCGGCCATGCGGACCTCGCGTGATATGCCTATGCGATGTCGGCCGACTGGATGCGCTTGACGCCGGCCTTGGCCATGTCGTCCCAGGCCTTGGCCAGCGATCCCTGGGTGTCGATGCCGCGGCAGGCATCCTCCACCACATAGGTCTCGAAGCCGGCCTTGCGCGCATCGAGCGCGGTCCACGCTACGCAGAAATCGGTGGCGAGCCCGGCCACGAACACCCGCTCGACCTTGCGCGCCTTCAGATAAGCGGCAAGTCCCGTGGTGGTCTTGCCATCTGCCTCGGTGAACGCCGAGTAGCTGTCGACGTCCTTGTGAAAACCCTTGCGGATGATCAGCTCGGCTTGCGGGATCGCGAGTTCCTTCGACAGCGAGGCTCCGTCGGTTCCCTGCACGCAATGGTCGGGCCACAGCACCTGTTTGCCGTAGGCGAGGTCGATGGTCTCAAACGGCTTCTTGCCGGTATGGGCCGAGGCGAACGAGACATGACCGGGCGTGTGCCAATCCTGCGTCATCACCACATTGGCAAAGTGCTTGGCGATCTTGTTGATGACCGGCACGACCTGCTCGCCATCTTTCACGGCGAGGCTGCCGCCGGGCAGGAAGCAGTTCTGGACGTCGATCACGAGCAGCGCGGAGCCGTCGTCAGGCTTGATCGCGGCGGCCCATAGGCTCCTTGGAACCAGCGTCGCAAGCGCCATTGTGCCGAGGCCTGCAACAACCTGTCGTCGATCCAACATCGCGCCCCTCCTCGCTTTACGTGATATCGCGAGGAGGCTAGTTCCGTTCGCTGACCAGCGGAAGTCCGATTTTTTGGCGATCAGCCGCGCGGCTGGATGCCGTCGCGCACCGCGCGGAAACGTGGGAAGGCGGTTTCCCAATCGGTGCGCGGCGAGCTGCCGATGATGCGCATCGAGGTTTGCGCGCCGAACCGCAGCCACTGCACGATGGTCACCGGGGTGTTGTCCTTGCCGCTGACGGCGTCGATCCGGGTTTCGAAGCCGGGCTGACCCTCGATCCGGATCGGCTCGGACATGGTGATGCGGCCGTCGCGTACGCCGGGGATCGTGGTCGCGATCTGCTGGGCGAAGCGGCCACGGTCGTCGGGCGTGGCCGGAGCCGAACCGATGATGCCAAGCAGCATGAAGGGCTTGGCCTCGAGGCCCTTGTCGTCGCCGTCGGCCATCAGCAGCGCCGCGCCCGGCGCCAGCATGCGGATATTCTTGAAGCCGCTGAGCTCGGTGACCTTGAACGGCATCATGCCGAGCTGCTCGTCGACCGGCACGTCCTTGCGGACTTCGGCCGAGGCGAACATCTGTCGCACGGCGTCGTCGGTGTAGATCTTGCTGGCGTTCTCCGGCACCTGCACCGCGACGTAGCCGGAGAAGGTCGGTCCCGGCAGGATCATGGAATAGCGCCGCACATTGGTCGCGCCGTCGCGCGCGCTCTCCACCGTATAATAGGCAACGCCGGCGGCGGTCTCGAGGCTCTCGGGCTTGATGCCGCCGGTGCCGGCGGGGTTCGCCTTGAAGGCATTCACGACCTCGGTATAGGCATCTGCCGGCAAGTCGGCGATCAGGACCTTCACGCCCTGGTCCTCGGTCTCGAAGCCGATGAACGTCTTGGCGCGGACGAGACCCACCAGCGGTTTCATCCCGACATGCGCGCCCGGCGGAAACACCACGTCGGCGGCGAAGCCACGACAGGTGGCAGCAATCAGCAAGGCAACCGCAACGAGAACTCGAAAAGGCGTCATGGGGAATCTACCGGTTTTGCTTGGTGGCCGCGCAGCGGGGCCGGTGCAGGGCTGGATGGCCTCTTTCCAGTCGGACCGCTTTTAGCGGTTTTGATGGCCCTGCAACAGGCCGCCAAATCTCCGCTCCGGGCCTGTCGGCCCGATTCCGTTGGCTTTTCGCCCTGATTGGCAGGCACTTTGCAGTTTCCTGAGGTTTCCGTGAAAGAGGTCAGCTGCGGCCGGCAGCGGCCAAACAGCGCGCCCTCGACCTGTGCGCGCTCTCGCATACGACGTTTGTGAGCGTTCACTCAACAGCCGTGACGTCGCGCGCGGCCGCTCGCGGTCGACGCCGCCCGGCATCATTGCCGATTTGTTAACTTGGCCAGGAGCTGGCTTGGAGCTGGCTTGGGGCTGGCTCGGGCTTGAACCGGTGCCGCAGGCGAACTGACACAATCTTTCAAACGTCAGTCTTTTCAGGCCTCAACGTTGCGTCCAGTCCTTGCGGGCAGGACCCTCTCTCCTATATCAGGCTCACCGTCGCAATATCGCGAGTATGTGAACGTCTGGGGGTCGGTACGGAGCGCCGTCAGGGCCCAACCAACCTGCCGTAACAAAGAGGATTTGAAAACCATGGGTAAGGTCATTGGGATCGACCTCGGCACCACGAATTCGTGCGTCGCCGTAATGGATGGCAAGAACGCCAAGGTGATCGAGAATGCCGAGGGCATGCGAACGACGCCGTCGATCGTTGCCTTCACTGACGATGGCGAGCGCCTCGTCGGCCAGCCGGCGAAGCGCCAGGCGGTGACCAATCCCGAGCGTACGTTCTTTGCGGTGAAGCGCCTGATCGGCCGCCGCTATGACGACCCGATGGTCGAGAAGGACAAGAAGCTCGTTCCCTACAAGATCGTCAAGGCATCGAACGGCGACGCCTGGGTCGAAGCCGATGGCAAGACCTATTCGCCCTCGCAGGTCTCGGCCTTCATCCTGCAGAAGATGAAGGAGACCGCTGAGGCGCATCTCGGCCAGAAGGTCGATCAGGCCGTCATCACCGTTCCCGCTTATTTCAACGACGCACAGCGTCAGGCCACCAAGGACGCCGGCAAGATCGCCGGCCTCGAGGTGCTGCGCATCATCAACGAGCCGACCGCGGCCGCGCTGGCTTACGGCCTCGACAAGACCAAGGCCGGCACGATCGCCGTGTACGACCTCGGCGGCGGCACCTTCGACGTCTCGATCCTCGAGATCGGCGACGGCGTGTTCGAGGTGAAGTCGACCAACGGCGACACCTTCCTCGGCGGCGAAGATTTCGACATGCGCCTGGTCGGTTATCTCGCCGACGAGTTCCAGAAGGAGCAGGGCATCAACCTGCGCAACGACAAGCTCGCTTTGCAGCGCCTGAAGGAAGCTGCGGAGAAGGCCAAGATCGAGCTGTCGTCGACCACGCAGACCGAAATCAACCTGCCGTTCATCACGGCCGACCAGACCGGTCCGAAGCATCTGACGATGAAGCTGACCCGCGCCAAGTTCGAGGCGCTGGTGGCCGATCTCGTCGAGAAGACCATCGAGCCGTGCCGCAAGGCGCTGAAGGATGCCGGCCTGACCGCCGGCGAGATCGGCGAAGTGGTGCTGGTCGGCGGCATGACCCGCATGCCGAAGATCCAGGAAGTGGTGAAGCAGTTCTTCGGCAAGGAGCCGCACAAGGGCGTCAACCCCGACGAAGTCGTCGCGATCGGCGCTGCGATCCAGGCCGGCGTGCTGCAAGGCGACGTCAAGGACGTGCTGCTGCTCGACGTGACCCCGCTGTCGCTGGGCATCGAGACGCTGGGCGGCGTGTTCACCCGCATCATCGACCGCAACACCACGATCCCGACCAAGAAGAGTCAGGTGTTCTCGACCGCCGAAGACAATCAGGGCGCCGTGACCATCCGCGTCTTCCAGGGCGAGCGTGAAATGGCGGCCGACAACAAGATGCTCGGCCAGTTCGACCTGATGGGCATTCCGCCGGCGCCGCGCGGCATGCCGCAGATCGAGGTGACCTTCGACATCGACGCCAACGGCATCGTCAACGTCTCCGCCAAGGACAAGGCGACCGGCAAGGAACAGCAGATCCGGATCCAGGCATCCGGCGGTCTGTCCGAGGCCGACATCGACAAGATGGTCAAGGACGCCGAGGTCAACGCGGCCGAGGACAAGAAGCGCCGCGAGGCAGTCGACGCCAAGAACCACGCCGATGGCCTGGTCCATTCGACCGAGAAGGCCCTGGCCGAACACGGTTCGAAGATCGCCGACACCGAGCGCCGCGCGATCGAGGATGCCGTCAGCGACCTCAAGGAAGCGCTGAAGGGCGACGACGCCGAGGCGATCAAGGCCAAGACCAACACGCTGGCGCAGGCTTCGATGAAGCTCGGCGAGGCCATGTACAAGCAGCAGGCCGAGGCCGATGCGGCCAAGGACGCTGCCAAGGATGACGTTGTCGACGCGGAGTTCACCGAGGTCGACGACGACAAGAACAGCAAGAAGTCTGCCTAAGCGGGCTTGCGATCATGACCCTCACACCAAAGAGCACGCGCCGCGTCTCGGAGGAGTGGGGGTCATTTTTCTTTAAGGCGATCGCTGCATCTTCCAGACAGGCGCAATCCTCGACGCGATCCTGAACGCAATCTTTTGGCGATCGCGATGAACTTCGGACGGAATTGAAGGATGTCCACCAAGCGCTGCTACTACGAGACCCTCGAGGTCGAACGGAATGCGGACGAGACCAAGCTCAAATCGGCTTTCCGCAAGCTCGCGATGAAGTGGCATCCGGACAAGAATCCCGGCGACGCCTCGAGCGAAGTCCGCTTCAAGGAGATCAACGAAGCCTATGAGGTCCTGAAGGACGGCGACAAGCGCGCCGCCTATGACCGCTTCGGCCATGCCGCCTTCGAGCAGGGCATGGGCGGCGGCGGGCCCGGCTTCGGCGCCGGCTTCGCCTCCTCCTTCTCCGACATCTTCGAGGATCTGTTCGGCATGGCCGGGCAGCGCCGCGGTAGCGGCGGCCGCGAGCGCGGCGCCGACCTGCGCTACAACATGGAGATCACGCTCGAGGAAGCCTTCCAGGGCAAGACCGCGCAGATCGAGATCCCGGTCTCGGTCACCTGCGAATCCTGCTCGGGCACTGGCGCCAAGGCCGGCACCAAGCCGAAGACCTGCTCGCATTGCGGTGGCGCCGGCCGCATCCGGCAGGCCCAGGGCTTCTTCACGCTGGAGCGGACCTGCCCCGCCTGCCAGGGCCGCGGCCAGATGATCGAGGACGCCTGCACCTCCTGCGTCGGTTCTGGCCGGGTGACGCGCGAGCGCACGCTGTCGGTCAACATTCCCCCGGGAGTCGAGGACGGCACCCGCATTCGTCTCGCCGGCGAAGGCGAGGCCGGCGTGCGCGGCGGACCGCCCGGCGATCTCTACATCTTCCTGTCGCTGACCACCCATCAGTTCTTCCAGCGCGACGGTGCCGATCTGCATTGCCGCGTGCCGATCTCGATGGTGACCGCGGCGCTCGGCGGCGAGTTCGAGGTGCCGACCATCGACAAGGCCAAGACCAAGGTGAAGGTGCCGTCCGGCACCCAGTCCGGCCGGCGATTCCGCATCGCATCAAAGGGCATGCCGGTGCTCCGGTCGCGCCAGACCGGCGACATGTACGTCCAGGTTGTGGTCGAAACCCCGCAGAATCTGACCAAGAAACAGCAGGAATTGCTGATGGAGTTCGAAAAACTCTCGTCCGGCG
Source organism: Bradyrhizobium sp. SK17 (assembly GCF_002831585.1). Classification (GTDB taxonomy): domain Bacteria; phylum Pseudomonadota; class Alphaproteobacteria; order Rhizobiales; family Xanthobacteraceae; genus Bradyrhizobium. The sequence continues at coordinate 1,292,970 of NZ_CP025113.1, read as the reverse complement.
CAACCCAGCCGGAGGCCGCGGGTTTCTTCTCTAAGGTCAAGGACTTCTTCGGCAACCGCGCCGTCTAGTCGAAGTCGTTGCGCTTGACCGTAACGACTTCGATCTATACGTGTTTATGACTGTTTTCTGACAACCGCTCGATTGTGCGGTCCCCGCCTGGTAGCGACATGCCTTTGCAATCGTCCGTGCGTGCGTCGAAGAAGCCCCTCCGTCTCGACGACGAGGTTCGTTTTCTCCGTTCATGGATTGAGAAACCGCTGCATATGGGCGCGGTGATGCCGTCCGGACGGCTGCTTGCGCGCACCATGGCGCAATATGTCGATCGTGACGCCGAAGGGCCGGTCGTCGAGCTTGGACCAGGCACCGGGGCGATCACCAATGCGCTGATCGAGCATGGCGTCGATCAGAAGCGTCTCGTCCTGGTTGAGTACAATCCCGGCTTCTGCGCGTTGCTGCGCGAACGCTATCCGCAGGCCAAGGTGGTGCAGGGTGACGCCTACCGGTTGCGCGACACGCTGTGGGACGTCATGAAGTCTCCGGCCTCGGCCGTGGTCTCCGGCCTGCCGCTGGTCACCAAGCCGATGCTGACCCGCCTGAAACTGGTCCGCGACGCCTTCCTGGCGCTCGCCCCCGGCGCGCCCTTCGTGCAGTTCACCTATTCGGTGGTGCCGCCGATTCCGAAGTCGCTGCCGGGCGTGTCCACAGAGGCCTCGGAGCGGATCTGGATGAACCTTCCGCCCGCGCGGGTCTGGGTGTATCGCAAGGGCTGAAACGCGCCTTGCGTCATCGCGCCGGGCGGGTCCCAACCGCGATGTCCTGAATGTCCGCGCTGAAAATCCTCGTGATCCCGGGATCGCTTCGGTCCGGCTCGCTCAATGCGAAGCTCGCCGCCGTGCTGGCGCACGAGCTCGCGCAGCTGGGGGCCGACGTCGGTCGCATCTCGCTCGGCGACTTCCCGCTGCCGATCTATGACGGCGACCTACAGGCCAAATCGGGCGTGCCGCAGCACGCGGTCAACCTGAAGCGGATGATCGGCGCCCATCACGGCGTGCTGATCGTGACCCCGGAATACAATTCCTCGGTGCCGGCGCTGGTGAAGAACACGATCGACTGGGTCAGCCGCGTGCAGGATCCGCACGAGACGCGCGGCCAGGTGTTCCGCGAGCGGGTGTTCGCGATCGCCGCGGCATCCGGCAACCGGCTCGGCGGCAGCCGTGCGCTGGCGGCGCTGCGCCTGATCCTGTCGGCCTGCTACGCGAGCGTGATCCCGAACCAGCTCGCGCTGTCATTCGCCGAGCAGGCTTATGACGATATGGATCGCCTGAAACACCAGGCCGACATCGACGCGATGCGGGCACTGGTGCGGCAGCTGATCGACCATTCCCAACGCATGATGTGAGGTGACATGCAGCCAGCCAAGATCATTCCAGGGATCGCTCCGAAGGACCGGTTGATTGTGGCGCTCGATCTGCCGTCGGTCGCGAGCGCCGAGGCGATGATCGACAGGCTCGGCGACAGCGTCACCTTCTACAAGATCGGCTATCAGCTCGGTTACGCCGGTGGCCTCGCGTTGGCCAAGCAGCTTGCCGGCAGCGGCAAGAAGGTGTTTCTCGATCTCAAGCTGCACGACATCGGCAACACGGTCGCGCGCGGCGTCGAGAGCGTCGCCGGTCTCGGCGCGACCTTTCTCACCGTGCATGCCTATCCGCAGACCATGAAAGCGGCGGTCGAGGCCCGCGCCGGCACCAGCCTGAAGATCCTCGCGGTGACGGTCCTAACCTCCTACGACGAGGCCGACCTTCAGGCGGCAGGCTATCGCCTCAACGTCTCCGACCTCGTCGAGGCGCGCGCCAGGCAGGCGCTGGCGGTGGGGGTCGACGGCCTCGTCAGCTCGCCCGAGGAGGCGGCTGCGTTGCGCATAATCGTCGGCGATCGGATGCACCTGGTGACGCCGGGGATCCGCCCCGCGGGCTCGGCGACCGGCGACCAGAAGCGTATCATGACCCCGGCCCGCGCCATTGCCGCCGGCGCCGACTATCTGGTGGTCGGACGTCCGGTGATGGACGCCGCCGATCCGAAGGCCGCGGCCGAAGCCATTCAAACCGAGATCGCCCAGGCGCTCGCCTGAACCTGCAACAAGGGAGAAGACAGATGGCGAAGGGATACTGGATCGGACGCGTCGACGTTCACAATGACGAGGGCTACAAGCCCTACGCGGTCGCCAATCTCGCGATCTTCAAGAAGTTCGGCGGCCGTTACGTGGTCCGCGGCGGCCAGCTCAACTGCGTCGAGGGCCAGAGCCGCTCCCGCAATGTCGTGATCGAATTCCCCGACTACGCAACCGCGATGGCCTGCTACAATTCGCCGGAGTACCAGGCCAACATCAAGGTGCGGCAGCCTCATTCGATCGCCGACCTGATCGTCATCGAGGGCTATGACGGCCCGCAACCCTGACCGTCGGGCGGCCGGTTCGGTTGCCGGAACAGCCATGGCTCGCTATACGGCTTTGAGAGGTGAGCCATGGCTGACATGCGTCTGATTGTTGCGGGAGCCGGCGGCCGGATGGGTCGCACGCTGGCGCGGGTGATTGATGAAACCCCGGGGGCGGTGCAGGTCGGCGCGCTGGAAGCGCCGGGCTCGGAGCTGCTCGGCAAGGATGCCGGCGTGTTGGCCGGGCTCCCCGCCAATGGGGTCAAGCTGTCGGCCGACCTGTGGTCGATGTCGGCCAACGCCGACGGCATCCTGGATTTCACCGTGCCGGCCGCCACCATCGCCAATGTCGCGATTGCGGCCGAGCGTGGCCTGGTCCACGTCATCGGCACCACCGGCCTGTCGCCGTCCGACGATGCGGTGATCAGGAGCGTCACCAATCGCGCCATCGTGGTGAAGTCGGGCAATATGAGCCTCGGCGTCAATCTGCTCGCCGCGCTCGTCAAGCGCGTCGCGCAGTCGCTCGACCAGGGCTTCGACATCGAAATTCTCGAAATGCACCACAAGTCCAAGATCGATGCGCCGTCGGGCACCGCCCTGATGCTCGGCGAAGCCGCCGCTGCGGGACGCAAGATCGCGCTCGAGCAGCATTCGGCACGCGGCCGCGACGGCCTCACCGGCGCCCGGCGTGCCGGCGACATCGGCTTCGCTTCGCTGCGCGGCGGCACCGCCGCCGGCGATCACAGCGTGATCTTTGCCGGACCCTCGGAACGCATCACGCTGTCGCATCATGCCGAGGATCGCGCGCTGTTCGCACAAGGCGCGCTGAAGGCGGCGCTGTGGGCGCATGGCAAGAAGCCCGGCATGTATTCGATGACCGACGTTCTCGGGTTGAACGACTGAGACCGCTCGACGAGATCAAATCCAGCCAAAGCGAAAACGGAATCTGAAATGAGTGATCGTCTTCTCGTGCTCGTTCGTCACGGTCAGAGCGAATGGAATCTGAAGAATCTGTTCACCGGGTGGAAGGACCCCGACCTCACCGAGCAAGGCGTCGGCGAAGCGAAGGACGCCGGCCGCAAGCTCAAGGCGCAGGGCCTGTCGTTTGATGTCGCCTTCACCTCCGACCTGACGCGGGCCCAGCACACGCTGAAGCTGATGCTGGAGGAGATCGGCCAGACCGGGCTGCCGACGACGAAGAATCTCGCGCTCAACGAACGCGACTATGGCGATCTCTCCGGCCTCAACAAGGACGACGCCCGCAAGAAGTGGGGCGAGGACCAGGTGCTGGTCTGGCGCCGCTCCTACGACGTGCCGCCGCCCGCCGGCGAGAGCCTGAAGGACACCCTGGCGCGCACGCTGCCCTATTACGTGCAGGAGATCCTGCCCGGCGTGCTGCGCGGCCAGCGCACGCTGATCGCCGCCCACGGCAATTCGCTGCGCGCGCTGATCATGGTGCTGGAGAAGCTTTCGCCGGAGCAGATCCTCAAGCGCGAACTCGCCACCGGCGCGCCGGTGGTCTATCGGCTCAATGCCGATTCGACCGTGGCGTCGAAGGTCGATCTGGCGGGGTAGGACGGTAGGATGGGTAGAGCGCAGCGAAACCCATCATCTTCGTCTTCATTGCGCGAGTGATGGATTTCGCTGCGCTCTACCCATCCTACAATCGCTCAATGCAATCCCACCTGCCCGGCTTCCCAGCCGAGCATCGCCTGCTTGCGGGTGACGCCCCAGTGATAGCCGGTCAGCGCGCCGCTCTTGCCGAGCGCGCGATGGCACGGCACCACGAATGACACCGGGTTGCGTCCGACCGCGGCGCCGACCGCGCGCGAGGCCTTCGGGTTGCTGATCTTGTTGGCGATGTCCGAATAGCTCACCGCGCGGCCCATCGGGATCCTGAGCAGCGTTTCCCACACCCGGACCTCGAAGTCGGTGCCGATCAGCACGACGCGCAGCGGCTGGTCAGCGCGCCACAGCCTAGTGTCGAACACGCGCTGCGCCAATGCGCTGGTGCCGTCGGTGTCCTCGACATAGGTCGCGTTCGGCCAGCGCCGCTTCATGTCGGCGAATGCGGTCTGCTCGTCGCCGGGATCGGCGAACGCAAGCCCCGCCAGTCCGCGATCCGTCGCGATCACGATCGCGGTGCCGAACGGCGAGGGATGGAAGCCGTAGCGCAGCGTCATGCCGCCGCCGCCGGTCTTCCATTCGCCCGGCGACATCGCCTCATGGGTGACGAACAGATCGTGCAACCGGCCCGGCCCCGAAAGGCCGGAGTCGAGCGCCGCGTCGAGCACGCTGGCCGAATCGCGCAACAGGTTCTTGGCGTGATCCAGCGTCAGCGCCTGCATGAAGGCCTTCGGGGTCAGCCCGGCCCAGCGGCGGAACAGATGGTGCAGCTCATCCGGCGTGACGGCGGCGGCATCGGCCATCGCTTCGATCGTCGGCTGCGTGCGCCAGTGCTCCGAGATGAAGGCGATGGCGCGCCGCACCGAATCATAGTCGCGCAGCGCGGCGTGCTGGAGGCCCGGCTTGGCCAGGCGCTGATCGTGTATGGCGAGTGTCATCATGGTGTCTGATTTAGGAGCCATGGCGCGTCCAAACCACCCGATTTCTGACAAGCATGATCCGGAAAAGTGGGCACCGGTTTTCCGGCATGATCATGCTCAAGCAAAGCTCGATTAGATGATGGGGTTGTAGGTAGGGCCGCGTTTCGCGGCGTTCAACGCAGCGGTCAAGGCTTTGGAGAAACTGGCTTTTTCGTCCGGACCGAGGAAGCTGCCGACGCTGACCCGGCGGCCTCGCGAGACCAGATAAAGCCGCTCGATGCCGAACTCCTCATGTGAGATCTGCTCGAACCGCACCCAGAGCGGATTGAGCACCCATTCCGCGACGTGGCCGCGGTGGCTGACCCGGCGGACGCGCAGTTCCGACGGCGTCACGGTGATCTCTTCGCTGGCCCTGGCGGTGCGGAAATTGACCTTGAACGCCCAGTAGATCACCAGCACGTCGAGGCCGAAGAAGCCGAAGATCGGCCAGGCGCCGAGCCACCAGAACACCGCGCCGGCGACGAAGCTGATCACCGTGACGAACGACATCAGCACGATGAAGCCGGTGCGGTTCAGCGAACGATGCGGCGTCAGCAGCGCCGAGAACAGTTTCGGCTCGGCCTCGGGAGCGCGATCCCCGGCGCCGCTCGTGGGATCAAAGTCGTTGCCTGCGGTCATGACGTGTCAGTATATCCCGTTCATGGCCAAAATCATCCGCTCTCAACGCGCCAGCACGTCAAGCGTTCGGTCCGCGCCGAACAAGAAGGCCGCGAAAGCGGCAAAGCCGCTGCCCAAACCCGTTGCCAAGAAATCTGCCAAGCAGGCGCCGGCAAAGGCGGCCAAGAAAGCTGCAAAGCCGAAGCCATGGACGGCGGCGGAGGTCTATGAGGCCTTCGACCGGTTCCGCAAGGCCAATCCGGAGCCGAAGGGCGAGCTCGAGCATCTCAATCCCTACACGCTGCTGGTTGCGGTGGTGCTGTCGGCACAGGCGACCGACGCCGGCGTCAACAAGGCGACGCGGCCGCTGTTCGAGGTGGCCGACACCCCGGAGAAGATGCTCGCGCTCGGCGAAGACAGAGTGCGCGACTACATCAAGACGATCGGGCTCTACCGCAACAAGGCCAAGAACGTCATCGCGCTCTCGGAGAAGCTGATCGCCGAGTTCGGCAGCGAGGTGCCGCGCACCCGCGCCGAGATCGAGTCGCTGCCCGGTGCCGGGCGCAAGACCGCGAATGTCGTGCTCAACATGGCGTTCGGTGAACGCACGATGGCGGTCGATACCCATGTGTTTCGTGTCGGCAACCGCACAGGCCTCGCACCCGGCAAGACGCCGCTCGAGGTCGAGCTCGGGTTGGAGAAGGTGATCCCGACCGAATTCATGCTGCACGCCCATCACTGGCTGATCCTGCACGGCCGCTACACCTGCCTCGCGCGTGGGCCGCGCTGCGAAGTATGCCTGATCAACGATCTCTGCCGGTGGCCGGAGAAGACCGTCTGAGTCACGATCGGCATGGTGTGCTAATAGGCTCGTCCGGCGTTCCGGTGCGTGACTGAGGAGTGTAACGTGACAGAGCAGGTTCAAGACGGTGTCTCACGCGTCGCCCAGCCGGCTCCTGCTCCCACGACAGCGCCAGTGACACCGAAATCTGCAACCAAAGGCTTCTGGCGCCGCTTCGCAATCCCGCTGTTCGCGGTGCTCGTCGCGCTCGCCTTCGTCGCCGTGGCGACCTCGCGCTGGAACGCGTGGGTCGGCAGCGCCACGATCCAGACGACAGATGATGCCTATGTCCGGGCCGAGCTCACGCAGCTCGCCAGCCGCGTCTCGGGCGAAGTGCTGACGGTTGCCGTCTCCGACTTCCAGCGCGTCAAGGCCGGCGATCTCCTGGTGCAGATCGACCCTGCGGATTACCAGGCGCAGGTCGCGCAGGCCGAGGCCGGCGTGGTCGGTGCCCAGGCAGCGCTCGACAACCTCAACAACCAGGTCGAGCTGCAATATGCCACCATCGCGCAGGCCGAGGCGTCGCGGCTGTCCGCCGAGGCGCAGCAGACCCTGGCAAAGCAGGAGGAGGACCGTCAGCAGTCGCTGTCGCAAACCGATGCCGGCACGCGGCAGCGGCTCGAGCAGGCCACGGCTTCCTACGCCAAGGCGGAGGCCGACGTGAAGGCCAGCCGCGCGGTGATCGCCGCGCAGCGCCATCAGCTCGAGGTCCTGCAAGGCACCAAGAAGCAACGCGCCGCCGATCTCGACGCCGCCAAGGCGCTGCTGGCGTCGGCCAAGCTCAAGCTCGGCTACACCAGGATCGTCGCGCCGTTCGACGGCGTCACCGGCGAGCGCCAGGTGCAGCCGGGCGATTACGTCAACATCGGCACCAATCTGATCAATGTCGTGCCGCTGCCGAACGTCTATGTGATCGCCAACTACAAGGAGACCCAGCTCACCAACGTCAAGCCGGGACAGCCGGTCGAGGTCACGGTCGATACGTTCTCCGGTGAGAGGCTGCGCGGCACCGTCGAGCGCATCGCGCCGGCCAGCGGATCGCAATTCGCGCTGCTGCCGCCCGACAACGCCACCGGCAATTTCACCAAGGTGGTGCAGCGGATTCCGGTCCGGATCCGGTTCGACAAGGGCCAGCCATTGCTCGAGCGGCTGCTGCCCGGCATGTCGGTCGTCACCCGCATCAACACCGGCGAGGCGGCCGCCAATGGCGGAAAGTGACGACCTCGATCGCGGCCCGGTCTCGCGCGGCGACGTCGCGCGCTACCCGCTGTTCGCCGTCGTCGCCGTGCTGCTCGGTGCATTCCTGGCGAATTTCGACAGCCGACTGACCTCGGTCGGACTGCCCGATCTGCGTGGCGCGTTCTCGCTGACCTTCGACGAAGGCGCCTGGCTCTCGACGGCTGCGATCGGCTCGCAGATCTTCGTGGCGCCCGCGGTGGCCTGGCTCGCCACCGTGTTCGGGCTGCGCCGCGTGCTCGGGATCCCGAGCCTGCTCTACGCCGTGGTGTCGCTGGTCATCCCGTTCGTGCACGACTTCGCGCTGCTGATTCCCCTCAGCATCGTGCACGGCATGCTGCTCGGTACTTTCGTGCCGGCGACGCTGATGATCATCCTGCGCAACCTGCCGATCCGCTGGTGGTTGCCGGGGATCGCGATGTATTCGATCCGGGTCGGCTTCGCACTGGACTCGTCGAGCTCGCTGGTCGGGTTCTATGTCGAGCATCTCGGCTGGCAGTGGCTGTATTGGCAGGGCGTGGTGATCGCGCCGCTGATGGGCCTGATGGTCTATCTCGGCACCCCGAACGAGCCGGTCAATCGCGACCTGCTGCATCATGCCGATTGGGGCGGCATGCTGCTGCTCGGCGCCGGCGTGGCGATGGTCTATGCCGGCCTCGATCAGGGCAACCGGCTGGACTGGCTGTCGTCGGGCACCGTGATGGCGCTGTTGATCGGGGGCGGGCTGTTGATCATCGCTTTCATGATCAACGAGATGGTCGCGCCTCGGCCCTGGGCGCATTTCAACGTGCTGTTCTCGCGCAATGTCGGGCTCTCGCTGATCGTCATCCTGCTCTACACGCTGACCAGCCTGTCCAACTCGTCGCTGGTGCCGAATTTCCTCGGCACCGTCACCGCGCTGCGGCCGGAGCAATCGGGCGCGCTGCTGTTCATCTACGGCGCGCTGCCGATGTTCGTGCTGGTGCCGGTCTCGATCGTCCTGCTCCGGCATCTCGATCCGCGTATCGTCGTCGTGCTCGGCTTCGCGGCATTCGCGGCGGCCAATCTCTGGGGCACCCAGCTCAGCCATGTCTGGGCGCGCGAGGACTTCGAAGGTATCGTGCTGCTGACATCGATCGGGCAGGCGTTCACGCTGCTGCCGATCATCGTGATGGCGTTGGCGAACGCCGATCCATCGCGGGCGACGGCTTTCGCGGCCTATATCCAGATCATGCGACTCGGCGGCGCCGAGATCGGCATCGCGTTGATGGGGACCTGGCTGCGTGTCCGCGAGCAGATCCATTCGAACTATCTCGGACAGCATGTCCAGAACGGCGATGTCGACGTCGTCAACCTGCTGAAGCGGCTGGCGGGCGAGTTCTCCAGCCATGGCATGGGGACGGCAATGGCGCGGGCCGTCGGCACGGTCGCAGCGTTGGTGCAGCGCGAGGCCAATACGCTGGCCTATATCGACGGCTTCTGGCTGTGCTTCTGGTTCGCCATCCTGGCGCTGCTCCTGGTCGCCCTGATCACGCGCGCGCCGGAGGGCCCGCTGTCGCCGGTACCGCCTGGCGTCCTGAAGATCGTGATGCGCAGGCTCGGCCTCGCGTCCACCTGACGGCGCAAATCGGCGCCATCAGTCACCGCATCGAGATTTCCTGACGCCGGTTCGGTTCCATCAGTTCGCGGCGCGGGCCGGACAGCCGCTTGTACATGTGGACCATGAACGCCATGCCGAACAGCGGCGTCGCCAGGTTGACGATCGGGATCGAGACGAACGCTGCGATGAACAGGCCGGCGGTGAAGACCGTCGCCGCGTTCTCCTTGCGCATCGCCTTGGCATCATCAGGTGAGCGGAACCGCATCGCCGCGAGCTCGAAATATTCGCGGCCCAAGAGCCACGCGGTCGCGATGAAGAAGATGATGAAGCCCACGCCCGCGAACAGCACGAACGGCAGCGCAACCACGTAGACCAGGATCGTCAGCAGCGCCGTCTTGACGCCTTCGACGGTGGCGAGCGTGACCGGGAGCGCCACGCCGGGATGGTCGGCCGGATAGTGCTCGCGCTCGACATGGTCGGCGACATCGTCGACAAACAGGCTCGCCACCAGCGAGGTGATCGCGGGCATCAGGAAGATGCCGCCGAGCACGACGCCGAGGCCCGCCGCGATCGAGATCACCCACGACAGCACATGCAGCATGGAATGGAAGCCGGGGCCGAGCATGCCCTCGGCCCAGACCTCGCCGGAGTCGGCAAACCAGCTCAGCAGCCGCTGCAATCCGATCGCCAGCACGGTGATCAGCACCAGCGCAAGCCCGATCGAGCGCCACAGGATGGTGCGCATCGGCGGCGACAGGATTTGCGAAAGCGCCTTGACGGCGGCGTCCAACATGATCGGGTTACCTCTAGCAAATGACGAGCGAGAGGTAGCCACCCAATATGGCTTCGGCAAGTGCCGTTTGTGCCGCGGTCAAAGCGTTTTCAACCGAAGCCTGTCCCGCACGTGATGCGGGACGGGCACCGGCTTCGCGCCAAGGAACGCGCGGGGGAACCTAGGCGTCGAGCGGCCTGCCGCGGACGTTGGGTCCCCAGATGCCGATCGCCACGATCACGATGATCATTGCCGCGGTGATCAGGCCGAACACCCCGCCGACGCCGGCCTCCTTCAACATGAACGCCACGATGAAGCCGGAAAAGGTCGCGCTGAGCCGGCTCATCGAATAGACCAGCCCCGCCGCGCGCGCCCGGATCGCGGTCGGGAACACCTCGGTCTGGTAGGCGTGATAGGCGTAGGACAGCGTCATGTTGGCGCCGGTCACCAGCACGCCGCTCGCGATCAGCAGCACCGGCTCGGTGAGCTGCGCGAAGGCGAGGCCGAATACCGCGATCGCGGCGGCGGCGCCGCAGATGATCCATTTGCGCTCGAAGCGATCGGCGAAGGTTGCGGCCAACAGCGGTGCGAGCGGATAGGCGACCGCGATGATGAATGAGTATTGCAGGCTCTTGGTGACGTTGATGCCCTTCTCGACCAGCAACGCCGGAACCCAATTCGAGAAGCCGTAGACGCCGAACGCCTGGCAGAGATTGAAGATCATGAACAGCACGACGAGCGAGGCGTAGGGCGGCCTGAACAGGTCGGCATAGCCGGCTTCGGCCCGTGGGCGCGGCGGCGCCACCGCGGCCGCAACGATGGGGCGAGCCGCCGCTGGACTTGCGGCGGATTCGAGCGTCCGCATGATCCTTTCGGCCTCGGCAGCGCGGCCATGACGAGCCAGCCAGAGCGGGCTCTCCGGCACGTAGAGCCGCAGCACCCAGATGATCATGCTGGCGGCCGCGCCGATCAGCACGACCCAGCGCCAGCCGTCGATGCCGTGCGGCGAGAGCGGCACCAGCCACCACGACAAGGCGGCGACGATCGGCACCGCCGACAGCATCACCGCCTGGTTGATCGCGAAGGCCCGGCCGCGCATCCAGCTCGGCACCAGCTCGGTGATGTAGGCGTCGATCGTGATGACCTCGATGCCGATCCCGATTCCGGCGATGAAGCGCCACAGCAAGAGGCCGCTAGGGTGGTCTGGCACGCCATGATGACGGACGCCGCGCTGTAGAACAGCAGCGACCAGGTGAACACCGCCTTGCGCCCGTAACGATCGGCGAGGAAGCCGAGGCAGAAGGTACCGATGAACAGGCCGGCGAAGGTCGCCGCGACGAAGGCGCCGATCCCGGAGAAGCCGAAGAAGGCCTGGGTCGTCGTGGTCATCAGCCCGCTGCGGGCAAGGCCCGGCGCGATGTAACCGGTGAAGAACAGGTCGTAGATTTCGAAGCAGCCGCCGAGCGAGAGCAGGATCACCAGCCGCCAGACATAGGCGGATGCGGGCAGCGCCTCGAGCCGCCGTGAGATCTGGTCCGGTCCGCTGGTCGTGGTGGCGGGATCGGCAACCGAGCCGAGTTCGATGGCGCTCATGATGGTCCTCCCCGTGTGGTCCAGTGGCCGCCTTTCTTGCGAAGGCGTTCCGGTCGCGCATGTTTGGCAGCCGCAAGCCAGAAATCCAGACGAACATATCGAAGTAATCGTTCGATATTTTCGATCTCAGATCAGGAGCGTTGCTTCCCAGGCGCCGCGGCCGACCTGATCGGCGATCAGGGAGCGGATCAGTCGGCACATTTCCTCCATGACGTAGGTCATCGGGCGGTTGCGCAGGCGGCAGAGATAGAGCGTGCGGGTCAGCGTTGGCTCGACGACCTCGCGCGCGACCAGCAATCGCGCCTTCAACGGCTCGCTGACGAAATGCGTCGTCGCGATCGTGCAGCCGAGGCCCGCGGTCAGCGCGCCGATCATGCCGCTGGTCGAATTGAGATGCAGGATCGCATTGGCCTCGAGCCGCTTCAGCGGCACGGGATCATCCAGCAGCGCACGCGCCGACAGCCCGTGCCGCAGCAGGATCAACGGCAGCCTTGCCACTTCCTCGAAGCTGATCGGTGCCTTCTTGCCGATCAGCTTCTCGGTGCCGACGCAGAACATCTGCTCTTCCAGCACCGGCTCGGCGATCAGGTCTTTTTCGGAAGGCGGATTGTAGACCAGCGCCAGATCGACGTCGGAGCTCAGCAGGTGCAGCAGCGTCGCGCCCGACAGGCTCTCGGTCAGCGACAGTTTCAGGTTGGGATATTTGGTCAGCACCGTCCGCATCAGCGGCACGCCGATCGCCTTCATCCCGGAATTGGCCATGCCGATCGAGATATCGCCCGCGATCTCGCTGCCGCCTTCCTTGATCTCGCGCTCGGCCGCTGCCATGGCGCGCAGGATGATGCGGGCATGCTCGTAGAGCCGCTCGCCCGCGGCGGTCGGTTCCATGCCGCGTGGCTTGCGCTCGAACAGCAGGGTGGCGAACTCAGCTTCGAGGTTGGCGATGTGGTGGCTGAGCGCGGATTGCGCGACATTGGCCTGGTCCGCCGCCCGCGACAGGTTGCGCTGCTCGTAGACGGCGATGAAATAGCGAAGCTGGCGCGAATCCATCGGGGTTCAGCGTTCTGGAATGACGAACACACTATTCGACAGATTATATTTTTCAGATAGCGTACGGAAGCCTAACCTGTGCCGATCAGGGAGCGTTTTCGCCCGACGAAAACGCGCCGAAACCAGAGCGCAACGAGCACGGAGAAACCGATGACCGGGAGCGGATTGCCGCTGGAGGGCGTGAGGGTCGTCGAGATGACCCACATGGTGATGGGGCCGACCTGCGGCATGATCCTGGCGCAACTCGGCGCCGAGGTCATCAAGGTCGAACCTCCCGCCGGCGACAAGACGCGCTCGCTCGGCGGCATGGGCGTCTCGTTCTTTCCGCTGTTCAACCGTGGCAAGCGCAGCGTCGTGCTCGATCTGGCCAGGCCCGAGGATCGCGAGACGATGCACCTTCTGCTCGCCAGCGCCGATGTGTTCCTGGAGAATTTTCGCGACGGCCAGCTCGACAAGCAGGGGCTCGGGCCTGAAGAACTGCGCGCGAAATATCCGCATCTGATCATCGCCGGCCACAAGGGCTTTCTCTCCGGCCCCTATGATCATCGGCCGGCGCTCGACGAGGTCGTGCAGATGATGTCGGGGCTCGCCGCGATGACCGGCACGCGCGACAAGCCGCAGCGCGTCGGCTCCTCCGCCAACGACATCATGGGCGGCATGTTCGGGGTGATCTCGATCCTCGCCGCGCTCTATCAGAAGCGCGGCGGCAACGAGAACGGCGCCGACATCCGCATCGGCCTGTTCGAGAATTGCCTGTTCCTGGTCGCCCAGCACATGGTCGAATACGAGATGACCGGGCGTAAGCCGCGCTCGATGCCGGAGCGCGAGCATGCCTGGCCGATCTACGACATCTTCGATGCCGCCGGCGGCGACCGCATCTTCATCGGCGTCGTCACCGAAGGTCACTGGCAGAGCTTCTGCCGCGAGTTTGGCCTGACCGAATTCGCCGACGATCCGACGCTGCGCACCACGACAGACCGCATCATGGCGCGCGACCGCATCATTCCGCGCGTCGCCGAGGTGATCAAGCGCTGGAAGGTGGCCGACCTCTCGGCGCGGCTCGACGCACTGAACATCTGCTTCTCGCCGATCAACCGGCCGGAGGATTTGTTGCAGGACCCGCACGTGCTGCGCCCCGGCGGGCTGGTCAACAATTTGAACGCCGACGGCAAGCCGTTCCGTGTCCCGGCGCTGCCGCTCGAATGGAACGGCCACAATATCGGCGAAGGCCTGAAGGTGCCGGTGCTCGGCGCCGATACCGAGGCGGTACGCGCCGAGCTCGACCAGCAGACAATTTCATCAACCGGCAACGCTGCGTGAGGCTGACATGACCCGCGTCCACGACATCTATCCCGACAACAGAGTGAGCTTGCGCGAGGTCGGCCTGCGCGATGGCCTGCAACTGGTGAAGACCTTCCCGTCGACCGCGGCGAAGCAACGCTGGGTGCGCGACGAATATGCCGCCGGCGTCCGGCATTTCGAGGTCGGCTCGTTCCTGCCGGCCAGGACCTTCCCGCAATTCGTCGATGTCCGCGACGTCGTCGCCACCATCGCGGCGCTGCCCGGTGCGCACGGCGTCGCGTTGGCGCTGAACGAGCGTGGCGTCAACGAGGCGCTGGCCTCCGGCGTCGCCGAGATCGCCTCGGTGGTGTCGGCGACCGAGGAGCACAGCCAGGCCAATGCCAACCGCTCGCGCGAATCGGCGATCGAGAACATCAGGCGGCTCTGTGAGTTGCGCGACGCCAGCGCGCACAAGCCGCTGGTCAATGCCGCGATCTCGATGGGGCTGGGTTGCTCGATCGTCGGTCCGGTCGATCCGAGCGAGGTGCTGCGCCTCACCGAGAAGCTCTACGAGGTCGGCGTCGACATGGTCGCGATCGCCGATACCGTCGGCTATGCCGGGCCGAAGGCGGTTGGCGAGCTGACGCGTGGTGCGGTGAAGATCGCGGGATCGAAGCCGGTCTGCGTCCATCTGCACGACACGCGCGGCATGGGCATCGCCAACGCCTCCGCCGCGCTCGATGAGGGCGCCCGCGTGCTCGACGGTTCGCTCGGCGGCCTCGGCGGCTGTCCGTTCGCGCCGGGCGCCACCGGCAATGTGGTGTTCGAGGATCTCGTCTTCCTGTGCGAAAGCAAGGGATTTCCGACCGGCATCGATCTCGACCGGTTGGTCGAGGTGCGATCGATCTTGAAAGCCGAGATGCCGGGCGAAGCGCTCTATGGCGGCCTCGCCCGCGCCGGCCTGCCGCGCGGCGCTAAAGCGAAGGCGGCGTGACTTTCTCCCTCGCCCCGCTCTTGTCCGCCGACGCCCGCCTTTGGGCGAAGGCGGATGCGGGGAGAGGTAGGCTTACTCAATCATGCGTATGTTTATGTCCTCGCTTGCGCGGCTTCTTGTCCGCCGCCGTCGGGATCATCACGACGCGGCCGTAACGCACGCCGCGCTCGGCGATGACATGATCGGCGAGATGGCGGACCTCGCTGCTGGCGCCCTTCAGCGCGGTCACCTCCATGCAGCTATCGTCGTCGAGATGGACATGCAGCGTCGCCAGTGACAGGTCGTGATGGCCGTGGAAATTCTGCACCAGGCGTTTCGACAGGTCGCGCGCGGCGTGATCATAGACATAGACCAGCGCGGCGACGCATTGCCCTGACGGGGTCGCCTCAGCGCCTTGCTGGAGACCGGCGCGCGTCAGGTCGCGGATGATCTCGGAGCGGTTCTGATAGCCGCGCGCTTCGGCGGCGGCGTCGATCTCCGCGAGCAGGTCATCCTCGATGGTGATGGTGATGCGTTGCATGGGCTATCCGTGTTGCTGAGCGCGAATATGATATATTTCTTGTAACGTCATACCGTGCTTGCTAGCGTTCGCTGGTCGGGATGGGTTGAAGCTGGTGCGGTCGTCGCGTGACTGTAACAGGTATCACGCGGGGGCATGGGTGTTGCGTCGTTCTGTATGGCGGATATTTCCCGCCGCCGCATCCATTGCAGCGTTCGCACCGGCCGCCGAAGCGCAGATGGTTGCCGCCACATCCGGACAACTGCCGCCGGTGACGGTGACGTCGCCCGATCAGACCTCGCCCAGGCGTGCCAAGCCCTCCCAGCGCCTGCATCCTGTCGCCGCCCGCGTCCGCAGGCCGGCTGCGCCGCAAGCTAATCAACCCACTTCTGCCGCCGGCGGCATCACCGGCGGCGCTGCCACCATATCCGGCAATCTGCAGCCGACCGCCGCGAGCGAGCGGCAGATCAGCGGCGAGGAATTGAATGCGCGACCGGTGTCGCGCGTCGGCGAAGTCCTGGAGGCGGTGCCGGGGCTGATCGTCACTCAGCATTCCGGCGAAGGCAAAGCCAACCAGTATTTCCTGCGCGGCTTCAATCTCGATCACGGCACCGATCTCGCCATCACCGTCGACGGCATGCCGGTCAACATGCCGACCCATGGCCACGGCCAGGGCTATGCCGACATCAACTTCCTGATCCCCGAGCTGATCCAGTCGGTCGACGTCCGCAAGGGTCCGTATTTTGCGGACAAGGGCGATTTCGCGTCGGCCGGCGCGGTCGACATCAACTATCTCAACGGGCTGCCGAAGAATATCGCCGAGATCACGGTCGGCAGCTTCGGCTATCAGCGCGCGATGGCCGCGGGCTCGACCAAGGTCGGCGACGGCACCTTGCTCGCAGCTTTCGAGGCGAACAAATACAACGGCCCGTGGGACGTGCCTGACAATATCCGCAAGCTGAACGGCGTGCTGCGCTACAGCCAGGGCACCGCGACCGACGGCTTCTCGCTGACCGCGATGGCCTATTCTAACGGCTGGAATTCGACCGACCAGGTGGCGCAGCGCGCGATCGACCAGGGCCTGATCGACCGCTACGGCTCGCTCAATCCGACCGACGGCGGCACCTCGAGCCGGTTCAGCCTGTCGGGCAGTTGGGCGCAGTCAAGCGACTACGGCCAGACCAAGCTCAACGCCTATGTGATCCGCTCGTCGCTGCAACTCTATAACGACTTCACCTACTTCCTCGACGATCCCGTCAATGGCGACCAGTTCAGCCAGACCGACAGGCGCACTGTCTATGGTGTCGACGCCAGCCACGCCTTCGATGTCCGTATCGCTGGGATCGATACCCAGACCCGGGTCGGCGTGCAGACCCGCTATGACGACATCAACGTCGGCCTGTTCAAGACCGCGCAGCGCGAGATCCTGTCCACCGTGCGCAACGATCAGGTGCAGGAAGGCAGCGTCGCGCTGTGGGCCGATACCACCGCGCGCTGGACCGACTGGCTACGCACCACGGTTGGCGTCCGCGAGGATTATTTCGCCGGCCATGTGCTGAGCGATACGCCGCAGAATTCCGGCAACGCGCAGGCGGCGATGACGAGCCCGAAGGCCGGCATCGTGCTCGGTCCATGGGCCAAGACCGAGTTCTATGGCAATGCCGGCTTCGGCCTGCATTCCAACGATATCCGCGGTGCGACCATCACGGTCGATCCCAACGACAAGGTGACGCCGCTCGAACGCGTGCCGCTGCTGGTGCGCTCGAAGGGCGCCGAGCTCGGCATCCGCACCAAGGCGATCGACGGGCTGACCTCGTCGCTTGCGGTGTTCGTGCTCGATTTCGATTCCGAATTGCTGTTCGTCGGCGACGCCGGCACCACCGAGCCGAGCCGGCCGAGCCGGCGCGTCGGCGTCGAGTGGACCAACCAGTACAAGGTGCTGCCGTGGATGAGCTTCGATTTCGATCTCGCCTATACCCGCGCCCGCTTCACCGATTTTGATCCGGTCGGCAATTTCATCCCCGGAGCGCCGGCCTGGGTCGCCAGCGGCGGCGTCACCTTCGGCCGCGACACCGGCTGGTTCGGCAGCCTGCGCGCCCGCTATTTCGGCCCGCGCCCGCTGATCGAGGACGACAGCGTGCGCTCGATGTCGTCGTTCATCGTCAACGCCCGTGCCGGCTACAAATTCGACAACGGGATGCGGCTGCAACTCGACGTCCTCAATCTCTTCAACGCCCAGACCAACCAGATCGAATACTACTATCTGTCGCGGTTGCCCGGCGAGCCGATCGACGGCGTCGGCGACCGCCATGTGCATCCGGCCGAGCCGCTCGCCGTCCGGCTGACGCTGGCGGCGACGTTCTGATCAGTCATAGGCGCGGCGGTTCGAGCTGAAATCCTCGACCTCGGGGTGAACGGCGGGCGTTGCGTCATACGGCGGTACGATCAGCATCACGACCCGCCGGGTCCGGCCGGGCCGGCCCAGCAGCATCGCCCTGGCATCGAACTCGGCGCGGATGACATCGGTCGCGCGCAAGGTCGTGCGTGCCATCCAGTTCAGGCAATCCGGCTGGTCGGAGAAGCACAATGCGGCCCAGCCGCGATCAAGCGTGGTCTTGCGCGGCAAGCCCCAGGTGTATTGATAGGCAAACGGCCGCGAATAGAACGGATGGTCCGGACTGTAGAACGCAGCGGCGAAGGCCAGCGCATCGTCGCCGCTGACCGCCGTGAGCGGCGTCGTGGCGGCGGCGTGCCATCGTGTGGTGAGCTCCGCCGCGACGGCATGATAGAAGTCGCGGCCCTCCTCATAGCCGTGAGCGTTGCGATAGAGCGCGTGCAGCGGCGCTCCGACGACGACTGCGAGAACGGCGATCCCGGCGACCATCACCGTCAGGTTGACGACGTAGAAGCGCTCGATCGGATAGCTCGTTGCGCATACGGTCAGAACGACGAACAGAAACAGGCCTTGCACCGCCCACAGCGATGGCAGATCGGTGCCGACCGCCAGCGAGACGAGGGCCGGAAACATGATGGTTCCGATCGCGATCAGCAGTAGCAGACGGAGCCCTGCGTTCATCGCGCGGAAATCCGCCGGCCATTGCGCGAGCCTTCGGCCGGCAATGAACACCCAGGTCACCGCCGCGACCGAGAGCGCCGCGCTCAGCCCCATGATGAAGTAAGCAACTTCCCACAGCGCCGCGACATGATCGGCGCCGGCATGCGCGAGCGCATAGTCGAACGTGGTCGCGCCTGTCGTGGCGAGCCAGTGCAGATGTGCTCCAAGCACGAGCGTTCCCGCCAGCGTCGAGATCCAGGGCGAACCCGACAGCAAATAGCGGCGGCGGTCCGGATGCAGCACGGCGGCAAAGCCGAAGCTCGCGACCAGGAAGATCGAATAATATTTGCCGAGCATCGCGAGCGCGCAGGCCGCACCGGCCGCGATCGCCCACCCGATCTGCTTCGGTGCCTCGAACGCCCGCAGGAAGCAGTAAGTCGCCAGCGGCCAGGATGCCAGCAGCACCGTGTTGGCGTTGAAGCGCTGGGCGTGGAATTGATAGACCGGCAGCAGCATCAACAGCAGCAGCACGATCACCCGCTTCTCGCCACGCACGAAGCGGCGCGAGATCAAGTCGACCGCCCAGAGCGCCGCGGCTGCATTGACCATCGCCATCAGCTGCAGCGACCAATCGGTGAGGGGGAAGATCGTGGTCCAGCCCCGCGCGATCCAGCCCATCAGCGGCGGATGTTTGGGATATCCCCATGCGAGATGGCGGCCGAGCGTCCAGGTCTCGAGCACGTCGGGATGCAGGCCGGCGCCGAGATAGGCGATGACGAGGTAGCCGGTCCAGATCGCGACAAAGAGCGCGAGCAGCAGCGGGATCGACCAGCCGGTCTCGACCCCCTCCAGCCATGTGATGAACGGACGGCGCCAGCGCGCCGGATCCTTGTCCGACGCCGCGGCCATCGCCGAGAAACTGATCAACGAAACACCGTAAAACTACCGAAAGAAAATATGCCGAAGCGCGCGCACCCTAGTGATGCGTCCGCGAGAACTCAACGGCGAAGCCAGGCAATGAGACGGATTCCAGGCGGGATCGATGAAGCTGTTCGCGGCGATTTAACCACTCCGGCGCGGCGCCGGCGCCGTGTCACACCGGTGCGGTCTCGGCCGTCGTCACTTCTGCAGCCGGAAGCGCCGCCTCCTCGTCAATCGCTTCAGGAATAAGCGGCGGCGACTTGCATTCTGGAAACACACCGAATTCGCCGGCTACCTCCTGGAGCGGCTTCTGCTTGTCGGCCCAGTGCAGGGCCGTGTAGTCGAAACCGTGCACGATGGTGGGTTTGACGATTTCGAAATAGGGCGAGATGTCGAAATCGCGCGGCATGTAGAGCGAGGAATCGCGGATATGCAGGATCTCGCGGCGCGCCTTGCGGCTGGCGGCACGCGTGATCTTGGGCAGGATCGGATAGCGCACGGCGTCGAACGCCTGCGCGATCAGCGCCGAGCAGATGATCTTGGTCGGATCGCCGGAGCCAAACGCGATCATGCGCCGCCGCCAGCGCTGCGGGATCGGCAGCGGAAACAGGTAGCGCGCCAGATCGACGATGTTCTTGGTGTCGTAGCCGAAGCCGATGCGGTTGATCGCATAGCGGCACACCGTGGTGCGGTCCTCGTAGGACAAACCGACCGGCCGGCAGAGCCTGGTGTGATAGGTGAAATATTTCGACAGCGGCGCGGAGGTCACGCCTTCGCCGACATTGGCCTCGATCAGCACGTGCTGTTCGCCGTCAGGTTCGAATGCGCCGTCGATCGGTCCGACGAACAGCGCGGCATGCGACCAAGTCGACTGCGTCAGGTATTTGATGATGCCGGAGATACGGTTGTTGCCCTCGACGAGGAGGACATCGCCTTCTTGGATGATGCCGCGCAGATGGTCGGGGTCGCTCGGCGTGAACGGCTCGTAGCCGGGCACTTCCTTCGACAAGTACCCCGCGATCCATTTACCAACGGTATCGAGCATCACGCCCATGGATTCCCCCAGCGGTTCTATGACCGCTTGTTTTCACCTAATCATGGTCGCAAGCCGTTGCAATTTAGTTCATGCGCTCAATCGATCAATCATGATTGATTTACCATGAGTGTTGCTGCGGTCGGTGAGATGCGGCACAGTTCGCGAAGCGTTCCCATTCCCTGCAAGCCCCCGGAAACCATGCCAGAAGCTATGTCATGCCAGTGACCCGCCGCGATTTCCTGTCGGCGTCGGCGGCTCTCGCTCTGGCGCCGGTGCTGGGCGGCCGGGCCGTTGCTGCGCCGCTGCCGCGCGAGGCCGACATCGTCGTGATCGGCGCCGGGGCCGCAGGCATCGCCGCGGCGCGACGGATCGCTGCGGCGAACCGCAAGGTGATCGTGGTGGAGGCGTCGGGCCAGGTCGGCGGCCGCTGCCAGACCGACGCAACGACATTCGATGCGCCGTTCGACCGTGGCGCGCGCTGGATGCACAATCCCGAAACCAATCCGATGATCCGGCTGGCGCGTTCCGCGGGCCTCGACATCGTCACGGCGCCCGCGGGCCAGAAGATTCGCATCGGCCGGCGCTACGCCCGTCCCGGCGAGACCGAGGAATTCCTGGCCGCGCTGGTGCGCGCCAATCGCGCTATCGACGACGCCTCGCGCAAGGCCGATATCGCCTGCGCCGCTGCGATGCCGAAGGACCTCGGCGATTGGGCCGGCACCGCCGAATTCCTGCTCGGCGCCAATTTCAGCGGCAAGGACCTGAAGGACCTCTCCGCCGTCGACAAGGTGCGCGCGCAGGATCGCAACACCGCGATCGCCTGCCGGCAGGGCCTCGGCGCGCTGATCGCGAAGCTCGGCGAGGGCCTGCCGCTCGTGCTGTCGACGCCGGCGCAGCGCATCCTGTGGAGCAATCGCGACGTCACGGTCGAGACGGCCTCCGGCAAGATCGTCGCGCGCGCCGCCATCGTCACCGTGTCGAGCAACGTGCTGGCGAGCGGCAATATCAAGTTTGCGCCCGAGCTTCCGAAGCGTTCGCTGGATGCCGCCGCCAAACTCAGCCTCGGCAGCTATGATCGCATCGCGCTGGAGATTCCGGGCAACCCGCTCGGGCTGTCGCGCGACGACGTCATCATCGAGCAGAGCAATTCGACCAAGACCGCGCTGCTCTACGGCAACATCGCCGGCTCCTCGCTGTGCACGATCGACGTCGCGGGCTCGTTCGGCCGCGAGCTGTCGGCGCAGGGCGAGAAGGCGATGATTGCGTTCGCGGTGGAATGGCTGACGCGGCTCTATGGCAGCGAGGTCGGAGCATCCATCAAGAAGACCAGTGCGACGCGCTGGAATGCATCGCCCTTCATCCTCGGTGCGATGTCGGCGGCGGCACCGGGCGCGCAGTTCTCCCGCCGGATCCTGACCGAGCCGATCGGCGCGATGTATCTCGCGGGCGAGGCCACCCACGAGACGCTGTGGGGGACCGTCGACGGCGCCTGGGAGAGTGGCGAGCGTGCCGCCGATGCCGCGCTGCGCAGGATCGGCGGGGTGAAGGAGGCTGCGCCGGAGACGCCGGCGCCTGCCGCAAGACACAAGCGCCGCACGCCGCGTCGCTCGGCGGAGCCGATGAATTGAGCGTGGGGTGAGATCGGGCGTCGCTGCTGGATGCGCAAGGCTTGCGTCGTCGGGCAAATCAGTGGCATGAGCGCGCCGCTCTATCCACGTCGCCACTGCGGGGCTCGCGAAGCGAGAGCCCGGAATCCATTTATCTACGATGCATGCGGCCCGATGGATTCCGGGCTCGACGCTACGCGTCGCCCCGGAATGACGTAGCAAGCCTCACACCGGCAGCTTCAGCTCCATCAGATCCTTCGCCACCACGATCCGGCCCTTGAAGTTCGTCTTCACGTCGCGGGTCCAGTCGTCATCGGTGACATCGGGATCGTCGCCGGGGACGAAGTGGCTCAGGACCAGCGTCTTGACGCCGGCGGCAGCGGCGATGCGGCCGACGTCCTCGGTCGAGGTGTGGCTGTCGAGCAGATGCTTCTTCAGCGTCGCGCCGTTCTTGGTCTTCGCTACCAGCCGATCGACCGCGGGGATATAGAGGCATTCGTGCACCAGCACGTCGGCTCCCTTGGCGAACTCGGCGAGCTTCGGATTGTAGGCGGTGTCGCTGGAAAACACGACGATGCCATCCGGCGTCTCGAACTTGTAGGCAAAGTTGTCCGTGATCGGCGGATGCGGCGTGCGGAACGCGGTGACGGTGACATCCGGTGTCTTCAGCACCACGCCGTCGTCGGTGATGTCCTTCGCGATCAGGAGCTTGCGCGGATCGGGGCGGCCTTCGTCCGCGATCCGGGTCTCGACGTCGAACTTGTTCAGCTCCCAGTATTCCCTTGTCATCGCCTCGATGCCCTTGGGACCGAACGAGTGGATCGGCGTCGAGAGGCCCGCTGCCCAGGCGTTGTAGAACAGATTGCCGTATTCGAGATTGTGATCGGAATGATGGTGGCTGATGAAGATGTATTTCACCGACGGAATCGGCACGCCGGCGTTGACTAGCTGCCGGCTGACGCCCATGCCGCAATCGATCACGATCGGGGTGTCGTTGACGACCAGCAGATTGGCGGGATTGGAAGCGCCGGTGCCGACGCGCGGGCCACCCTTGGTGCCGAGGAACACGATGCGTGTGCGCGGCTTCGTGGCTTGCGCGCGCACCGCCGGCGTCGCGAGCAGTGCGGCGCTTCCGAGCGCCAGTTTCAATGCATTGCGGCGATCGATCATCGGTTCCTCTCCCTTGACTTTATCCGGTCGGACCGAGCCTAGAGCCTTTCCCGCTCCGATGGAATCGGAACGGGGCTCTGGGTTCTTGTCTTGGCGCGTTTTCTTCACGCGAACCGGTATCCACTTCGCTCGAAAATGCTCTAGCCTCCGCGCAAAATGCCATCAAGCGCCGGCAGGCCGACGATGACGGCGGCGGCGATAAGCGCGTAGCAGATCGCGCGAAACATCTGCTCGCTGGCCTTGCCGAACAGCGAGGCGCCGAACCAGACGCCGATGCCATAGATTGGACCGACGATCAGCGAGAACTTGGCCGATTCGATCGTGATCAGTCCGGTGAACCAGTAGCTGACCAGCGAGAAGAAATCCGAGGCGCCGAAGAACAGCACGATGTTGGCGCGCGAGATCACCGATGAGATCGGGCGTCCCAGCCAGTAGGCGACGATCGGCGGGCCGCCGGTCTGCGCGAGGCCGCTGCAAAAGCCCGAGAGGCCGCCGACGCCGATCGAGAGCGCGGCGTGATCCTTGCCGTGGTAGCGCCAGCCCGACAGCAATAGCACCAGCAGCGCCGCGACGAAGCCGGAGATGATCCAGCGCGTGGTCACCGGGTCGAGCACGGTGAGGAAATAGGTGCCGATGGGAACGCCGACCAGCGCACCGGCCACCATGACAGCGGTCGCCTTGCGGTCGGCGTGGGTCCAGGCATTCGGCAGCATCGGCGTGGCGGCGATGAAATCGATGATCAGCAGCAGCGCCGCCACCAGCCGCGGCGCCGCAACGCTGCTGGCGAGCGGCATGAAGATCAGCGCCGAGCCGAACCCGGAGAAGCCGCGCGCGGTGCCCGACACGAAGGCGATCGCGCAGATCGCCAGCGCGATGTTGGTCGAGATGTCGGAGGGGATGAGGGAGAGGGAGGCCATGGGAGGTGTCTCTTACCTCGCCCCGTAAGAACGGGGCGAGGGAGCAGACCATCTTCGCGTCGCCATCACGCCCGCAGCGTGCCGCCGGTCTTCTTCGTCACCTCGGCGACAACCTTGGCCGCAACCGCGTCGATCTCCTGGTCGGTCATGGTCTTCTCGCGCGGCTGGATCGTCACCGCGATCGCGACCGACTTCTTGTCGGGATCGATGCCCTTGCCCTCGTAGACGTCGAACACGGTCACGTCAGTGATCAGCTTCTTGTCGACATTCTGCGCCGCGCGCACGATGTCGCCGGCCTTGACGCTGCGGTCGACGATGAAGGCGAAGTCGCGCGACACCGGCTGGAACGCCGAAAGCTCCAGCACCGGCTTGGCGCGCGTCGCCCGCTGCTTGCCCTGCGGGATGCGCTCGAGGATCACCTCGAACACGATCATCGGGCCGTCGGCGCCCAGCGCCTCGGCCGCGCGCGGGTGCAGCTCGCCGAACCAGCCGAGCACGTTCTGCGGACCGATCTGGATGGTGCCGGAACGTCCCGGATGCAACCAGGCGGGGCCGCCCGGTACGATCTGGAGCGCCTGCATCGGCGCACCGGCAGCCGCCAGCACGGCGAAGGCGTCGGCCTTGGCATCCATTGCATCGGCCGTCGTCGAGCCGGTCCAATGCCGTCCGATGCCCCTCGACGACGCGTAGCCATGGCGCACGCCCGAAGCCGCGACGAGCTGGTCCTCGGGCTTGTCGCCGCGGAACACCTGGCCGACCTCGAACAGCGCGACATCGGGCGTCCCGCGGTTGATATTGGACTGGACGGCGCCGACCAGGCCGGGCAGCAGGCTCGGCCGCATGTCGGAGAGATCGGCCGCGATCGGGTTGGCGAGCACGAGCTCGCTCTGGCCGCCGCCGAACAGTTTGGCGGCGTCGTTGGTGATGAACGACCAGGTCACGGCTTCCACCATGCCGCGAGCGCCGAGCCCGCGCTTGGCGCGCCGGGTGCGCAGCTGCATCGGCGTCAGCACCGGCTTGCGCGGCTCCTCGCCACGCTCGAACGGCGTCATCGGCACCTTGTCGACGCCGACGATGCGCACGATCTCCTCGACGATGTCGGCCTTGCCCTGCACGTCGGTGCGCCAGGACGGCACCGCGATCTTCACCACCGGGCCGTTGCCGGCCAGCATGAAGCCGAGCCGGGTGAGGATCAGCTTCACCTCGACCAGCGGCACCTCGATGCCGGCGAGCCGCTTCACCTCGCTGAGCGGGAAGTCGATGATGCGATCCTCGCCGAACTGCTTGCCGACCACGACGTTCTCGGACGGTGTGCCGCCGCACAGCTCCAGCACCAGCCTGGTCGCGAGCTCGAGCCCGGGCACCATGAAGGCCGGATCGACGCCGCGCTCGAAGCGATAGCGCGCGTCCGAATTGATGCCGAGCTTGCGGCCGCTCTGCGCGATGTTGATCTCGTTCCACAGCGCCGATTCGATCAGCACGTCGGTGGTGCCCTCGTCGCAGCCTGAGGCCTCGCCGCCCATGATGCCGGCGAGCGATTCGACGCCGTGCTCGTCCGCGATCACGCAGACATTGTTGTCCAGCGTGTAGGTGCGGCCGTCGAGCGCGAGCAGCGTCTCGCCATCCTTCGCGCGGCGTACGGTGAGGTTGCCCTTCACCTTCTTGGCGTCGAATACGTGCAGCGGGCGGGCGCGGTCGTAGGTCATGAAGTTGGTGATGTCGACCAGCGCGTTGATCGGGCGCAGGCCGATCGAGGTCAGCCGCTTCTGCAGCCATTCCGGCGACGGCCCGTTCTTCACGCCGCGCACCAGCCGCAGCGCGAAACCGGGACACAGCGCGGCGTCTTCCACGGTCACCTGGACCGGGCAGGGGAATTCGCCCTTGATCTGCTTGATCCCGGAATCTTTGAACTTGCCCATGTCGGCGGCGGCGAGATCGCGCGCGATGCCGTGCACGCCGGTGCAGTCCTGCCGGTTCGGCGTCAGGTTGATCTCGATCACGGGATCGCCGAGCCCGGCCCATTCGGCATAGCCCTTGCCGAGCGGCGCATCGGCCGGCAGCTCCATGATGCCGTCATGGTCTTCCGAGATCTGCAACTCAGCCGCCGAACACAGCATGCCGCGGCTCTCGACGCCGCGGATGGTGCCGATGCCGAGCGTGATGTCCTTGCCGGGGATATAGGTGCCGGGCGGCGAGAACACGCTGATCAGGCCCGCGCGCGCATTCGGCGCGCCGCACACCACCTGCACCGGCGCGCCGCCGTTACCGGTGTCGACCATGCAGACGCGCAGCCGGTCGGCATTCGGATGCTGCTCGGCCGAGATCACGCGCGCGATGGTGAACGGCGAAAGCCGCTTCGCCTTGTCCTCGATGTGCTCGACCTCGAGCCCGATCATGGTGAGCTTGTCGGCGAGCTTCTCGAGCGGTTCGTCGGTCTCGAGATGTTCCTTCAGCCAGGAGAGGGTGAACTTCATGACGCCAACCTATTGTCCAAAACTTCAATCAGACGGAAGCGCTCGCAGATCAGCAGCATGTCGTCGCTGAACTTGCCCTGCCGGCCGAAATAATCGCGGTGGGCGCGGCGCCAGTAGTCGAGGCTGCGGTCGCCTTCGCCTTCGTCGTGGGCGAAGCCCGCATCGACCTCGCCGAAACGGCGGGCGGTTACCTCGGTGGTTTCGATCACGCAGGCCGGTGTGCCGCGGCCGTCGAGCACGACCCAGCACTCGCCCGGCGCCGACAGGTTCGGCTCGTCCGGCGTACAGCAGGTCGCGGTCTTGACACCGCGGATCACGAGATCGAGCAGCTCGTCGGCGAGCTCCGGCCCGTCGCCGAATGCGAATGACCGCAGGCCATGATATTTGCCGGGCACGGCAACCGAATTCACGAGCTCAATCCCCCTGCGATCGTCGGGATATCGAGCGGCTTGAAGCCGTAATGGTTGAGCCAGCGCACGTCGTTTTCGAACAGCTGGCGCAGATCGGCGATGCCGTATTTCAGCATCGTGATGCGGTCGAGGCCCATGCCCCAGGCGAAGCCCTGGTAGACGTCGGGATCGATGCCGCAGGCGCGCAGCACGTTCGGGTGCACCATGCCGCAGCCGAGGATCTCCATCCAGTCCTCGCCCTCGCCGAAGCGGATCTCGCCCTTGTCGCGGCGGCACTGGATGTCGACCTCGAGCGACGGCTCGGTGAACGGGAAGAACGACGGCCGAAACCGCATGTTGATGTGGTCGACCTCGAAGAACGCCTTGCAGAACTCGTGCAGGATCCATTTCAGGTGGCCGAGATGCGACCCCTTGTCGATCACGAGGCCTTCGACCTGGTGGAATTGCGGCGTATGCGTCGCATCGGAATCGATGCGATAGGTGCGGCCGGGGCAGATAATGCGGATCGGCGGCTTCTGGGTCAGCATCGTGCGCACCTGCACCGGCGAAGTGTGGGTGCGCAACAGCATGCGCGAACCATCGTCCTTCGGATTGAAGAAGAAGGTGTCGTGCATCTCCCGCGCCGGATGGCCTTCGGGGAAGTTCAGCTTGGTGAAGTTGTAATCGTCGGTCTCGATATCGGGACCTTCGGCGATCGCAAATCCCATGTCGGCGAAGATGGTGTTGACCTCATCGAACACCTGGCTCAGCGGATGGATGCGGCCGGCCTCCGCCGGCGCCTCGCGCAACGGCAGCGTGACGTCGATGGTCTCGGCGGCGAGGCGCGCATCGAGCGCGGCCGCCTTCAGCACGTCGCGCCTGGCCGCCAGCGCCTGCGTCACCGCATCCTTGGCGAGGTTGATCTTCGCGCCCTCGGTCTTGCGCTCGTCCGGCGACATCTTGCCGAGGGTGGCGAGCAAGGCCGAGATCGAGCCCTTCTTGCCGAGGGCCGAGACGCGCACGGCCTCGAGGGCAGCCTCGTCGGCGGCGGCGGCGATCTGGTCGAGGATGGACTTTTCGAGCGTTGCGAGGTCGGACACGGTCAATTCCTGCGCTTGAGCGGTGCCTGATCTGGCGGGAAGAACCGGGGCTCCCGTCGCGGACCATGCACCAAAATGCGGCTGGGTTGTCGCCGCCCGAAGGCCGTAACGTCAAGCAAAAAGCCGGTCATTCCGGGCCGATGGCCGGCAGCATTGAACCCCGCGCAAAGGCCGGGTTACCCAAGGGGAGCTCGAGGAGGCCCATGCGATGTTGCTGCGAACTTATCTGGCCGTGCCAGCGGTCCTGCTAACGCTCGGCGCCGCGCATGCCGCGGCCGAGGAATGTCCCGCCAAATCGACCCAGATGGACGACATCATTGCAGTGCTGGAGAAGGCGCCGAGCTGCAACCGCGCGATGAAGATCTTCGGGGCGTGCGAATACGGCGCCAGCGGAGACGTCCAGTTCGGCGAAGTGGTCGAGAAGAAGTGCGAGGCGGACTTCCTGTCCGGCCTCGGCGCAGGGCAGAAGCGAGCTTATGCCCACGAACTCAAGCGCTGCGACGACAAATACGCCAACGAGAGCGGTACCATGTACCGCTCGTTCACCGCATTCTGCCGGGCAGAGGTTTCGCAGCGCCATTCGCAGAAGGCGCTGAAAGCGGGCCCGAAAGCCCGCTAGAATTACGCAGCCAGCGCGGCCTTGGCCTTCTCGGCGATCGCCTGGAACGCCACCGGCTCGTGGATCGCGAGATCGGACAGCACCTTGCGGTCGACGACGACACCCGACTTGGACAGGCCGTTGATGAACACGCTGTAGGTCATGCCGAACGGACGGACGGCGGCGTTGATGCGCTGGATCCAGAGCGCGCGGAAGGTGCGCTTCTTGCGCTTGCGGTCGCGGAAGGCGTACTGGCCGGCCTTTTCGACCGCCTGCTTGGCAACGCGGATGGTGTTCTTGCGGCGGCCGTAATAGCCCTTGGCGGCCTTGTAGACTTTCTTGTGCTTGGCGTGAGCGGTCACACCGCGTTTGACGCGAGACATGACGGAAATCCTTGATCTGGAAGAGACGGGGCGCCGCGCGAGGGGCGGCAGGGTTCAAGCGAATGAGCGCGATCAGGCGTTCGGCAAGAAGTACTTCTTGACGTTGTCGCCGTCGGTCTTGAACAGCACGCGGGTGCCGCGGAGCTGACGGATCTGCTTCTTCGTCCGCTTGATCATGCCGTGGCGCTTGCCGCGCTGGGCGTGCATGACCTTGCCAGTGGCGGTCACCTTGAAGCGCTTTTTAGCGCCCGACTTGGTCTTCAACTTGGGCATTTAGCTCTCCTGTCGCACAGCACGAAAATCGCCCCGAGAGGCGTCCGGCCGGCTAAAATGCTCGTTAGAGCGTTGAAAGTGCTGAGGTTTTTCCCGAATTGAAAGAACCTGCACTGAACGTCGCCACGGCAGCCCTTGATCAGCCGGGCGGCGAAGGCCCGGCTTATGACAGAGGATCGGCGGTTTTGCAACGTTTGAAGCGGGAAATCGGGGTCGGAACCGGTCCCGTAGCCCTGATGGAGCCCAACCGGGCGGGCATTCGCGCGACCCGATGGCTCCATCCGCGGTACCAAAACAGAAACGGCCCGTCAGATCGCCTGACAGGCCATTTCATCGCGACTACAAACTAATTCGAATTAGCGCGGCGCCAGCACCATTACGACCTGGCGGCCTTCGAACTTGGCGTCCTGCTCGACCTTGGCGAACTCGGCGACGTCGGCCTTCACCTTGTCGAGCAGCTTGGTACCGATCTCCTGGTGCGCCATCTCACGACCGCGGTAGCGCAAGGTGATCTTGACCTTGTCGCCTTCCTCGAAGAAGCGCTGCATCGCGCGCATCTTCACGTCATAGTCGTGATCGTCGATCATCGGGCGGAGCTTGATCTCCTTGATCTCGACGACCTTCTGCTTCTTGCGGGCCTCGGCGGCCTTTTTCTGCGCGGAATATTTGTACTTGCCGTAGTCCATGATCTTGCAGACCGGAGGACTGACGTTCGGCGAAATCTCGACCAGGTCCATGCCGGCTTCCATGGCCATCTTGATGGCAACCATGGTCTCGACGGTGCCCTTGTTGACACCGTCGGCATCGATCAGCTGGATCTGCGCGTTGCGAATCTCATCATTGGTGCGCGGCCCGTCTTTTGCGACTGTGGGCGGGGCTCTATTGGGACGGCGAATGGGTAACTCTCCAAAGTTGTGAAAGGGAAGGCGGATATTTTGAAGCAAGACGCTGCGACGGGCAAGCGAACTCGCGTTCTATGCGGCAAAACCGTCAAATGCGAGGCATTTTCGCCACGCACGGCACATATAGCGGGCGCGTCTGCTCCGCAAGGCTCGGGAGGCTTGAAGGCTCGGCGCGCTGCCGTTGACCGACGCCGCGCGACGATTGAAAACCAGATCTCTGACATGCGAGTGACCGAACCATGAGCCAAACCGCCGCATCCGAACAGGAACCCGCGTTCATCGAGGTTGGCGAAGCCGACGCCCGGCGCCGGATCGCGGTCCGCGCCCGAACCGGCGGCGGTCCGGGCCTGTTCTGGCTCGGTGGCTTCAAGTCCGACATGGCCGGCACCAAGGCGATCGCGCTCGACGCCTGGGCTGCGGAGCACGGCCGCGGCTGTGTCCGGTTCGACTATTCCGGCCACGGCGAAAGTGGCGGCGAATTCGTCGACGGCACGATCGGCCGCTGGCTCGAGGAGAGCCTGGCGGTGTTCTCGCAGTTCTGCAGCGGGCCGCAGGTCGTGATCGGTTCCTCGATGGGCGGCTGGATGGCGCTGCTGTTAGCGCGCGAGATCGCTCGGCGTGGCAAAGCCGGCGGCGGCCGGTCACAGCTCGCCGGCCTGGTGCTGATCGCGCCTGCGCCCGACTTTACCGAAGAGCTGATGTGGAAGGGATTTCCGCCGGAGGTGCGGCAGGAGATCGAGACCAAGGGCATGTGGCTGAGGCCATCGGAATATGGCGACGGCTCGCCCTATCCGATCACCCGCAATTTGATCGAGGACGGCCGCAATCATCTGCTGCTCGGAGCCAAGATCGATGTCGGCTGTCCGGTGCGCATCCTGCAGGGCGCGCAGGATCCCGATGTGCCGTGGAAGCATGCGTTCGCATTGGTGCACCGGTTGCCGGCCGAGGATGTGGTGCTGACCATGATCCAGGACGGCGATCACCGGCTGTCGCGGCCGCAGGACATCGCGCGGATCATCGCCGCGGTGGCGGAGATCGGGTAGCGTTTTTCCTTCTCCCCTTGTGGGAGAAGGTGGCCATAGGCGGCCTTTGGCCGCCGTCAAAGGACGCCGATGCTACACATAGGCTATGCGTAGTCCGTGCCGGATGAGGGGTTCTCTCCGCGGAGACAGACCCCTCACCCGTCTCGAATGAGCTCTCGCTCATTCGATCCACCCTCTCCCACAAGGGGAGAGGGAAGAAGAAGCGAGGAGTCTGGAGAGATGCCAATGGACACGACGACGATGCTGCGCGCGTTCTGCGACGCGGTCGAGCAGCGCAACGGCAAGGCTTTCGCTGATCTCTTCACCGAGGACGGCGTCTATCACGACGTGTTCTATGGCGCTTTCGCGGGCCATGCCAAAATCGCCGAGATGATCGACGACTGGTTCTATAGGACCGCGACCGATTTTCGCTGGGTCATGCATGATCCCGTCAGCGACGGCACGACGCTCTACGCGCGCTACACGTTCAGCTATCGCTCGACCCTGCCCGAGGCCAAGGGAGCGCGTGCGATGTTCGAAGGCGTCGCGATCATGCGCCTGCGCGACGGCAGGATCACGGAGTACCACGAGGTCGCCAACACCGCGCCGGCCTTCGTCGACCTGAACTTCGCACCGGAACGGATCGCCAAGATCGTCGGCAAGCAGGGCACGGCGCTGAAGGCGCGGCCGGAGATGAAGCGGCATTTGGCGTAAACAATCTCCGCCGTCATTCCGGGGCGCGCGAAGCGCGAGCCCGGAATCCACTTCTCCATTTGTTCTGTGGCCCGATGGATTCCGGGCTCATCGCTGCGCGATGCCCCGGAATGACAAGGGGAGAGAGCCTACGGCGGCGGCGGGTTGCTCATCGGCTTGCGCTGGGCGAGCGCCGCCACGGTCGAGGTGCCGATCGGGCCCTTTTCGTCATAGAGCCAGCATTCGCCGATCGCGATGCCGTCGGTGGCGTGGTGATTGACGACCTCGAAGCCGATCCAGTTGGTCACCGGCAAACGGTGCAGGTAGATCGTGACGTCGCTGTTGATGTAGCCAAGGCCCTGGTCGCCGGCGTTCGCAAAGGGGCTGGCGAAATCGGCGCCGGTCGCGACATGGACGAACGGCGTCATCTTCACGCCGGCGACGAGCTCCCGCACCTCGCTCATCCAGAGCCTGCGTTCGCCGAGCGAACCCATGCGGCCGGTGATCGGCCGCGTCTCCCATTTGCCGTTCATGCCGAGCCTCGGATCAACCGGCTTCGGAATCTCCGCGGGCGCCGGCACCTGCCAGTTCGGCGGCGACCACACATTGCCCGGCGCATTTTCCGTCCGGCGCAACAATTGGCAGGAGGCGCGCGCCATGCTGGTGCCGCCGGAGATGAACTCGGCCTCGACCACCTTGATGCGGAGCCCGTCGCGCACGAGCCTGGTCGTCACCTCGACCGGCGTCGTGATGTTGGGCAGCCGGAACATGTCGACGGTCAGACGTGCGGGCACGAAATCGTCGGAGCCGTGGCGCTCCTCGATGACGAAGCCGAGCAGGCCGATCACGACGCGGCCGTGCATCGATTCCGGGCTCCAGGGACCGTTGGCAACCGATGTCGGCATGAAGCCGTCGCCGTGCCGGGTGAAGAAAGGCTGGTTTGTCATGGCGGGCGACCATGACGGGAACGGCGCGATGAAATCAAGAGGCGGCTGCCGCGCGCCACTCCTGCTGCACCGTGATGTCGGGCTCGCCGCCGGCCCGCGACGCCAGTGCCGCGAACGCGTCGCGCTCGATCAGTTGCGACAGTGCCCACACCGCTGCGCCGCGCACCAGCGGGCTTGCATCGTCGAGCAGGCGCCGCGCTTCGCCGGCGAGGCCGGCGTCACCGGAATTGCCGATCGCAACCAGCACATTGCGGATGAAGCGGTCGCGGCCGATGCGCTTGACCGGCGACCTGGTGAACAGTGCGCGGAACGCTGGATCGTCGAGCCGCGCGAGATCGGCGAGATCGGGCGCCCGCAACGCATCGCGCGCGGCGAGTTTCTGCTCGCGCCCCTCTTGCGCGAATTTGTTCCACGGGCATACCGCGAGACAATCGTCGCAGCCATAGATGCGGTTGCCGATGCTCTTGCGGAATTCGTGCGGGATCGGTCCCTTGTTCTCGATCGTCAGATACGAGATGCAGCGCCGCGCGTCGAGCTTGTAGGGCGCGGGAAACGCCGCCGTCGGGCAGATCTCCTGGCAGGCGCGACAGCTGCCGCAATGGTCGGTCTCGGCCTCGTCGCGCGGCAATTCGGTCGCGGAATAGATCGCGCCGAGAAACAGCCAGGAGCCGAATTCGCGCGAGACGAGATTGGTGTGCTTGCCCTGCCAGCCGATCCCCGCCGCCTGCGCCAACGGCTTCTCCATCACGGCCGCGGTGTCGACGAACACCTTCACCTCGTCGCCGGTGGTCGTGGCAAGCCAGCGCGCCAGCACCTTCAGCCGCTTCTTGATCACGTCGTGATAGTCGTCGCCCTGCGCATAGACCGAGATCGCGCCCTGCGACCAGCGCGCGAGCAGCTTCAGCGGATCATCGTCTGGCCCGTAATTGACGCCGAGCATGACGATCGAGCGCACGCCATCCCACAGCACGCGCGGATCGGCGCGGCGCTCCGGATTGGCGGCGAGCCAGTCCATGTCGCCATGGCCGCCGGAGCCGAGAAACTCCAGAAAATACTTGCCGGCCTCGCTGGTCGCATCAGGCCCGGTGATGCCGATACTGTCGAAGCCGAGCGCCCGCGCCTCGCGTTGCAGCGCTGCCTTGAGATCGGAGGAAGAGAGCCTGACCGCCGGGTTCAGAAGTCGAGGTCCACATAGGTGCGCGATGCCGGCACCCCCGCCAGCCACTCGCTGAGCAGCGGGCGGAACGACGGACGGGACTTCACCCGCGCGTACCACGACTTTGCCGCGTCGTCCTCGCTCCATGGCACGTCGCCCAGATAGTCGATCGCCGAGAGATGCGCCGCGGCGGCGAGATCCGCGTAGGTGAGGCGGTCGCCGGCGAGATAGTTCCGCGTCTTCGCCAGCCAGCCGATATAGCTCAGATGATAGCGCACATTGACCTTGGCGGCGCGCATGATGTCGGGCGCCGGCGGACCGCCGCCATTGTCCTCGCTCATGAAGCGCTTGTAGATCCGCTCGGTCACCAGCGGGTTGGAGGCTTCCTCGAAGAACTTTTCGTTGAACCATGCCATCAGCCGGCGCACCTCGACGCGCTCGGCCGAAGAGGTCGGCAACAGTCGCCGCTCGCCGGCGTCGAGGCCGTGCGTCTCGTCGACATATTCGGCGATGATGGGTGCACCCGGAATCGGCGGAAAGCCCTCGGCGATCAGCACCGGCGTGGTCGCCGCCGGATTGAGTGCCAAGAACGCCTCGCGCCGCTCCCAGACCCGTTCCTCCACCAGGCGCAGATCGAGGCCATACTCGCCGAGCACGAGGCGGATGAATCGCGAATGCGGACAGAACGGGTGATGATACAGCGTATACATGAAGCCCTTGGTAGTTTCGCGGCGCTTAAGAAACCATCAACCTGTGCGACCTGGACCGGTGATTTTGGACCGGTGATTTGGCCAGACTGGCCCCGATCGTCTCTATGTCGCGTCGGCACGCAAAGCGGTAGCTGATCCCGCGGATGGCGCGGGTCACAAAAACGCTATAGCCCAGCAAATCGGCCGGGTAACCCATTGTTTGACGATTTTTTGCGATTGCGGCCAATGTGCGAATAAGCGAGAAGAATCCGGTTTTCCACACAGGGCAGATCAGATCATGATGACGGATATGCTGCGGGCGGTGATTCTCGGCATCGTCGAGGGCGTCACCGAGTTCCTGCCGGTTTCTTCGACAGGCCACCTGCTGCTCGCGGAGCGCTTCTTCAATCTCGGCGAAGGCAATTTCTGGAAGAGCTTCGCGATCCTGATCCAGCTCGGTGCGATCCTCGCGATCCTCGTGCTCTACTTCAACCGATTGTGGCGCGTCGCGCTCGGCATGTTCTCCAATCCCGACGACCGCCGTTTCGTGATCGGTGTGCTGGTGGCGTTCCTGCCGGCGGTCGTGATCGGCTTGATCGCCGGCAAATACATCAAGGAATTCCTGTTCAATCCGTGGGTGGTCTGCTTCACGCTGATCGTCGGCGGCGCCGTCCTGCTGTGGGTCGATCAGCTCGATCTGAAAGTATACGAGGACGATGCGACCCGGTTCCCGCTGCTGATGTATTTCTGGATCGGCGTCGCGCAGTGCCTGGCGATGGTCCCCGGCGTATCGCGCTCCGGTGCCAGCATCGTCGCCGCGATGATGCTCGGCGCCGACAAGCGCTCGGCGGCGGAGTTCTCGTTCTTCCTGGCGATCCCGACCATGGTCGGTGCGTTCGTCTATGACTTCTACAAGAACCGCGCCGACTTCACCTCCGACAATCTCAGCGTGATCGCGGTCGGCTTCGTGGTGTCGTTCATCACCGCGATGATCGTGGTGCGGGCGTTCCTCAACTTCGTGACCCGCCGCGGCTTCACCTTCTTCGCCTGGTGGCGCGTGATCGTCGGCACGCTCGGCCTGATCGCGCTGGCGCTGGGAAGGTAGGGACGATCTATCCGTCGTCCCTGCGAAAGCAGGGACCCATAACCACAGCCTTCTCGGTGGCGCAGGGCTGTGGCCCTGGCGTCCTGCATCTCGGGCATTTGTGGTTATGGGTCCCGGCTCAAGGCCGGGACGACAGGTGGAGAGAGCGGCTTAGGCGCTCTTCTTCTGGAACTGGCCCGTCGCGCGGAACCGCCAGAGATATTGCGGAGCGACCGCTTCCATCGAGTCCGGCGTGATGCCGAGGCCGGCGAAGGTCAGGCCGGCGGCCTTGGCGGCGTCGGACACCACATTGTCCACGCGCAGCATCGCGACCTGGTCGGGCGTCAACGTGAACGGCCCCGGCGCGAATTGCAGGAAGTAGGATTTGAGCTTGGCGAGGCCGAACGGCAGCGGCATCAGCATGCGGTCGCGCTGGGTGATCTCGAGGATGATCTGCATCACCTCGCGCATGGTCAGCACCTCAGGGCCGCCGAGCTCGTAGGTCGCGCCGGCCTTGGCCTTGCCGTCGACCGCATCAGCCACGGCGTCCGCGACGTCGGCGACATAGGCCGGCTGCACCGTGTTGACGCCACCGCCGACCAGCGGCAGCACCGGCGAGATGCGCGCCAGCGCCGCGAAGCGGTTGGTGAACTGATCCTCGGGTCCGAACAGCAGCGACGGCCGCATGATGGTGGCCGACGGCAGCGCCGCCTGCACCGCGGTCTCGCCTGCCGCCTTGGCGCGGAAATAACCCGACAGCGAATCCGCATCGGCCCCGATCGCCGAGACATGGACCATCCGTCCGCCGCTCGCAGCCGCCGCCTTGGCGACCGTCTCGGCGCCCTTCACCTGCACGGCATCGAAACTCTGCCCGCCGCCTTCGGCCAGGATGCCGACCAGGTTGATGGCGACCTGCGAATCACGCATCGCCGCCTCGACCGAGGCCGGGTAGCGCACATTGGCCTGCACGGCATGAATCTGCCCGACCCGGCCGAGCGGCTGAAGATGGCCGGCCAGTTCAGGCCGCCGCACTGCAACACGGACCCGGTAATCGCGCTTGCAGAGCGCCCGGACCACGTTCCGCCCCAGAAACCCCGATCCGCCGAAGACCGTGACTGTGGTGTCCAGGTTCGATGCCATGGGAGGATTCCTGTCGGATTCGGGAGTTATTGACGTGGGTTAGCCAACTGGCGATACGCCATCGACCCCACCATGTACAGGGTATTCGATTTTTCGTTTCCTGAATTTGACAAGCGCGTAACCGAACCTTACTAACGCGCCCACGCCCAGGTGGTGGAATTGGTAGACGCGCTGGCTTCAGGTGCCAGTGGCTTAACGGCCGTGAAGGTTCGAGTCCTTTCCTGGGCACCACCCCTCTTGAATCATCTTGTCCTTCAATAAGATGCACGCCCCTATCGGGGCGTTGCGCCACCGCTGGGCGACGCTGCTGTCCGTGCGGCACCGTTGAGGCGTGATCGGGCCCGACGGAGGTATGCGGCAAGGCGGTCAACGCCTCGGTCAGGCCGCTCCGCAACGACATGAATCCATCACTGCGACGCCTCAAGCCCAGGCAAGGGCGACCTCAATACCGCCGGCCCCGGACGTCTGCTGGGTGTGCCCTTCATCGCGCGGATTGCTGACGCTGCGGCATCGCGCCGAGTGAGCGTGCGGGGGCATTTGCCGGTGGGTCGGGGTCCCGGAAAATCCGGACTGGCGGAATTGGCAGCTAGTGATACTATCATTCGATAAACTGTATAATGGGATGATGTAATGTCGGTTTCCCGCTTTGCCGTCACCGCCCTGGCGGCCGCATTGGCCGCGATCGGACTTGCATCGTCTGTTGCAGCCCAGCCGGTCGATCATCACGTGCGAGTGACGCTCGTGGGTACCGGCGGCCCCGAGATCAATCCGACACGATACGGATATTCGACGCTCATCGAAGCCGGCGGGCAGCGACTGCTCTTCGATGCGGGAAGAGGTGTCGTGCAAAGGCTCTACGAGTCTCGCGTCAATCCGCGTGAGGTCACCAAGATTTTCCTGACGCATCTCCACAACGATCACATCGAAGGATTGCCGACGTTGTGGATCACGCCATGGTTTCTACTCGCGCGTGACAAGCCGCCGGAAGTCTGGGGACCGCCAGGCACGCTCAAAATGATCAAGGGAATGCGTGCAATGTTCAGCGATGTTGAGAAGCGGGGAGGCGTCAATGGCTTCAACAAGATCGAATACATGGACGTGAAAACCACGGAGATCACCGACGGACAGGTCTATGACCAGGACGGACTGAAAGTCAGCGCCTTCAAGGTGTCGCATGGGGATGGCGATCCGGCCGTCGGTTACAAGATCGAGTACGGCCATCGCGTCGTCGTTCTGTCGGGTGACACGGTCTACAGTCCCAACGTCGTGACCGCGGCGAGAGGTGCGGACTTGCTGGTCCACAACGTTGTCGGATTCAGCGATGAATGGATGGCGCGCCCAGAGGCGGAAAAGCACCGAGCTGCGGTGGCGTCGAAGCTCGCCTCACCTGAACAGGCAGCCCGTGCATTCTCTGAATCGAAACCGCGCCTCGCCGTCCTTTCGCACATCGTGAAGAAGGATCTGTCGGGTAAGGCGGGTGACGAAATCATCGTGAAGCAAATCCGCCAGGCCGGTTACACCGGCCCGATGCTGATGGGCGAAGATCGGACGGTCATTGACATCGATGACGACGGCGTCAAAGTCACGCCGCCTCGCCCAACCGAGAAACTTCCCGACCTCGACAACAAGAATGTCAAGCTGGACGACGTTCAATGAAGCCCGAGCCGGTTGATATGAGACCGTGAGGCGTTGGGACTCTCGGCAACGGCTGCGGCGTCATGACCTAACGCGACCGATCCGGCATCGCCAAGTCTACGCGGGCGAGGTGGTCACGCCACTGCACCAACCGATCTGCGCCGGCAAAGCGACCGGCAGCAGCTCGGCAAACCTTAACACAAGCCCTCACACGATCCGCCGCCCGGCGCGCCGCGCGATCGGCTTCTGCACAAAGTACATCGCGATCATCGAGAACAACGAACTCGCCACGACGACGTAGCCGATCCGGTCGAAATGCAGCAGCGAGCCGTCCGGGTTCTCGGCGACGATCGCGGCAGCGACCACCGAGCCCAGTCCGCCCGAGAGTTGCTGCACCGAGGCGGAGACAGCGCTGAACGATCCGCGCTGGCTGGCGTCGGGGATCGCCGACATCAGCGCCTGCGACGGGATCATGCGCGAGAAGATGCCGACGAACATCAGCACGTTGACCACGATCGCGGTCAGCAGCGAGACGTGGCCGAGATTGGTGTAGGTCAGCACCATGATCACGGTCACCACGCAGCCGAACACGAAGGTCGGATATTTGCCGAACCTGTCGGCGGCGCGGCCGACCAATGGCCCCATGATGATGCTGAACAGGCCGGAGACCAGATAGATCGTCGGCAGGTGCGTAATGTCGATGCCGAGATTGTGCACGGTGAAGGCGCTGCCGAACGGCATCAGCATGAAGCCGCCGGTCGCCAGCAGCGTCGTCACCAGGAAGGCCAGCGTGTAGCGCGGCTGGCCCACGGTTGCGATCAGGTGGCGGAACGGGTTGCCGTCGTGTTGCAGCTTGAGGTGTCCGTCGACCGGCTCCATGAACAGCACAATGGCGGCGATCGCCACGATCGACAGGCCGACGATGGCCACGAAGCAGATGTGCCAGTTCCAGTGATTGGCCAGGAAAAGTCCGGCCGGGACGCCGAGCACCTGGCTTGCGGCGAACGCGGTTTGCAGCACGCCCATCGCGCGGCCGCGCTGTTGCAGCGGAAACAGGTCGGTGACGATGGCGAGCACGACGGAGCCGATCACGCCGCCGAACAGGCCGGTGACGATGCGGCCAAGCAACAGCACGTGGAAATTCTGCGCCAGCGCGCATAGCACGGTGCCGGACATGAAGCCGACATAGAAGAACAGCAGCAGCCGCTTGCGGTCGAAGCGATCGGCGAAGCCGGCGGCGAGGATGCCGGAAATGCCGGCGGCGAACGCATAGGCCGAGACCGCGACGCCGAACTGCCCGGCCGTGATGTTGAGCGACGGCATCAGGATGGCGCCGAGCGGCGACATGATGATGAAGTCGAGGATCAAATTGAACTGCGTGAAGGCGAGCAGCGCGATCAGGAACGATTGATAGCGCGTGAAGCCGCGCACCTGCTGATCGTCGATCGGCGCGGCGATGGTCTGTTCCGACATGAGGCTCTTTTCATTGGGCGGATACGGGCTGGCAACAGATAGGGACGGCGCAGGCCGATTTCACGGGGTGGCGGATCACAAGTTCCGTCGAAATCGGTTTCGCGAAAGCGCGGAGCGCTCGCCATCGGACGGCGGCGATGCAGGCCTGCGCCTGCGACGCGCCTGCTCTGTACATCACCGACGCGGAAGCGTATGCACGCAAGGGGTGTGAACAAGGAGCGCACATCCAAAGGTTCCGTCTGTGGCGGTCGCGCAACAGGTCGCCGCAAATCGTTTCCAGCCTGAATGGAGCGAATCAGCCGACGCTGAGAGCGGGGCAGGGGAAGCAGGAGCGCGAGCCGGAGCTTCGCGCCGAAGGTGGAGAAGGGCATGGTTTCATCGCGGCTCGCGGCGATCCTGTCGTGCACTCTGGGTGGCGGTTATCTCCTGTCGGCCTCGCAGGCGCTTGCCGCTTGCGACAATCTCGCGCCGGTGAGCGGTCAGACGGTGACCTGCTCGACCGCGGCACCAAACCCCTCCCCCGCAGGCGTGCAGGCCGCGGCCGGCAGCTCGAACGTCACGGTGAGCGTGTTGCAGGGCGCGGGTATCACGCCCGGCGCGGGTGCAACCGCCGTCGGCCTCGTCACCGGCAGCACCGCCACCAACAACGGCACGCTGACCATCAGCGGCGGCGGCACTGGAATCTTCGGCAGCGGTGACGGCAATGTCTTCACCAACGGCGCGTCGGGCGTGATCACGACCAGCGGCGCCGGCAGCAATGCCATCGCCGACAGCGGCAACGGCAATACGCTGGTGAACAACGGCACCATCACGACGCAGAACGGCGCCTCGCGCGGCCTCGCCATCACCGGTCTCTCGCCGAGCAGCGGCAACACGCTGATCAACACCGGAACGATAACTACCCAGGGACCGCAGTCGCACGGGCTCTACGTGCAGACCGGCGACAACAGCACGTTTAACAACAGCGGCACCATCACGACGGCGGGCGCGGGCGCGCGTGCGATCTATTCGGTCGGCCAACTCGCCAACATCACAAACACGGGCACGCTGCTCACCACCGGCGGCCCTGCGAGCGGGATCGCGAACAACACCGTCTTCATGCAGGGCAATGGCGCCGTCCTGACCAACAGCGGGACCATCGAGGCGCGCGGCGTCAACTCCGACGGCGTATTCTCCAACACCGTGGGATCTTCGTTTACCGCGACGATCCAGAACCTCGCCGGTGGCCAGATCATCAGCCAAGCGGGCCCTGCGATCCGCACGCTCAACGGCGTCACCACCATCGTCAATGCCGGCCTGATCGCCGGCAACAGCGGCAGCGCGATCGCGGGCGGCAACGGCAATATGACGCTCGTCTTGCAGACCGGCTCGCAGATCGTCGGCCTCGCCGATGGCGGCAGCGGCAACAATCAGGTCCGTCTGCAGGGCAGCGGCACAGCCGACAATGCGTTCACGCGCTTCCAGACGCTGACGATGGAAGGCAGCGACTGGACTTGGGCAGGCACCGGCACCTTCGCCAACACCTTCATCAACAGCGGCACGCTGACGCTACAGACCTCGCTGACCGGCAATGTGTCGATTGCGGCCGGCACCAGCCTTCAGGCGGGCAACGGCGCGAATCCGTCGATTACGCCGTTTCCGGGCGGACCGCCGATCACCGTTACCAATGCCGGCGTCATCAACCTCACCAATGGCGGTGCCGTGGCGGCGAACAGCCTGACCATCGTCGGCAACTATGTCGGCAACGGCGGCGGCCTTTATCTGCACAGCGTGCTCGGC
Organism: Bradyrhizobium sp. SK17; assembly: GCF_002831585.1. GTDB lineage: Bacteria > Pseudomonadota > Alphaproteobacteria > Rhizobiales > Xanthobacteraceae > Bradyrhizobium. The sequence continues at coordinate 1,251,049 of NZ_CP025113.1, read as the reverse complement.
AGCGATGGTTCGCCATCGGATCGGCTCGTGATCTCCGGCGGCAATGCCTCGGGCACGACGGCGATGACCGTGATCAATGCCGGCGGCGCCGGCGCGCAGACCACCGCCGACGGCATCCTGGTGGTGCAGGCGATCAACGGCGGCACCACGTCCGCCGCCGCGTTCGGTCTCTCCAATGCGGTGGTTGCGGGCGCGCACGAATACATGTTGTTCCGAGGCGGCGTATCGGCCGGCAGCGCCGACAACTGGTATCTGCGCTCGGAATTGCTGCCGGGTACCAACCCGCCGGTGCCGCCCGTTCCGCCGGTCCCGCCGCCTCCCGGCGTGACGCCGCCGCCGCTCCCTCCCGATCCCGTGACGCCAACACCGCCGCCGGATGGCTCGGAGCCGATCCAGCTCTATCGGCCTGAAGCCGCGGTCTATTCGGCGCTGCCGCAGGTGGCGCAGAAACTCGGGCTCGCGACGCTCGGCACCTTCCATCAGCGCCAGGGCGATCAGGCCCTGCTCACCAGCAGCGGTGACCAGCCGGCCGCATGGGCGCGCGCATATGGCTCGCACAGCTCGCAAAGCTGGGCCGGCACGGTCAGCCCTTCGTTCGACGGCACCATGGCCGGCGTGCAGGTCGGCGTCGACATCCTGCGCTTTCAGTCCGCGCCGGAGCATCATGATCGTGCCGGCTTCTTCTATGCCTATGGCTGGGCCAACGGCACCGTCAATGGCTTCGCGCTCGGCATGAACGACATCCGCACCGGCACGCTCTCGATCGACAGCCAGAACATCGGCGGCTACTGGACCCATATCGGTCCGTCGGGCTGGTACGTCGACGCGGTGCTGATGGGCAGCTTTTATGGTGCAAGCCCGCAATCGGATCGCCAGGTCGGTGCGCGGGTGTCCGGCACCGGCGTCGCGGCGTCGCTCGAAGCCGGCGTGCCGATTCCGCTGAATCGCTTCTTCGCGATCGAGCCGCAGGCGCAACTGATCTGGCAACGCCAGGCGTTCGACAGCTTCAACGACATCTTCTCCAGCGTGGCGCCCGGCAGCGCCGATACGCTGACCGGCCGGCTCGGCGTGCGCATTCCGTCGACCTTCACCGTCGGCACTGCCGAATTGCGTCCCTATCTCGAGGCCAATCTCTGGCACACCGCCGCGAACGATCGCAGCATCGCCTTCGCCACCACCGACCTGATCGGCGTGCAGAGCCGCGGCACCGCCGTCGAGATCGGCGCCGGCGTCTCCGCGCAGATCAATCGCGCGGTCAGCGCCTATGCGAGCGCGGGCTACACCACCTCGGTGGACAGCACCCATCGCGAGGACATCACCGGGCGGTTTGGCCTCCGGGTCAGCTGGCAATAGCGACGCCGGGTCGCGACCGGCGAGCCAAGCCATTGTCTCCGTTGCACAATGGCGCTACACCCCGAGCCGGCCGTGCCGGCGGAATGAGGGACGGGCGTCCTCCCCTTTTGATGCCCGCTCGCCTGCCGGCGAATAGAACGATAGCTTGTTCCAAGAGCGATTCGACGAGGTTTTTGACAGCATGACCATCCGCCTGCATCGCGGCGACCTGCCCGATCTCTCGCGCTACACCGATTCCGTTGCGATCGACACCGAGACCATGGGGCTGCATCCGCATCGCGACCGGCTCTGCGTGGTGCAGATGTCGAACGGCGACGGCACCGCCGACGTGATCCAGATTCCGAAGGGTCACACCGATGCGCCGAACCTGAAGGCGCTGCTCGCCAATCCTGCGATCACCAAGATCTTCCATTTCGCGCGCTTCGACGTCGCGGTGCTCTACAACACTTTCGGCGTGATGCCGGCGCCGGTCTATTGCACCAAGATCGCGTCGCGGCTGTCGCGCACCTATACCGACCGCCACGGCCTGAAGGATCTGGTGCGCGAGGTGCTGAACGTCGAATTGTCGAAGCAGCAGCAGTCGAGTGACTGGGGCGCGCAAAGCCTCAGCGAGGCCCAGCTCGCCTATGCCGCCTCCGACGTGCTGCACCTGCACGCGCTGCGCGACAAGCTGAACGTCATGCTGGCGCGCGAGGGACGCACCGAGCTGGCGCAGGCCTGCTTCGATTTCCTGCCGACACGGGCCAGGCTGGACCTCGATGGCTGGGAAGCCGAGGACATCTTCGCCCATTCGTGATTTCGCCCGTTCATGATCGGGCGCGAATTCGTCGGGGCGGAACCGGTTCCGCCCCGTTTCGGCCAAACTGTTCACGCGTGGTCTCCCGCAGGGGCGCGACGCGAGGTCCGGGCTGCATAATTGGGCGGCTCCGGCTAGAATAGGGGCAATTTCGTGCCTCTGGAGCTCAGGTGAATTCGGTTCAGAATCCAGCCTATGTGACGGGCCTCGAGGCGCGCTTTGCCGCCGCCGCGCGGCACAGCCGCATGGTGCGGATCCTGCGCGTCGCGGTGCCGGCCGTGGTGGGAGTGGCGATGGCCTCGATCATCTTCGTCTCGGTCTACAATCCATTCCGCGAAATCATCCCCAAGCTGCCGGTCGAGATGGACAACCTCGTGGTGTCGGGCACCAAGATCACGATGGAATCGCCGCACATCGCAGGCTTCTCCGCCGATGGCCGGCCCTACGAGATGTGGGCCAAGGCCGCGATCCAGGACGTCACCGATCCTGACCATGTCGAGCTCAAGACGATCCGCGCCAAGGTCGCGCAGCAGGATGAGTCGACCGTGACGATGGATGCGCGCACCGGCTTCTTCGACAACAAGAAGCAACTGCTCGACCTGCGCCAGGATATCTTCCTGCAATCGTCCACCGGCTATGAAGCCAGGCTGACGCAGGCCTTCGTCGACATCAACAAGGGCAATGTGTCGTCGGACGAGCATGTCGACGTCAAATTGCTCCAGGGCACGCTGACATCCGACAGGCTCCGAATCTACAACAGCGGCGAGCTCGTGCGGTTCGAAGGCAATGTCGTGATGTATCTCGACAAGCTCGGCGACAACAATGCGAGCCCGCCCGCCGAGGCCGCGCCACCACCACCTCCTCCGGCGCCGCCGAAGGCGCGCAAATCCGCCAACACGAAATGATTTCGATGATGAGACGCTTCCCGCACGGCATCGCAATTGCGGCCTTCCTGCTCGCGCTGTTCGCAGTGCATGCCGCGTTCGCGCAGGGCTCGATGTCCGGTGTTCCGAACGCCATGCAGGGCTTTTCGCAGAACCGTGACCAGCCGATCCAGATCGAGGCCGCCGCGCTCGAGATGCGCGACAAGAAGAAGGAGGCGACCTTCTCCGGCAATGTGAAGGTCGTGCAGGGCGACACCACCATGACCTCGAAGATCCTGGTGGTGTTCTACGAGGATAAATCGACCCAGACGCCCGCGCCTGCGCCGGCCGGCACCAAGGCGGCGGCCGCGGCCAAGGGCGCGCCGATGCAATCGGCCACGCCCGGCCCCGGCGGCGCATCCTCGATCAAGCGGCTCGAGGCCAAGGGCAATGTCGTGGTGACCCAGAAGGACCAGGTGGTCACCGGCGAGACCGCGATCTTCGACACCAAGACCAATCTGATCACGATGCTCGGCGGCGGTGGCGGCCAGGTGGTGCTGACCCAGTGCCAGAACGTGCTGCGCGGCGACCGCCTGCTGGTCGACATGACCACCGGCGTCTCGCGGGTCGAATCCGACAGCGGCAAGGTGCAGGGACTGTTCATCCAGTCCCAGGGCGGACAGAACGGCAAGGGCGGCTGCGGGACGCCGGCCACCCCTGGCGCCGCCCCGGCGGCGCCGTCGCCGCTTCAGCTCCTGCCGGGCAGCAAGTCGAAATAGTGCGACCACGAAGCTTCACGTAAGGTCAAGCAAAATCAATTAGTTAGATAATATTTTGCGGCTGCGAGGTTGAAGCACGAGGGGTGAGACTGTATCTACTGCTGCGGTCTGGCCGAACGATGCGTCTCCGAGAGGGAATCATGACGGCCGGGGCGGGGGCATCCACTCATCCAAGGCGCGGGTGACCGCGCTTTGCCGTATTATTCGAGCATGATCTACGCCAGCGCGTCCGCGTTTGTCGCGCGGGAAGGCCGGTATCCGGTTTTCCAGTTCATGTTCGCAGGTTGGCGTGCGAATCGATTGGTCCGCAGGCAAAGTCGCGGGATCACCGTGAAAGGCTGAAGCGAAGCGGGGATGGTGGATTTATTCGGCATGTTCCGGCGGCGCCCTGCGAAACGCAGCACCGGATTTGCGCGCGCGCATGACGACATCACGTCGCTCGGCGAGCCTTTCGGCGAGATGCTGGCGAGCCCGGTGCGCGACGCGCCGCCGATGGCGCGCGCCGCGCCCGTCCCCGGCGTCGAGCTGCAACGCTCGCAGCCGGCCGCTGCGACGGCACGCCCGCGGCCTGCCAAGGCTCCGTCGAGGAGCGGCGCTGCGGCCGCGCCACAGCTGATCAAGCGGCCGGGCTATCTGGCTGTGCATAGCGTGGAAAAGAGTTTTGGCAGCCGGCAGGTCGTGCGCGGCGTCAGCATCTATGTACGCCGCGGCGAGGCGGTCGGCCTGCTCGGGCCGAACGGCGCCGGCAAGACCACCGTGTTCTACATGATCACCGGGCTGATCAAGGCCGATCGCGGCGCGATCGAACTCGATGGCCACGACGTGACCAAGCTGCCGATGTACCAGCGTGCGCGCCTCGGCATCGGCTATCTGCCGCAGGAAGCCTCGATCTTCCGCGGCCTGACGGTCGAGCAGAACATCCGCGCGGTGCTCGAAGTGGTCGAGCCCTCGCGGAAGAAGCGCGAGCACGAACTCGACTCGCTGCTCGACGAGTTCAACATCACGCGG